>NZ_JAWOTI010000002.1:0-267114 GCF_033338775.1 Vibrio sp. Vb1018
TCTAACAAGAAATGGAAAAAGCGGTATGGTTATCATAAGCGCTCGCTCTCAGAGACAGCAATGTATCGGGTAAAACATATATGGACGCACCTCAGGATGCAATGGCTAATTGAATGATACGGTCGCTAACATATATCCGACGTCTTTCTAGGTCGATAATAAACCTGCGCCATGATGTAATCCGCCCCTCACTGTCTTTTCAAAGCCTCGGTTTCAATAACCATGTTGCGTTATCAGAGTGTAGTAAGGATGGTTCACCGTTTATTCATCAGCTATTGCAAACTCAGTTGCTTCTCTAGGATAACTCCTTAGAACTTGCTATTTTTTATCAAACAGGCTTAAAGGCCTGATTAATATCGTATTCACTATTTTTCACCAAGATGTGCCATGCTACCCGACCGAGCTTGTTTGCAAGAGCGACAATCGCTTTTGCTTTGCCTCGGCGTGCAATGAGTCCTCTCAACCATGCTCCCATAGAATCCACTTTGTTAGCTCCACATCGAACCACTGCGCGAGCGCCGTGAATAAGTAATGCTCTTAATTTGCGATTACCATTCTTCGATAGAGAGCCGAGACAACTTTTTCCACCTGTACTATTTTGTTTTGGAACCAGGCCACACCATGCTGAGAACTGGCGACCATTTTGGAATTGGTGTCCAGCACCTACCTCACTAATCAGTGCCGCTGTCAAAATCGGACCAAAACCAGGAATATTCCGAATAGCCTCATACCTTGGATTTTGCTGACTCAACATGGTGACACTTTGGGTCATTTCATCTATCTCTTCGCTAAGGCTGACAAAGTCACAGTATAAAGTTTGCAGTAAGTTCCTCATTACTGGGGAAAGATCATTCTCTGCATCTTCAAGAGCTATCGGTAAATGACTTCGCAAAGCTTTAATAGACAAAGGGAAAACCACTCCGTATTCAGCGGCGAGTCCTCTGTTCTGGTTCGACAAGGCAGTTCTGTTCTCCACCAAGCGTTTACGGACACTGCGTATAGCTTTGAGGTCTTGTTGCTCAACAGACTTAACAGGAACAAAATGAATATCAGGCCTAGAAAATGCTTCGCAAATTGCTCTCGCATCATTAGCATCGTTCTTTTGCCGCCCAACAAATGGCTTTACGTGCTGAGCTGGGATAAGAGCTACGCTATGTCCAAGCTCTTGAAATATTCTGCCCTAATGATGCGAAGTTGCGCATGATTCCATCGCAATAGCCGTTTTCTCTGGTAATTGACGGACTGTATCAAGAAGCTTGTCACGCTTTACCTTTCGGTTTGACAAGATTTGTCCATCAGAACTCAACACGCATACTTGAAAGAGGTTTTTGGCTATATCGATACCGACAACTTTAATAGACATGATGATTACTCCTGCTCTTACTGGTTGCACCATTAGTTTGGTACAACGGTGCTAGAAGGGAGGTGCGTCCATCACATCAAAGCCTTTTACATGTTCAAGCAATCAGGAAAGAGGATGTAAGCGATAGTGATAGTTCCTCAATGATTCGTTAACTTGAAAAGTGTCATATTTAAAATGGATTTGTTCATCAAGACATTGAGTAAACTTGTCTAATTGTTCTGTATGAATGAGTAAAGAAATTGGTGCGATTTGGTGATTATCGATCTCATCGAAACAATTGTTAATGTGTGCTCTATCCAAATAAACTACATCTTGATTCTGTGTTGAAGTTTCCTCAATCAGCTTTGTTTCAAACCCTGCCTTCTCGAACTGCTCAAGCAAGTCATAGAGTTTGTCTACATCATTCTTGCTCTTGATTGAGCTATATTGTTGAATAATCCCACTTAAGTGTTTCTCGATTGACCCAAATTTGTTTTTCATTAAGCAGATGGTTTTTAGCTTTTTTTTGATAAGTGAATAGCGTTGCTCTCTCAATTTTGGTTTTAAGAAGTCAATGAGGATTTTGTTGCGCTGTACTTCTTTGACAAAGTTTTGAGACGCACTGACCTTAAAGTAGAGATGAAGCAGTGCATTTTCAAAAGTAGATTTTAAAAGCTTGTGATATGACTGTTCTGACATTGTAAGCGTTGATTATTTACTGGTGTTGTTATTCTAACATACAAAAAGAAATGCAAACGAACACAGCAATTGAATTACTGTCATTTTTATAAGGGGGTGTGTCCGATTATCTGAGCGGATGTCCACTAAAGGGTGGTATGGAGCAGTCTAGTAGTAAGTGTAATGGAACTAACTAAGTCAATTCTGCCCGTTCAATACTAAATGTTTTCCCAATGTGGTACCAAGCGTTTTCATTCAGCACTGCTTTCGCAGGCATCAATCGATGTTTGATTCATAGTCAACAAACCATCTTTACCCCTTATAGAGGGTAGTCTGTCGTTTACCCCCGCTAAGGGGTAAAACCGATTCTTTGTTTTTATTAGATATAAATAACGTCAAAAGTAAATAGTAAGTATATGTTTTAATTGAAATAAATTATTGACGAATAGCTTTTTATACGTTTTAATAAGCTCGAACACTCTCTATCTCAATTTGTATAAAGATTGAGTTAAATAAATTAAACAATATCAAAGAATTCATCACCTTATCGGTGAGAGGAGGGGATTATTTTTTAATAAAAGGAAACGCCAAAATGGCCAAGCAAACACTTACTCTTGTGCGTGGATTACCAGGCTCTGGAAAGTCTACATACGCAAAAACTCTCGATGCTGTCTTAGTTGAAGCTGACCAATTTTTTATCGATAAAAACGATACCTATCAATACGCCCCCGCTCTAATCAAAAATGCTTATGCCTGGTGTCAACTCGAAACGAAGCGCTTACTTCGTGCAGGATTTGACGTCGTGGTTGCAAACACATTTGTAAAAAACTGGGAAAGGTCATTTTACAAATCACTTGCGGATGAGATGAATGTATCATTCAAAGTCATTGACATAAATGGGAAATACCAAAATATTCATGGTGTACCTGATGCTGCCATTACTCGAATGAGTAAACAGTTTGAGAAGTTAAATCCTGCATTGATGTCTTCAACTGCAATGGAGGCGTCACAATGAGTTTAATAAAAATCAATGGGTTAGACAAAGCACTCGAGTCAGTGCAAAAGCGTACAAGTGCTAGAGAATTAACCAGCGAAGGCGTCTATAAAATACTCAACGAAGTACAACAGACTTTAGATACTTATCTATTAAAAAAGGATCAGGTAGGTATTCAAGTCTTGATTACAGTTTATACAGCAGTTGCGAGTTCATACCGAGGCATACCTCATGCAACTTTCGTTGAAGTTGAACGTGGTAAAACCGTGTGGAAATTGATCAACGTGTATCGCGATGAAGCGATAGCGGCGGACGCAAAGATCCTCAACACGCAAAAATTTACTGATCAGATTTATTGTAAAGCTGAAAAGAAACTCAATAGACTAGTGTATCCTGACATCGATTTGTTGAGTGTGTGATAGCGAACACCTGATCTTCGGTTCATCGACCCAGCGGGTCGTATATTGCGGCGTTAACATCTGACGCCGCATTTGCACTTCTGCGATTCCCCCTTGTTCCACACACCCAAATCTTTGGTTTAACGTATCATAAACATCCATTAATTTTGGACCAATTGTGATTCAGATTAAAGAGTTCGACTGCTCATGTTGCTCACCCACTAAGTCAACCAGTTCCATACCAATTTTATAAAATCTTATCTCGTTTGAAATAACAGGTCTGATAGTTTAGAGGATGCTTAGTAGGTTCAGCCCAGCATTGTAACTCGGTTTTAGGTATTACCTCCCAGTGCAAAATGCTCTGTATTTTTTGATTCGTAATTTATTACGATAAATTACGATAAATAAGTAATTACATCTCATTGGGTATTCTATAGTCTATAAATCAATACTTAAGGAGAACTTATGAGCAAGAAACGAGATACCATATTGTGGATAAACCACGCTATCAGCTACTTTAAGAGTCAGGGTAAAACGCAGAAAGATATGTCAAATGTACTCTGTATAGAAGAGTCTCGCATAAGTGAGATGAAAACGGCCAAAAGACTTTTGTCGCCATCTGAAAGGCAATCAATTATCGACTTTTGCGGAGCGCCGCGTCGTGAGTCTGGACGTTTTGAGCATGCTTTATGCTTTAACAGCGTAGACACCTTTGTCGCGTCGTTTGATGAGTTAATGGAAAATCGCTACTTGCGGGAACTCATTCGCTTTTTCCAAGATCATGAAAATCAGGCCAATTTATTAAGTAAGTGTATTCCAATAGAAGATGAGAATGGTAACTACATTGAAACTATTCGCTTGTCAGATATAGATGAAATGATTCGCGATGATGACTTAGAAGATACCTTCCAAAGATATCATCACTGGTTAAAAAATCAGAATGAGGATTCCTGTCTTAAGATGCCTGTGTCCAACAGCTCTGTGTTAGTTGAAGATAAAGATGTCTTCCACTTGATATACCAACTTTGGATGCTTGTTAAGCAATGTCCGACATTTTTACTAGCTACCGAGGAGTCTTTTAATCTAAATCCTGTCGTTGATGTTGAAGAGGTCGTCATGACAGGAGAGAAAGTATTACTAATCGAAAACTCGAACAACCCCAAACCTGTTAATCAACCGATTATCGAGCGTTTTGGCGATGGCAGTCGTTATCCAAACAATAAATGCATCAAACATGATTTATGGCAATCGGTACGATGTGAACTGTACCTAAGTGAAGACATGAACTATCACCTGCTGATTCATCTTTCTCATGAGTACCAGATTTGTTCTTATCCAGATGCTGAAAAATACGGTGATGGGGCCGTACATATGAATGAACTCACCTGGCTAACGGATGTGGATGAGAATGACTTGTTAGTCGTAGTTGAGAACATCAATTCACTGAAGTTATTCTCTATCATTGAAGATGTCAGAAAGTGGTGTGGACTACCTATTGATAACCACCTCGAATTAAAACGTAGGATAGCTAAGTCGGGCGGTTACGTACCAGGTGCAAGGGTATTGGTGTAGGATAGTTGCTGTGAGATTTGTTGCATTTTTTAAGGCTTGCCATTAAATACCTACATTAATGAACAGGTCAATTCCGATGTTGACAGTGAGTCAGTGCAAGCGAAGAAATGATAAAAACTGAGCAGCATAATTATATTAAAGCGGCATAAGCCGCTTTAATATCTCATAAACAAATATCAACTAACCCCGAGGGCCTTGTAAACAGCATCTACAGGGTCACTGTAAAAGCTAACTTGAAACTTAGTAAATGTTTCAGCTGGCACTGTCGGGATATCCGTAGCAGATGCCATAGGAATAAGAATCTTGCTTGCACCAGCTTCGAGAGCGACTTGCATTGAACCTGCTAAATCCTGAACTGGATGCAATACTCCTCCTAGGGTCATCGACCCCAAAACCACCATCGATTCTTGCATCGGCTTTCCAAGTAGAGCTGAGCAGTTAGCAATCAAAGCGGCTAGGCTAGAACTATGTGAATGACCAGACATCTGGAGGTCAACAAAATGCAAATGGAACTCATGTTCCGAATACTGATTGTTCGCCGCTATTCGTGATAGGTTTCCTTTGAAATACTCGAAACCGACTTTGACTTGCTCTTTTGCTTCGGTATCCGAACCAAGCCCTGATGTCGTTAGTTTACCGTTACCTGCTGTTTTTTGAGTTTCAATACGGAAGACACCAAGTTTACCCGCAGTGCCAGGGCTAACGAAATGAACGACTCCTGCATTGGGTCTACCTGGAGGGATGATTTTAGACCCGCCTTGTTCTGGAACGTTGACAAAGAACTCTTCGAGCGTTTCATTATCAATGTAAGAGAAGTTAACATCGAAGAACTCCATTCCTCCAATTTTTTTGAGCTGCTCTTTCACTCGGCGGCGAACCTCGAGTGCATAGGTCAAGCAAATCCGTACATCTTCTTTAGAGTACTCGCCATGTGGCACTAAAAGTTTTAGCAGTCCAGATGTGGTACGGCGAACGGCGATAACATCTCGCTGATTGAGATTGTTTCCCAGCTTGAAGAATTTGTCGATAGCATCGGCAAATGCATGTTTGCGCATTTCGCGCATGTATTCAGCAAGGTAATCTGTGATCAAACCAAAACGGTTTGTGAAAAACTCTGGACGCATTTTAGGAATTTCCCAGCCAGGAATATAGGCGTGGAAACGGTCAAAAAACGCTGAGTCAATCATCTCTGCAGGGAATGGGGCAAGTAGATGACTCGTTTTAACCAGTGTTTCGACACTTTGATCAATATTACCGACAAAGACCATTGAAGCCTTCGCTTCAATGGAATCACGACCACGGCTAAATGAACCTGAAGCCATGTAGTCTTTCATTATCTGCACGCCATCTTTGTCTTTAAATCGGATACCAGCGACTTCGTCAAAAGCGACAATATCCCACATGCCAACCAAACCGACTTGGCGGCTTGACATGTTATAGAAAAGGTTAGCGACGGTGGTTTGACCACCCGATACCAATAAAGAGTTCGGGGAACATTCTTTATAAACGTGAGATTTACCTGTACCTCGAGGGCCTAGTTCGCAGACGTTATAGTTATTTTCAACGAACGGTATCATTCTAGCTAAGATATGCCACTTAGCACGCTGCTCCAGATTGGCAGGTTCCATACCAATTGAGCGTAATAGCATATCTAGCCATTGATCCATAGTGAAGTTGCGTCGAGCATCAAACACTTCTTGCATGTTCATTGAAGGCATTTGAATTGCTTTTAAGCCAACAACAGAAAATGGTGACGTCTTTTGCCCTTCCTCATAGAAGTAGCTTAGAGTGATGATGCACCAAATACCGCCTGTCAGCAGCTTTTCATTCTCTTTAACAACATTGGCAGAGATCACCGCGTCCTTGATACCTAAATTCGATAGGCTCGCCTCGTATACGTCTTTTTTCTGATTAAGCTTTACAGTGACTTTATCAATAACTTTATGTGTGCCTTTTTCTCGGATCAGTGATTTGACCTTTTCAGCTTCGTCTGGGCGAACATAGTTATCAGTCAGAATTTGTTTTACTCGACCTAAGCCAGCTTCTATCAACTCATCATCATCAGTCGAGCAATACATCCCTAACAGGTACTCGAGGACATAGACAGGAACATTGGCTCCTTCCTTAAGTTGTTTGGTCAGGTCTTTACGTACAACTCTTCCTTTGAATTGAGTCGTCATCAACTCATCCAGATCGACATCTCTGACATGTTGGATTTCATCTGCCTGACTAGGAACGTCAATAGGCTCTTGTTGATTATAATTTTCTGTCATACAGGGTTCCTAACGCCTTAAAAGAAGTCATCTTCTATCGCGATATCGATCGTGACGGAGTGAGGTTGTAGCTCTTGTGTCTTAGTCGGATCGCTGATGTCTTTCATCATTAACTTATAAGATAAGGTGCGATCAAATCCCGTACCGTTGAGCATGATCACAACATTTCGCTTCCTATCATCTTGCTTTTCAGAGGTCGCATCAAACATCACTTTCTGTTTGTGGGATACGGGTTGGCCATTAGGATCAGCAATCCAAATCTCTAGCTCACGAGCCGTGTACTTTTCGCCAACAGCTGCTGCCTGGAAAAGCTCGATTTTATCTGCCATAGAGACAAGACGGATAGGGTTTGAAAGCGGAACAACGGGTACTCGCTCTTTGGCGTATCGTGACTGCAATTTATTTGTAGTCAGTTCTTTGACTTGGATGACTGGAACACAAATTTCTTGTGGCATAATGCCACCGTGAATAAATTTTGCCCCTCCAACGAAGTTAAATCTATTTGATCCACGAGGAACAATAAATTCACCGTCACTGCATTCCGAGTTTACTGTTAAACTCGCTGTGTTGGTCATCTTACCGTGCCAATAGAAGCTATCGTTTGGAAGGCTTTCACCAATGATGTAGCGCTTTTTAGCTTCAACAGCGCCTTTTGGTTTGACGGTTAAAGCCGTTCTATCTGAATCGACAACATCGCTGGATTTAAAAATAAAACCATGATCAGCGGTAATCAACACACGACTACCATTTAAGCGATTGATGATACGTTCAATTAACTGCTTGATTTCACTGATAGCTGTCGCACAGGCTTCAAACGTTTGATGCTCTGATTCACCTTTATCTCCAACCTTGTCAATTTCATTGTGGTAGATATAGATCACTCTAGCATCGTGAACTTTTTCTCTGCCTTCCTCATTAGTCCAGTTCAGCACTTCTGAAGCTTTAAACGCGATCCCATTGCGCTTAGCCAAAATCTTATTTCGATTGTCTGTACCACGAGCACTGATACCATCGACTTTGTATTCGACGGTTGAGTTGATGTGTGTAGAGATTTCATTGTGTGGTAGCAAAGAAGCCATACCAAGCTGAGTATAGGAAGGTACGACACCAAGTTGAGATTTAATCTCGGAATGAAAGCGCTTTTCATTATTAATTTGGTCACTTATTGCATGTGCAACCTCATAACGAAGTGCATCAGAGATAATGACAAATACTTTTTTGACTTGTGTTGTATTAAAAATGCCTTCGACTTGTCGTCTATAAAACTCATTTTGGTTTGGTACGCCTGAAATCGTCCAGTTATCTAACAAAGACTCTTCATCGACCAGTTTACCCCAAGCGATCGCTAGGTCGTGTAAGTACCAGTCCACATAGAGTGTTTCGATATCAGAAACCAACCCTGTTTTTTTCAATATATCAGAGCCATTATGAGCGACTTTTAAAGCATGCTCACAGAAACGACGGTATGCAGAATCGAACTTATACAAGTCAGTTTCATACGCTCGGTACATTTCTTTGGCAGACGAAAAATTAAAGCCATCAATATACTGCTGCTTTAACGCATAAAACTGTTTGGCAGCTCGAATTGCTTTTAAGATAGCTGCGTAATTTGGCTGATGATGAGTCCAATGTGTCGTTAAGCGATGAGAGATCAACGAATCGACTTCAACTTGATCGAGGTCGCTCAATTGTTGAGCGAGTAAGATAATAAAATGTTGCTCTGCATATTCAAAAGTATCGACACGATGAAGGTGCGTAGAGGACTTAACCATCGACAAGATGTGCTTTATCTCGAATTCTTGCTCTACTTGTTTTGCAAGGGTGTTATATGCATTTGATAAATTTCGATTTTCTCGCATACCCTTAATAAAACTGATCGCTGTCGCTCGTTTAGATGAGTTAAATGTTCTTCGCTCGGTATAATCGCGTTTACCTGATTCATCTAAATTGATTGGTAGCAGGTGCTGCTTGAACCTTGCAAAGACCTCGTGATTACCGTTGATTCCACTATTAAGTAAAGACTGGTAGCACTCTGTGAATAGAAGTTTGGTCACCAAATCGTTTAGATGAGGTTGAATTTGCTCTGTGTCATCAAATTTTTCAACTTGATATCCCATCACATCGAAAGCAAAGCGCCAGAAAGTATCAACCAAGTTGTACTTTTCTAGATCACTGAAAATAGTATTAACATCGATGCCATCTGCAAGCTTTAATAACAGATGATTCAAGATAGCAGGAAAGGTTGGAGACTCAACTTTAAGTGTCGCTGCTAGTAGTGCTAGTTCCAGCTCTTCTTTATTTGCACTGTGAGGCAACAACTTCTTCAGGCGTTCACGGCGAACCTTAGCTGTAAAAAAGGCGCGGTAATGGGAAATAACCTGACGAAACTCCATTCTCATGCCAATCTCATTCAGGATCATTGAGCTTGAGTCAGCATAGAAATCTTCGGAGTAAAGGCGAATGTCATATAACCAATCGCGTTCTGGTTTGTTGGTTTCAGTGTTGCTGTACAGAACAAATCGGGTGGTTGGTTCAAGTAGCTCGACACGAGTCTTTACTTCGAAGTGGGACTTATCATCTAAATGGATGATCTCAATGCCGTCAATAGAAAGCTCATCAAGCTGATCAATAAACTCTTTGTCGGTATCTTGCCAAAATACCAAACGGCTATGTTCAAATTTGTTTAAAAGGCCCTGAGATATTTGGTCTATGTTCATTGTGTATTCCGATAGGGCAGTTATAGTGCTGAAAATTCTATCTTATTTTAACACTATGACTGGCTATAGTCAGGTGATTACTGTGATGACTAAACGTATCGGATTTAGATAACAAGGGAGATAAGTTCCCCCTTGCCAAATTTTCTTGGATTAACTGGCAACTACCTCTAATTTTGGTGTTTGTAATTCTTGTAATAGCAGAGGGTTATGTTCCGATTGGAAGAGCTGCTGCAACTGTGCTTTTTTTTCATGAAATGGAATAGAGATAGCTTTATCATCCCCCCTTATTGCTGCTTTTGCTTTGTCGTTACACCAAAATCGAAACTCATTAAGTGTTCTATTGTATCGCTTGGAGTTTTCTCGCATGAGGTGCTCTGAGAGCTTAAACTTGCTATATCGGTCACAAAGTTGACTTTCTATATAAATAGCTTTGGGTAAAATATCCAGCATTAATGAGATGAAATCCAGCATGTGCTCAAGATGTCGATCCGTCGCTTTATCTGCAAACGAAGTTAGGTTGTCAATCAGCGACAAGACTTCGTTTCTTTGTATTGATAACGTGCTGATTAAACTTGCTGCAATATCTTGAGTTTCAGATACCAGTGATTTATCAAGTAGAAGCACTCTAGCTGACTCAATAGTACCGAAATATTTAGACATTTTTTCTAAATAGAACAAGATGTTTTGAGCATCAATATCAGAAGAGATCACATCAATTGTCTGCTGCAACTTGTCAATTTTTTTCGCTAAATACATGGTTTGAACAACAATAGCACCTACAATAATCGTTGTTGATAACCCGATCGCTGCCATCTGTGTTGCATGAGTTGCTTGTATCAATTGACTAATTTCGTTCAATTTTTCTGGATCAAAAGGTACTTGCTTTAAGGGCATATGTTGAACAATTCCAGATTGTTCCGCTAGCTCCGTCCAATACGCAACACCATCCCTTAAGACAACTGTACCGTTTTGTAGCCCTTCTATAACTTTTGGGTAAACTTGTGCCCAGTCGAAAGTGAAAATTGTGTCCATTAGAAAATAGGCTCCTCTGAATTTAACATTTGCTGTCTCATTGCCGCAATTTGTACTACTGAGGGTAGCGTTACCCGAAATGCTGGCCCACTTATAGCAGGTATTGTCAAGAGCACCGTAACTGCCATTCCGATTGGACCTGCAAAAAGTCCAATCACACGCGCTAGCCCAGCGTTTGCGGCGATCGTGAGGCCGCTACCAAGTATTGCTTTTGCTACTGCGCTCGCGACAATCATAGCGATTTGATATGACATAAAACCACCCATCCTAATAGCAGTGATGATTGCAGCCAAAGCGGCGCTACTCGTTAACGACGGATCTATTTTAAGTTCTTGTCTAAGTTGGTCTCTTTCGGTCTCTGACATTTTTTCCCAAGAATCCTGGAATAGCTTGGCTAGGAGTGCTTGTTCAATATCAACGACACCAGCTTTATAGTCGGTTTTTATGCTCAGTTTTTTACAAACATCGATTAGAATTTCTCTGTATTCCACGCCTGATCTTCTAAACAGATTAACTAGAGTATCCCCACCAAAGTGTTGTAATTCACCCGCGATAAGCTGCCACACTTGTTGATAGTTGCCTTGGGCAGCTTTAAATTGTTTATCACCCGTCAATGTTTCGGTGAAGCGAGTTTTGCCATCTTTATCTATGGTTAAGTACTTGACTAAGATGCTGAGCATTTCATTATCGGCGTAACGGAGTAACTCTAAATCTTTGTCGTTTCTATATGTATTGCTCATTTTTAGCTCTTCTGATGTTGCAAGTGATTGCCAAACTATTTTTAAGCTAGGCAATTAGATTTATTATTTTGTTCACGAAGTTGTCGTGATTACTTCATTAAATCCAATCATCCCGACTTTGAAGTAAAATGAGCAGCCATTACGACTGCTCAATACCTCACTTGAGTTCTTCTGGTTTTTTACCATGAATCGCTTTGACGTCAGCGAGTAGGTTACCGAACTTACCGTAGTTAACTTTTACTCCGTCATCTAGGTCTATAGAAATCTTCATTTCTGCTAAGTGCTTTAACTCTTCATCGAAGGCACGAAGTTCGGACTGTTTCTTCTCGATTGATTTCAACTCTTTATCAATGCGTCGCTGCTCTGTGCTACTCGCGTTTGTGCGGCTTTCCGTTAAGACCGAGTGCTGAGTTTCCAGCTTACCCATCAATGGGGTGACATACTCAGTACGCATACGGGCAAGGGTACTTTCATTGTAACGATGCAAGTACACCAAGCATTCAAATGCCTTTTCTTTGCCTGAGCTAAATAGCCAGTAAATAGGGCGTTTTTTATACGTTTTTAAATGATCTTTGTAGAACTGAGTCGAGAAGTAACGACGAATCGTCTCCATCGAGCTTTCGTTCTTCTTCGGCTTGATGGCATCTAAGCACAAGCTTTCGGCTACAAAGTCGAGGTTTTCTTGTAGGTGCTCTTCACCCCAAACCGTTTTTACAAACTCTCGGAAGCGACTAGTTGCATCGTCATCGAATAACCACTCTTCGGCTGCTATTGGAATGATGCCATCATCATCAGCAGGGAAGGTGTTGTATGCGCCTTTTGCTACGAGTTCTTTGAAGCCTTGGTTACCTGAGTGTGCGTAGACTAAACCTTCGCGGTCAAGGGAGTAGCGGCCCATCATACATCCTAGGGAATAACTGATTAATTCAGCAATAGTGTCGGATTGATACCTTCCAGATAAGTCAACGGTTGTATTATCAGACTTATATCTGTAAGCAAGGTTTGACATTAAAGTAATTTCATCGTTATTCAGGTCTTCTAATAAGTGTCCGCCTAATTTTAAGGCATTTATAAATATCTTCTTATTTTTTATTTCTAATAATCTAGCCCTTTCAAGTTTTTCTGTATGAAGTTGATTTAATTTTTCAAATGATAACTTTAAAGTTTCCGATTTTATATTCAGAAGGTCTGGTTTCTTAAAGTTCCATGAACGTTCAAATGCATCCCAGTCTTTTTGAGCTATATCTATTAATTCAGAAACACATGCAGAAACTTCATTGTGTTGTTCAGGTGACAATACTGGATTAGGTAGAGTACTAACATTACCAGGCTGTAAATTTAATGTGGGATTTAAAAAACGAAGTATATATTGAGCTACTCCAGAGCAAAAATATCCAGTGTACACATGATGAGAATGATTGCTTTTAGGAAATGCGGAACATCCTGCGTAGTCAAATAAGTGGCCTTGAGGAGTGTATCGTGCTCCGAAATATGATGAGCTGATAAAAGTCCACGTGATTCCCTCTTTAAGCATATAGTCTAGGTTCTGGATATACCTTGACCAATGTTTACCACCATTTCTTTTAACAGCATACTCTTTAATTTCTTGACCATCATTCTCCCAATTGATTACTGAGTCGAAATTACCGTACCATTTTCTAAACTCTCCACCCTTGTTGTAAGGGTACCACTTAAATCCATTTGATAACGTATCTTCAAGAGACTTTGTGTTGTAACCAATTTTCGAATAGTC
The DNA here is from genome assembly GCF_033338775.1 of Vibrio sp. Vb1018. Lineage (NCBI taxonomy): Bacteria > Pseudomonadati > Pseudomonadota > Gammaproteobacteria > Vibrionales > Vibrionaceae > Vibrio > Vibrio sp. Vb1018. Next base: position 13,500 of record NZ_JAWOTI010000002.1, read on the forward strand.
GATTTCACTCCAATTGCGAATGAATCTTGCGTTATCGCCAGTGTTTTGTCCTGATTTTGCATTTAAAACATCAGCAAGGTATCCATTCTCTTGGAAGCAGTTAATAAGCGGTGTTGGCATGTCATAAGCGATTGGGCTTCCTGGGATCTTTTTAAAGTCGTCAGGCTTAGTATCAAAGAGCCATCCACAATCCCTATTATTAATTGCCTCTAAAGTCTTAGGGCCTTGATTTGTCGAACCTTTAAAGTTAGATAATCGGATATAAGAGCCTGTATAATTACGTATATGGCCTTTGGTTAAGGTAAAAGTGCATATTGGTACGGTTGCCCCATCAAAGCCAGAGTATTCTAATTGTACTAGAGATGAAATGATTTCATCGTCGATGAGTTTAGTTCGCAATTCTTCATAGCTGGAGATAAACATCCAAACAAACGGTGTCATAAAGCCGAGTTCACCGAATTCGCGCGTAAGCTGCAAGTTGCGAATGATGAACGCTGAGAAAAGATCCTTTTCATATCCTTTGAAATTATCTTTAAGATATTTTTTCACCAATGGAGCTTGATATTTACTACCCATATAAGGTGGATTGGCCACACATACATCGTACTTATTAGCCAGGAGTATAGCCTGATTAACGATAGGTAAAAGAGTCTCGCTAGTGACACGAGTCGTTGGGTTAGTATCTCGTGTTTTGTCTTCAAGCAACTTCCTGAAATTGTCAAGTACCGACTTATACTTGCTATCAACTTGAATCAAAGAACCAAGGTTTTTCGCATCAATAAACTGTGCATTTAGGTATCGAAGTAGCTCTAGATATTTTTTGTTCTCATTTGATGGTTCTGCTATCTCTAACTGCGGCTCTGCAAACAGGTCATTCATAGAGCCTGCTTGTTTATTTTCATCTAGATCTAAGTCTTGCCAAAGCTTATTGATATCAAGGTGTTCTGTTGACTGGATTGAGTGAATATTAAGTTTAATGTGGTTATCTTCAACGCGACTAAAGATACGACGATCATCCTTGCGAGCCTTCATTAGCACAGCGAAAGCGGCCATTTGTGCAGCACGATCATCAATATCTAAACCATAAATATTCTTAGTCAGGATTAGCTCTGGAATTTCGCGTAAGCGATAGCCACGCTCGAGATAGATTTCACGCAGCACTTCATACACTTCAACCAAGATATGACCACTACCACAAGCAGGATCGAGGACTTTAATTTGCTCTGGGTCAATACTGGTAGGCGTAATTGCCTTTAGTTGCTCAACTACGTCATCACTTTGCTCGGCAGGAGTGATGTAGTATTCCATTTTATCTTTCAGCTCAGAGTCAGGGTAGGTGGCTAGCCACTGGCGACCAAGTGAGTTTTGAACTAAATACTTTACAATCCAATTTGGAGTAAAAAGCTGTGTTGCAGCTGGAATATCTTCTTTTTTTACAACTTTACCAATAACCGTATCTTTGTGCTCTGAAATGTAGAACTGGTACAGCCAACCGATGACTTCGATTTCGCGCCAGTTATCTTCAGGTACGTCATTAACCAGTTCTTTGAGAATTGAGTCGGTTTTAGTCAGGTTATCTGGTAGTAGCAACTCAGTGGCGTCATCTAGTTTTTCGAACATAAATGGCATGATTTTGCTGAGCTGGTGGCATTGAGCGAGCAATAATTCACGATACAGCTCTTCTTCTTTGTCGCCAGCTAATAGCATTTGTACGATGTCGGATTTATTTAATCCCAAATCCTCTGCCACATCAGCGGCATGAGCTAAGATTTCAAAGCCTTGGCCAAACTCTGAACCCTCTTCTTTACTCAGCATACGGAAGCCATGGTCAAGATAACCATTCACTTCCATGAAACGAATGGCTATAAAACGGTTAAACCAGGTAAACGCCATTTCGTTAATAAATTGGTTGTAGCCATCTTTACTACCACCAAGCGCTTCGATGCGATTCACTAACTGTTGACGCTGTTGACCTTGCTTGCGTGTAAAGATACGCCCTTCAATAAGGGTATCCGTTCCTTGTGTCGTGGCTTCACTGATTTTATTTTCGTAAATGCCGAGTACGGCAGCGCGTTTTTTTACTGCATCCATAAAAGCCAAACGGGCTTTCGGAGCATAAGCTTTGAGTTTGTTGGTATTCATTTATATAACTCGATGGTTTAGCCTGAGCTTGCGCTCAGGCAGAAATTCAATGGTTGTTGTTTTTCACTGCTATTTAATGCGTACTTTATGGTTACTCTCAACGAGAGTGACCAGTTTATCGCGCAGCGCCTTCAGGTAATTTTCAACATCTTCGACGGTTTCCATATAAGTCGCCTCAGAGACTTCTCTGTAGACTTCCATCGCATCAATTGCTTGAGTAGGCTTTGCCTTGGGCGCTTTTTCGCGGACAGGCATTGCTTCTGTCGTCGATGAACCATAGTTCGCAGAAGATTGACTCGTTGATGATGGTGAGTCGGTGGCTTCTGAATTTGAAGATTGTGTTTCTTGCGTTTTTTCCGCTAGCGCTTGCTGCTGAAGAATGTAGGCGTTCACTGCCTTTTCCGCATCGTTAAACCAATCATCCGCTTCGATAAGCTCGTGCTTAATCTGCGAAACACTGTTTTCACGTTGCACGCGTTTAATTGCGTTCTGGAAAGGCAATAATGCTTTATTGCTGATCTCTGCACTTGCTCCAGCGTTTTCAATCAGTTCTTTAACTTCACCAATACGTTGTTCGAGCTTTTTAATGGTATAAGTTTGCTGTTTTTCAATCAGTTGGTTATTGATTGAGGTCAGCGTCTCAACCAGAGGTTGAATATTACGAATATCTCGATACGGTGATGTGTTGTGGTAAATAGCAGTCAGTTTATCAAGTGCAGCCATTGCCTCTGCATTCTTTTCAAGGAACGCTCGGTTTGCGGAGAAGGTGATATTTAAAGCTCGCTCTAGCCCTTGCCAACTTGTAAACTGAGTTTCGTAGAAGTTTTCCAGTAACTCATAGTCTTCTTCAAAATCGAGCAGGTCGTTGGTTTTAGCGATGAATTCATCAACGAACTGGAAGCTGGTTTTGATTTCCGTTAAGCCTGATAACAACATAATGCCATCATCGATCTCGTTACCACCAGGGTAATGACCAGTCGATGACATAGATTTGAATCGTCTCAGTTTAGTCAGCCATTGATTTAACTTTTCAACTGCTGAGTTAAATAACTCTTTTTCGGCGCTAGGAGCGGTGCCCAAGCTAAGGTCTTTATACAGCTTCGCTGCCTTTTTGAGATTAGCTTCAGATTGTTGCTTGATACGGCGAATACGCAGGTTCGCTCTTTTTTGAGACTTACTTAGATGTTCATATAAGCCTTTTAACGGGACTTCCTGTTGATTAGCCTGAAACACAAGTTTATTGGCAAGGCCAAGACGTGCCAATATTAGGATGATCTCATCGGTGTTCCAACCATAAGGGCGCTTTGAGAACTTCTTGATGATATCGGCCGCTGTGACCGCGTAACCATGGTCGTCACTTAATGAAACGTGCTGTTCTATTTCAAGAACTGCGAGTGGATTGGCTTCTTCACCTGCTAAGTCGAGGCCAATCTGTGCCGTATCGCCAGCGGCTAAAGTTTGCTGTGTTTCGCTTAGGATATTTCCAGGGAATGGCTTGATCAGTTTGAGCTTACCGAAAGTATTTTCAATGATGTAGCGGTAGGCTCCCTCTAGCATGACAGCAAGTGAGCTACCTTTTGCATCAAAGCCAGAGCCAAGCGTGTAAAAATCAGACTCTTTGATGAGTTCTTCGAGATCTCCGACTAATCGCTTGCGACGATTCATGTTCTCGTTGGCTTTATCGCGGCGGATCTGTTCTTGACTCGAGCCTGAGGCACTACTGCTTTTGCGAATGAATTTTTCCGTCTTTATATAAGCACGAAGATCATCGAATAGTCGAGGGTTATCATTCAGTTTGACAAGAATGCAATCTGATGAAAAGTTTGCACAGGTAGCGTCGTTGTATTCGTCGTAACTGTTGTCGATAGGTGAAACGACTTTCAGCAAAATATCACTGTCTAAATTGCGATCAAAAGGAACACCGTTACAAAAACGAGCCACTGGAAAATCTTGCTTGTTCTCTGGGTAACGGTAGTTGTTGTTGCGACGCAATATCTCGTTAAAGATGATGTTACTCAGTTCGGTGGTCTCATCTGAAGGTTCGATATCGGTCTTCTTAATCGCTTCTTCAATCTCTTTTTCCTCATTAGTAAGGAAAATGTATTCATCGTTTTGTCGAGCAATTAAGTTGTTACGTTCCAATACCTCGAGGCGAACCTCAATAGCCAGTCGCAACGCGCGTTTGTCCTGATCAATTTCGCTGATGCAAAGGGTTACCAAGTTATCGATATTGGATTTCACTTCATCGACGTAACGGATCATAAATAAAGTTTGCAGAACTTGAACTGCAAATTCATCGATGGAAGATTTGTCTGCGGCATGGTTAATGTCACGCACGACAGCATCATCAAGAAACTTCTTAATAGAGTGATAAAAACTGTGAATTGGGATCAAGCGACCTACGTTTTCATCGGCAAATCTTTTTGAGGCGATTTGGAAGGCGTCAATCAACGAACGTTCACCACGACTCATGTGTTGCCCTGAAGCACCAGCACGGCTGATGCCTGTGAAGATCTTTTGTACCAAGTTGTATTGGTACGGCACGAATGGATAGGTATTGATGAAATCATCGCTACTTTGATAGTTCGCCATTTCTGCCGCATTGCTTTGTTCAAAACTCAACTGGCTACGAATGATATCGCCTTTGGCATCATAAAGTTCAGACAGGTGACTTTTAGCTTCCTCTGTTTTACTGAGTAGACGCTTTTCGATGACTTCATTTGTGTTGGAACTAGAAAGCGAAATACGTTCAAATCGACCTTGGATTTTGGAAAAATCCTGGCTTTTTGAGCCTTGCATACCGCCAACAATGGAGTCGATATCGGCTTGAGAAGTCACTATCACCCAAGCGCGACCACCACAAATTGTTCCGAGATTCTCGGTGATAGTTTGTAGTTTGAGCATCATCTGGGTGTTTTTACCAATAAACTGACCGATTTCATCGACGAAGAAGAGCAAGCGGCGATCGGGATTCCCATCAAGGTATTCTTTTACCCACTTACAGAAATTGGCAATATCCAGAGGGAAGTTTTCTTCAATTTTCTCGACCCACAGCTTAGTGGAATCTAATGATTGCCCCGTAACCTGTGCCAGTGCTTCGGCCATGTCATCACGGTAGAAATCATAGGAATCCCGTTGTTCTAGCCAACTTTCACCTGTAATTGACTCAAAGGCTGTTTGAAAGCCTTCAAACTGTCCACGAGAATCCAGTTCTCGCTCCAAGTGGGCAATATGCGCATGATCGCCTGAGTAGCCCATTTCTTCATTGAATACTTTTAGGAAGACCTTAAGAATCGCATCTTCTTTGTCATCAGTGTCGGCTCGGCTATCAATATTGAATAAGATAACTTTGTTGTCTTTCTGGATCGCTTTTTCAATGTCACCAACTAGGAATGCATCGTCTTTCAATTTTTCAGAGAAAAAATCAAACGCTGTGCGAGTTGTTTTTCCATCAGTAGCCGACACATTTTTCAAAAGGTATGACAGGATCTTGATGAAGTGCGACTTACCGCTACCGAAAAAACCAGAAACCCAAATCCCTGATTTGCCAGTGATCGCAGCTTGTTCAGGATCGTACACAGAGGGCATATAAAATTTAAAAAAGTTCTCTATATGCTCTTTTAGTTCATTCGTGATTACGTATTCATCAAGTTCGACGAAGACGGTTTCATTTTCGGTTTGATCTGCTTTAACAACGCCATTGATAGGGCGAGCGATATCTTTCGTAAAAAGTTGTTTAATATTCATTCTTTTTCTAACCAACATGCTTATTGTAAGTTTGCAAGTTCATCGTCATATACTTTTTACTGAGCTACGGGACGAGTTTGAACGCACGGTAATAGTTATTTGATTCGATACGGCCGAATGGTTTTAATGTTGCTCCATCATATTCACCTGGATAAAACATTACAGTAGGCACGTTACCCACTTTGGCATGCAATGCATTGAGAAGACCATGCCCGCGAATGATAGGCCAGACACTGCCTAGGCCGTGTAAGATTACGAAGTCGCACTCAAGTACATTAGCCTGTTTCACAATAAATTCAGCAAACCGATTTTGTTCAAGAGGGCCTTTTAGTGCTTTGAATAAGGCATCATCACCTTTCTCAAATTGCATCTTGTAAGCTCGGTCGAGGAGCTTACGAGACTTCAGTAACTCGACAACCATTTCATACAAATTGATACTTGCGAAGCGTTTACCTGTGATTTCGCTGCGTGATGCCAGTTTTTTAGTCAAAAAGTCGATATGCTCTCGAACGATAATCTCGTGCTCAGCAGGGTAGTCGAAAATGTAGAAGCCTATCTCACCGCCTAATTCTTTATTGGTAAGAAATTCATCACTTTCCAGTCTGACTTGCACTTTTTCCAAACGTTGCTGGAGTTGCTGTACTGTTTGCATTATGGCTCCATTGCTCTGACGATATCATCTCTATCCATCTCTGATAGGAGACTGCGTACATCAGGTGAGACAAAGATATTCATGAGTTTTTTGTGTTTGGTGGAGTCTATATAGCCTGCATCTGCTAAAACTTTGAACGCGACTTGGGATATTTTATATGTAGATGCCTCTGACATCTCCAGTAAACCTGGGTATAAGCGTCCGCGCTCCTGCCAAAAATGCTGCCAGTCATCTACGTTCAATGCTTCTCTATACATACGCTTTGCGTCTGTTACTACGATTCGCATGAAATCCGCTAGGATAGGGGCGTTGATTAATGTTGCAGCGAACATTAACTGTGTTGCTTCTTCTGTACCGCTATAAGCTAATTTTTGAAGGTACTCGTTGTTTAACGACTCCAGACGCTTTTTGATAGTCGCGGCATTGCGTTTAGCTGACGCAGCTGAAGGCTTTTGCAAGATGTTATCTTCTACAATCGCTTTGTTCCAAGCCTCTAGGGTTGGTTCTGTTAATAGTAGATCGGCAATGATTTGGCTTTCACGGAGCATTAGACTTCCACCAATAAGATCGCCTAGGTAGCGTTTGTGTTCAGACATCAATGTTTCCTAAAGAATGAAGTTGAGTTCGATTCCCCTCGTAGCCTGCGGCTAAGTGTAGGTTTTCGATACCATAAAGTGTTGGACTGTTACGCAGCCATAATTGGTGTTCTGGAGACAGTAATCTGGCACTATCAGAACAATCGACATTGAGTCTTCGTAATAAATAACCAGCAATAGCAGCTCTAACATCGAGGTATAAAACACCATCATTCATGTTGTAATCCAACTCAATGGCTTTGGGGTGCTTAATATTTTGGGGATGGGGTACTAGCTCTAATGGAACGATACGTAACCATTGGTTATCTGACATCTTGGATTGAGACTCTGATACCGCTAGATCCAGCAGTTTGGCTTTAGTTATACGAGTAACAACAAAATCACGAAACTCATGGCTCTTCATATCGTAGGCACGTACATGCCATCGAAGACCATTGTTCACTAATGTGTGTGGTACTATCGTTCTTTTGCTTGGGCCACTATCTAGAGAAATGTATCCAATCGATACCGCTTTGTTGTTGAGTGCTGATTGGGTTAGCTTAGAAACAATGTGGATATCGGGTACAGCAAGCTGACTCGGTGTTTCAACAGGGAAACGAACATCTTCCATTATGTCGATGCTATCACTGAAGTTGTGCGTAAGCTGACTGAGCGCTTTTTGCGCATCATAGTCAAAAAGTGGCTTAAAAAATGACGTTTGGAAATAACGCTTCTCGGCATTGTCGTACACAAGGTTCTCGCCAGCCAGTTCTTTATACAGGTTAATGTCCCGAGTGGCATTGGAAAGCCCCATCTTAAAATGTGCGACGACTTCAGCTCGCGAAAAATGGCCCACAAACATCAAACGGAAATCTATATAAGACAAACGTTGTTTTTGAGCGTAGCTAAGTTGTTCCATAGCAATTATCATGAATTATTTAATGTTTGAAGTATGAACCATTTTGGGTCTTACATCAATCCAGATAGTGTTGATGGGTGTTTTATTGAGCATAAATGTGAGGTAGGCACAGACGATAAAAGCCAGCGTTTACACGCTGGCAACAATCAATCTGGGGAAAGATTAACATAGAGTAAAAATATGGTTTACGAGGTTTTATGGGTCTTAACTTGTTTTAGCCAGTCGTTAATTGAGAAAGAGCAACATAAATCATCCATTTCGGAGTTGTTATCGACATCATCAAAAAGATAAAGTTGAAGTTGCCCATTATCAGTTATATTTCTAAAGTGAGATTTATTGAGAGCAAACACTACGTTTAAAATGTCTTCCTCACTTTCAACCTGACATAGAAACGTGCTTGAAAAGGTTGCCATAATAACGGAACCATCGTTCAATTTGATATACGAAAGGAGCACAAGTTCCATAGATTGTGCAAAAGTAAGGCACAGGTCTAGTGGGGAAGTGATATGTAATTTTCTGCCGTTTAAACGAATGTCATGACTAGTAAGTATAGGGCGGTTAATCAAAGAAAGTTGATTATTTAACTGTTCTTGATAGTTCTTCAAATTTTGCATAATAAATCCTTAATAAACTTACCCCAAAAACTTCGTTTATTGTAGATTTATTAAGTGACACGCGGGGTGTTTAACGAGTCTGTTTTTAAATTATAACTGATGATGATTAAAGTCAATTAAATTCTATAAAAAGTGAAGGTTTATCATTTTAATTATTTAGTCATCACAATAGAGTTCTTCGTAATCGATAAGATGCATGTTTCTATCAATCCGTTTTAAATCTTCGAAAGCAAAAAATTTCTTAGCTAATCGAATAGCGTAATAAGGTTCGGTCGTATTTGAAAGTATTACCTCTCGACTATGAGGAACATGGACAAACTCAATACTGCCAAACCTAGTCTTATAAAAACCTGATTCCCCTGTTGTACCCAGAATTAAAATCATCGGGATCTGAGAGATAACACTCCACCTTGAGAGGGCATCTTCGAAAGATATATAACACAGTTCGTCTTCTCGCAGTGACAAGGCTAATTTATCAAAAAAATCAGGCGGCAATGTCGAACGCAAGTAAACAAATCGCTCAAAATCAATACTGACGATGTAGTCGTTTTTTGCGATGATCTGCTCAATATCATCACTTCTAAAGATTGAGCAGATCTCTTCACGTTTATAGATGAACTTCTCTCTACGCCGATACTGCATTTCGAAAATCATTTTCAAGATGGAACTCCTTACATTAAAAATGATTAAACTTAATGGCTTTAGCAACATCATTCTATGTTATGTTTAATATTAAAACAACATTAATCTGATGAGATTATATAGTCATAACTACAGATAATTATATTTTATTTGAGATTTAATAATTAAATATTTAATTATTAAATTAGCAGAGCATAAAGTTATAAAATATTCTTTACAGTGGGGAGTAATTATGGTTAATTAAAGTTATTGGTTTTATTTTTAATGGATATAATTATGAGTTTTGAAGTAAAAACTAAGAAAAAAAGAAAGTATCATTACATTAATAAAAGAAGTGTTGAAATTTTTTCTGATAATAATGTTGGAAAGAATAGTTTATGTATTTCAGATGAAGAAGCAATTTTTAAAGCTAATTCATTAACAGTTGAAGAACAACTCGAGCGCTTTAGGTATTCTGGTACTAGAGAAAAGTCCGTTACCAACAATTTATATCAGCAAAGCTCGATCCAAAAGGAGTCTCGTGTTCCTGGACTATATGGTTGTAACAGGTATAAATCGAGAAGAAACGTAGCGACTGAGACATCAGAAAACTTCGTATTCTTTTAGACAGATAAACTCATTAAAGCCGAAGGTGAATGCATGAATAAACAGCATCAATGTGAACACATGCCAGAAGAGGTTGTTATCTATTTCACGGATCATTACACATCAGATCGACAATGGTTTCTATTCATTTCAGAAACTGCAAAAGAAAGAGACTTGGAGCTAAGCACGGAAATCAATACCGTGGGAGAGCTTTTATGGCAAACGGCGTTTAATATTCGCTTTTGTCCTTACTGCTCGGAAAAACTCGATATGAACAATGAGGAGACTCACTTTCATAAAGCCGTGAACTACAAACTTGTGTAGAAAAACAACAGAGTGGTTACTGGTGAGCTTTGAAGCCGAGGAGTTTATCGTAATTGTCTTCCATCCCAATAGCGCAGTGGTGTGCAACTAATCCCTTCGTGCAGAAGAAGCAGAAAAAGAAGCAAAACAAATTTCTGCTCAAGGATTAGATGTCAATGAACTGATTTCAGCTTTATCATCGACTAGTACTAAGAAATCTAAAAAGCAGGGTAAGCATGAACTTCGACCCACGAAGCACAAATACATGGATGCAAATGGCATCGAGAAAACCTGGACTAGTCAAGGAAGCACTCCGTCAGCCATTCAAGAAGCTCTTGATGCAGGTAAAACACTCGAAAAATTCGCAATCTAAAGCCTTGGCCCACTCATTGATTAAAGAATCTAGAATTATCGATAAGCCCAGCACACGCTGGGCATTTTTCAGTGCGCTTTTTCTGAAATCTTTGCACTAGCAGAGAACTTGTGATTCGATTTTCTGAGTGTGAAAGCGGGCGAGAGTACGCTACTGAGTATTTAGGAGAGATTAACATTATCATTTGATTAATCATTAGAATTTTGAGTTTGATATTGTTTTGATGAAGTCATATCTAGAAGAGTTTTAGATATGTAACCATCACTAACATTAAGAACTGCGAGAATGTCTTCCTCTGTCGCTATATCTTTAATTTCTTGAATTAGCTGTGATGCCTTTTTCATGTTTGCAGACGATTTCTTAATTTCCCATGCTAGATCGTCCCAATTGAATTTAGCTGATCGGAAGGCTTTCTTAACCTTGTCTTTATGTGATTTAATTACTTTAATCTGGATCTTTTCAGTTTTTATATTAACACGAAAGATATGTTCTTTAAATTCACTAATTATTTTGGTTTTATTAGCAGCAATGTCGTGAAGAATAGTCCCGACCATCTGATCGAGTTGTTCTGCCTGCGCCATATTATTGAATTTAATTAGACTTCGAGCGTGGCTAGTAACGCCATGATTAAAGATGTTGCTTTTCGTGTTTAGGTCTACTTCGAAAATTGTATCCTGGCGCTGTTTACCTTTACGTAGTCTGAGTTTACTTTTATTTTCTCTTTCTGTGATGGTGATATTTTTAAAAGTGGATTTATTCATTTTGGTTTGCCTTTATATCCTGTATTTATATTTATTAATTATAATTTTACATTTGTTGTTTGTCTATGAATATTTTACTGTGCTGAATTATCTGACACGGTAGGTGAAAATAATCGTAGTATTACGTAATTATTTTTTCTAGCTGAGATATATGTTGTTATTGAGGAAGGCATTGTTACTAGTACAAAGGTAAACTTTGATTTCCATCCGAAATCATTTTATAAAAATTAAGTTTTCGTATGTTCGGTAGGGAAAGCTATTACCTAAAATATTTAACTAGATAACGGACAAAGACACGATCTGGTCATCTGAATACTAAGAAGAGTAGTAGAGAGAACTTTCAAATGCCGAAGTTTCTTGTTAGCTTGTGGTTAGAGATAATAAGCTTTTTTAGGCATTAGTCCACTGGTTCTCAAGCGGACAGATCCTTTGGGGTTACAAATTAAGGTGGTATTACCGTCAGCGATGAGTTTCTCTACAGCATCATGTTGATGCCCAGCCACCCAAAACCTCGCTCTTGAAATCAAGTCATTACTTAGCCCTGCTTGGTAATAGGGAGTATAGACACTGTTGGCATTTACTTCTGAGGCGAAGGCTTCTTTAGAAGGAAGATGATGTGAAACAACAAGATCAACTTTTTCTGGTAGGTTCTTAACGAACGATTTGTACTGCTCTTCAATCATTGAGCTGTCAATAAACTTAATGTCGTTCATCAACTCAGAATATGCTTCTACAAGCTCGGCAGAGTATGTATGAATAGGAAACCAGAGCGTTCCACCAAAGATAGTGAATCCTTCCAACTCAATCGATTCATTATTCAAAAAGAACAGGTTTTTAGTAGTATCGCTATGAGCCTTAAGCCTTACTAGTACTGAACTCGTATAATCTTTGATAACGCCAGATTTGGTAATGGATTCGTTGCCAAGGAGTGTGCTTTTTTTACAGTAGGATCTACTTTTGTTGCTATACCATTCATGGTTTCCAGCAATCATGATGACGGTTTTAAAGTGGCGGCAAAGTACATTCTTTACGTATGTTATGCCTGAGAGACCGTTCGCCGTGTCACCTGCAACGATCAAAGTAGCTTCTTTATCGAAGTCATGCCAATAATCACGGCGTATTCCGTGAATGTCGAGATGTAGGTCGGAGACAACGTAAAACTTCAAACTATCATGGCCTTAAGATTGATTGACTACTTCATATTACATTGGTTATTGGGATTAGAGAAGTGAGTATATACGCTAAGGCACTTCTATCAGTTACTTGAAATTGTAACTTCTGGTCATAAAACAGTTGAGCACGGATACGACACAGATCCTACCTATCGATTCTCGCAGCGTAGCTGCGTCAAGTCAGCACAGCGAAGCTGTGCAATATCAAATGGAGGGATGACGTCAGCTATGCACTTATCGTCAAATTTATATATTCACGTAAAAAGTGCATAGCGAAAAGGAAGTGGGAGAAACGAAGACACACAGTTGGGCACGGACGCGACACAGGGCTTACCTATCGTTTCTCGCAGCGTAGCTGCGCCAATAAACATGGAGTTGCTGTACAACTATAAGGTTAAGGGGGCACAAGTCGTCATTCATTAGAGACTTGTTACTATGACAATCAGTGCGGGAATTCATGTAATATGTTAGATTTACAAAGCATTTTTATTTTAATAGGACAGTTGGGTGAAGGTACGGAACAGTGTCATTCACGATAAGGTATCTCGCTTTGATTGATAGTAAATACATCAATTTTCATATGATTATAATTTAATGGCAAACAGTAAAGAGTATTTCTCATTACATGGAAATAAAAAATGTAATGAGTGCATCATTGTATTATCAGATATGCTTCCAGAATGGGCTATGTACGATAATCGAAGAGTCATACATATTAAACATGTTAATGATATACAAAGAGCTTTAGAATATCATAAACGAGGTCTTATAGTTAAAAATTGGTTGAAAGCGATTTATATCTCTGATGAAAAATTCTCGTTTTCAATGTTTAATAATTTTTTTATTTATAAAGGATTAAATATATCCAATATAAAAAGCATGCTCTTTCATGATCTTGATGGAAACGTAATATTTGAGTTTTTAAGTAACCCACTTATTGAAGACATAACTTTTAATTACTATTTATCTGTATATAAATTTTTGATAAGGCATAATGCATCGAACTTTTGCACATCAATGGCTATGTTGAAAGCTAGAAAATCTGTAAAAGATCAATTTAGTCAAGAAGATATAGATAGTGCAATTGCATTTTCATTAGATCTAGATTTAACCTCAGTTGTAGAGATTAAAAGAAAGTCAGCCGAAAATTTTGTTCATCATATAGTTGATGAGTCATTGGTTTTTTCAAAAGAAGTGACTGATCCTGGTTCTTTTATTTATTTTGAAGGTGCAATTAATGGCAATAGTGATTTGAATATCCGATATTTAAAACGTTTGCGAGGTATGGGGCGAGGGGATTTGTGGAAGTTTATACCTGATATTACTCTATTAAAATCAGGTACAGGTAGTGGTAAAACTGATTTGGCTCTAGACGTTGTTATTCATGCTCATCGCATAGGAAAAAAAACATCGATAATTTCAAATTTGAAGTCGGTAATTCAGTCTTATGAGCATAGGCTACAAGAAAAAGTCAGTCAGTTAATGGTAGAATTAGAGCCTTGCCATATTATAACATCAGAAGCAGTTCTCTATGAAATTGAAGAAAGTAAACATATTGCTACGACATTAAAATCATTAAGTAAACCGCATATTATAGATTCTGTGATATCATCAGATATAATTATTATTGATGAGGTGGAAAAAGTTTTTGAGGCATTATATTCAAAAAGTAATAGCTATATAGACGAACGTGAAAAATCTATAGTCAGAGAATTACTTCAATATTCATTAAATGACCCTAATACGAAACTGTTGTTAATGGACGCGGATATTACTAACAAAATAACAAAAAATGTCATCAAGAGCTTGTTAAATTTTGAAAGGAACGTATTGCTCGCGAACGCATATAATTCTTGTCTAGAACATGATTTTGGGTCTATAGAGGTATCTCTTTTAAATGGAAGCCATGAAAAACAAACTATCATTGATAAAATCCAAAATGTGAATGAGAACTGTTTTGTATTCTCATCTTCAAAAGATAAAGTTGATGTTATCTTGAAAGAATCGGGATTTATTAGTGATGATGGCAATGTAGATTATATAAGTGCCTTGGATAACCAAATACTTGTAATTGTTGCAAGCAAATTCTTGAAAGAACACCATGAAGAGGCTGTCGAAGAATTTATCCGTAGCCCAAATACGGAAATATTTAAGTATCATACTGTTATATGCAGTCCAGTTTTAAAAGAAGGCTTCAGTATTGAATCGAATTACACGGATACCGTTTATTGTTTGTGTGATAAAGTTTTGACACCCAAAGAAATAATACAATCTTCCAGACGATTACGGAAAGCAAAGAAGATCCGATTTGGCATTTTTGGTCTATCTACACCGAGCACGTTAGACCATAATAAATATAATAATTCTCCTGAGGATTGGATAGAGTCCAGTATCGAATTTAGAAAAAAAGTGCTGATTGATAATTTTTATGATGCTCTTAAATTAACCTTAGCTAAGTTGAAGTTCAATATTGTTGAAGATTCATTTGATAATTTACCAAGTGGTATTTATGGTAAGAAAAAAAATCCGCACTTTGATAAAGATGTGTTAGAAATTATCATGACAGGGAGAACTATTAGTCAGCTATCCTCAGCAATTGAGAAAACTAAACTCGAAGCAGCTTTACTCCTTCGAAGTATACTTAAGGTTGATTTAGTTCAAGACTTTATTGTTATCTCTAGCAGAGAAGAGTATAAAGGTAAAAATTTTCATGGTTCATTTATAGGTATAGATAAGGAACTATATAACCATAGAAGCATCATCAATCATATTCTTCCAAATAAACTCAAAATTACTGAACGTAAAGATGAAAATATAGGACAAGCTAAAATTACAAGGAAAATTAAAAATATATTCCAATCGCTTGGTTTTAATTCTAAGAGAATTGACTCTGGAAAGTCTTACAAATTCACCTATATGGAAGAGGATAAATAGTAATTTTAAAAACTTTTATCTTATAGACATACAAGGGATAATTAGGATTTTGATTTTCACTAACACTAAAAAATTAACGTTGAAAGTGCTTTTCCGATTAACTGAATCCTTTTCAACTGAAATAGTATCTTAGCTAATCAATCGCGCTTTTTTAACTACTTGTCAGCAAAAGGGCGCGTTGCTTAAATCAGTTAAAAAAATTCCCAACCTTGCGATCAGCTCCTTTGTTATGGTTAGAACGCTCGGTGTTGATGTGGGTAAAGTGAAAAAGAAAATAACTAACTGGGGAAAGTAGAATAAGACGGTGTAAACGTGGTTCAGTTACGTACTATATAGATGACTTAGCCATAGATGCATGGCAATGTAAAAATGGTAAGTGTGGTTATTACTAAAGCATATATACGGGGGCTTATATGAAGCATAAAGCTAAAAGGAGTAACAGTACTCAAATGACAGTGATATTGTGCTAACAGAGTCTCTTGACTTGCTTGAGCACGATATTTCGAACTACCAAGATAAGATAGTTGAAGGAACAGCGACCTATAAAAACGAACTTGAAGAGATCATCGGTGACTATCAAGTTGAGCTGGACGGCAAGTATTAAGAATAATCTTTATTTGCACCTGCACAGCATAAAGCTGTGCTATCTAAGCGGAATATTCCGTAGAAAAGAGGTATTGCTGTCGTGGCTAGCTCAGTACTGTTCAAGACTTAGGACCTATCTCAATAGGTGTTGTTTTAGTTAAATCAACACCTATTGAAAACACTGCAAATGAGTTCAACACAATACCTAATCTCCGATGCCCTCTGGGAAAAAATAGAGCCGCGACTTCCCGTCCACAAGACTAACAATCCTCTAGGTACGCATCGAAGACGAGTCGATAACCGCGATGCGATGAACGGCATTTTTTGTTCTCAGAACTGCTTGTCAGTGGAATGCATTTGTCCCTCTAGCTCTGCGCATCGCCGCTTTCAAGAGTGGCGAGATGCGGGAGTATTTGAGCGATTTTGGCAAAACGGTCTGGTTTACGGTGGAGTTGATTGGCGTTCTCTATCAGTGGATGGGGCTGTCCCCCTTAGCTGGCTCAAAAAACAGGAAAGAACCCAACACACAGAGTGAAACAAGGAGTAAAACGTAGTTTGTTGACGGATGCGAATGGATTGCCACTTACCGTAGTCAGCGATGGTGCCAACGTTCACGATATCAAATTGGTACTTCAAACTTTAGAAGCATTAGCGTGTTATTGACCACCTTTACAAATGCCACTGTATCTAGACAAAGGTTATACAGGCCAGTGGTTACATGTGAACTGGTTACTTTGAACTACATCCCTCATGTTCAATCCGAGTATAAGAGGCTGCGAGGTTAAACAATCTGATGATTTTAAGGCTCATCGTTGGATTGTGGAGCTAACCCATAGCTGGTTAAACCGCTATCGTAGATTACTTGTTCGTTGGGAGAAGAAAATAGAAAACTACGATGCCATGCTGCATTTTGCTTGTGGCCTCATTGTTTGGAATAAATCCCTTTATGGATAGGTTCTTAGTAACCTGGTCATCTGTTTTTTCTGAAGAAAATTGAAGGTGGAGAGGTGTACCCAAATCTTACAATTAGTTGACAAAATTGCTAGTGCCGATTTTACAGCACAGTGGACAGACTATTAAGGGATACGGTTAGTTATACAACAGCCAGCGATCAAAGTGCTGGCTGTCAATTTTGTTAATAGTAATTACATTTTTGAATGAAGATAGGTTCGATAACCGCCTATAAGATTACGAGCTTTGTAACCATTGTTAACTAACTGACGATAGGCAACGTTACCACGTAACCCAACTTGACAGTAAATCACAATCTCTTTGTCTTTTGGTAGCTCGTTCATACGATGACGTAATTGGTCAACAGGAATGTTGATTGCACCTTCAAGATATCCTACCGACTCAAGTTCACCTGGATTACGTACATCAAGAAGGACCTGGTTTTCAGACAATTTATCGATTTCATCATAATGAATCGCAATCGCGTCACCTTTGATGATGTTGTTTGCGACAAACGCAGCTTGGTTGATCACATCTTTTGCACTGCCGTAAGGTGGCGCGTAAGTCAATTCTAAGTGTTGAAGTTGCTCTACCGTCATACCTGCGCGTTGAGCCACGGCCATAACGTCGATGCGTTTATCGATACCGTCTTTACCAACTGCTTGAGCGCCGAAAATCTTGCCCGACTTTGGATCAAACAACATTTTAAATGAAACGACTTCTGCACCAGGATAGTAACTCGCGTGGCTTGCGGTATGGACGTAAACTTTTTCGTATTCAACGTCAGCATGTTTCAATTGTTTCTCATTTTTTCCTGTTGAAGCCACAGCAAGGTCGAAGATCTTACAAATCGCAGTACCTTGTGTACCTTGGTAAGTTTCTTTGCGACCTAGCATGTTATCGGCAGCCATACGACCTTGACGGTTTGCTGGTCCAGCTAGAGGAACAAGTGTCTGCTCGCCAGTGACAAAATCTTTTTCTTCAACTGCATCACCAACAGCGTAAATTGAAGGATCGTTAGTTTGCATGTATTCATTGGTACAAATACCACCTAGAGCACCGATTTCTAAGCCAGATTCTTTTGCCAATTTGATCTCAGGGCGAACACCAATTGCCATAATCAAAATATCGGTGGTGAGTTTTTCACCGTTATTTAGAGTGAGTTCCAGTTCACCTTCTAAGTGTTGGTGCTTTTCGCTTTCACCAGCCTCGATACTTGCAATATGCTCGTTAGGTAAGAACTGAACAGATTCAAGCGCCACCCCAAGCTTCAGGTTGATCCCTTTTTCACGGATTTCTGCGTGAGCAAAACCTGCCATTTCACGGTCAACAGGTGTCATGACTTGCTCTGCCATTTCAAGCAAAGTGGTTTTAATCCCAAGTCGGTGGAAGGCTTCCATTACTTCTAAACCAATGAAACCGCCGCCTACAACCGTGGCGTGCTCTGGCTTGTTCATCTGGATCGTTTTAATGATGCGATCCATATCAGGGATATTACGAAGTGAATGAGTCAACGGGTTATCCAGACCAGGGATTGGTGGAACGATAGGGCCTGCACCTGGGCTAAGTAATAGGAAGTCGTATGTCTCTTCGTATTCTGAGCCATCAAGAAGATTTTTTACTGTCACTGTTTTGTCTTGACGGTTTATCGATACCACTTCATTCATTACACGAACATCAACGTTGAAGCGCGCTAAAAAGCTTTCTGGTGTTTGTAGCAATAATTTACTGCGATCTTTGATGTCGCCACCGATGTGATAGGGAAGGCCACAGTTAGCAAAAGACACGAAATTACCTCGTTCGAACATAATAATTTCTGCATCTTCACTTAAACGACGAGCGCGGGCTGCTGCTGATGCACCGCCAGCCACACCACCGACAATGAGAATTTTGGTCATATAGACACTCCAACTTAGCGAGTAAAAAACAAACAATAATACACTCGAAAACAAGTAAATTTTTGTTTGTTTTTAAGATTATATTAAGAGCAGTGCTAAACTATTTTTAATGTCGTCTATCATATAGTTGACTAATGACACAAATGGACCGCGTTCAAACATAATGATTTCTGCGTCTTCACTAAGACGACGAGCGCGAGCTGCTGCAGATGCACCTCCAGCAACCCCACCAATAATCACGATTTTGCTCATGGATTTCTCCTGCTGAATGATCGAAAACGCCTACACCTTACTTAAATAAATTAGCTAAGTCTAATGTTATTTAATCTACATTAGCATTGACTTAATAATATTAATTAGTAATATCTAATGAAATGTAATGTAGTAATGAAGAGGCATAAGAATGGACGACAGTATGCTACAAAGTGCGACCGAAGCGAGTGAGCTGCTTAAAATTATGGCTCATCCAGAGCGCCTAATCGTGATGTGTAAGCTGATTGAAGGCGAGAAAGGGGTTGGTGAACTGTTTGAAGGTTCATCATTAAGCCAATCTGCTTTTTCACAACATCTCACCGTATTGAGAAAGCACGACATTATTAAAGCTAGAAAAGTTTCTCAGCAGGTATTTTATTCAATTTCTGATGAAAGAGTTGGTCCGTTGGTTGAGGCCTTTAAGCAAGTTTTCTGTAAGTAATTAGTTTGGCGGTTGCTATGTTTGAAGTTCCTTGGATGTCGCTGTTGGGCGGCATAATAGTTGGCGTATCAGCGATAACACTGATGCTATTTACTGGCAAGACTGCTGGGATCAGTGGGATCTTAAACGGTGCCGTTGAGAGCGCAGACCGCGTTTGGCGAATTGTTTTTTTAATTGCGATGGTATTAGGTGGCTTGTTTGCTGTTTATGTTCTTGGCGGGCATGTACCAGATCAGTACAGCGGTTCTCTTATTTTAGTTATCGTTGCTGGCTTGTTAGTCGGTGTTGGTACGCGTATCGGCAATGGTTGTACTAGTGGCCATGGCATTTGTGGAATAGGGCGTTTCTCAATCCGTTCTGTGGTCGCGACGTGTACTTTTATGGCCACAGCCATGTTAACCGTCTTGCTAGTATCGTGAGGAATAGTGTCGTTATGAAAACTCACGTAATGAAAAGTATTAAGCAAATGTCCGTTGTTGCATTTTCTGGTGTGCTCTTTGGTATTGGTATGGTGGTCTCTGGTATGGCAGATCCGGCAAAAGTGATCGGCTTTCTTGATATTACCGGTTCATGGGACCCAAGCTTAGCCTTCGTTATGGGCGGAGCACTTGTTGTGTTCGTTCCTGCTTATCTTTTATTAATAAAGCCAAGAAGCGAATCTGTGTTTGGTGATGAGGTTGTCTGTCCGACTTCTAAAACGATAGACAAAAAGTTAGTCGGTGGTGCAGCACTGTTTGGTATTGGTTGGGGCTTACTGGGTGTGTGTCCTGGTCCTGCGCTTGCCAGCCTTTTTACTGGCAACGTACAAGTTCTGCTCTTTATAGCGGCAATGTTGGTTGGGTCATTCACCGCTAAAAGAGTGGTTCGTGGCTAAAAAGAGAGCGTCGTAGATACCGGGCAATGATCACTCAGTTTGTAGTCGAGCACATCTTGTGTTTTGAAAACAGTTTGAACACCAGACGACGCCTTTAAATCACCACTCACAATAATGTGGTCTATCACCGAGCGGAATTGGTGGGTTTTATTCGGATTACGATTAGAACGCACTTTACATTCCGCTTTGGTATTTTTGGTCACTAACTTAGCATCGGTATTGTCCGATAGTACTTCCCATAACCAATCTCCTCGATAACCCAGATTGTGGTTAAAGTCGCCAAGCACCACATATTGTTGTTTGTTGTCTTCGCGCGCTTTTATCCACTTAGCTAGTGCCAGTCCTTGTTGTTTCACTATCTTACAATCGCGGTTATTACGATACGCGCCACTGCAACCCGCTTTCAGATGTACAGAGAGTAGGTGAGTCTCGTTTTCTTGGTTTGGATTTAAAACAAGGTAGCTCGCGAAGCGAAGCTTGCTGTTGCCTCGTGTGATAGAGAAGTCTGGCTTGTCTAATACGCTTACGACATTGCGCACGGCAAAGCCTGTGTATTGGTTGGTGTCGTTAAACTGAAGGTGTCGGTTGGAGGCGTTTGAACGATCGGAAAGATAAATAGTGAAGTCATTGCCAACGGCTTTTTGGATGGCAGCAGCACTTTCGACTTCTTGAAAAGCAAAAATGTCGGCTTGTGTTTTATCCACATAGTGGGTCAGTTTTTCAAAATCTTGTGGTGTTCTCGACACTTTTCCACCATCTATAGATAACCATTCTATGTTCCAACTGGTTAGATTGATGGAGTTTTGAGCAAATGAAAGAGAACTAAAAAGTAATATTAACGTAACAAAAAGTGATCGCATTTTGGCCTGTTGCACTCCTATCTTTTAGCGTATTCCTTTCCATCCTTTATCCTACAAGACCTCCAAAAATAGCAAGTAGATTTAGTACCAATTTTGCAATTTTCATGGTTTTCTTCGCAACTGAGATCAACGCCAATAAGATCGATTTCTTCTTGTTCGCTAGCCAATCTTTATTGATCAAAATCAATGTTTTCGAGTGGTGCTTCTCGTTAAATACGCCACAATATATTGTGTTGCCAGAATAAAAAATAACCCCATATAGTGTGTTTGTGGATAACTCTGTGAGTATGCTCGGGTAAGGAGAACAAAGTGAAACCAATCGTAATCAAACGCGACGGATCAAGAGCTCCGTTCAACAGGGATCGTATCCAAGCAGCAGTTGAAGCAGCAGCGGAAAACAAAGATAAAGATGTCGCTATTTATGCTCTTAATGTGGCTCTTGCTGTCGAGTTACAGTTAAGAGAACACGATGAAGTTCACATCCATGAGATTCAAGACTTAGTCGAAAATGAACTCATGCAAGGTCCTTACAAAGCCCTAGCGCGTTCTTACATTGAATATCGCCACGATCGCGACATCGCTCGTGAGAAGCAAAGTGCACTAACTCGCGAAATCGAAGGTTTGATTGAAGAAAGTAATCTGGATCTAATCAACGAGAACGCGAACAAAGACGGCAAAGTAATTCCGACTCAACGTGACTTGTTGGCTGGTATCGTAGCGAAACACTATGCGAAGACGCACATTCTTCCTCGCGATGTGGTTCAAGCGCACGAAGTGGGTGACATTCACTACCACGATTTAGACTACGCACCGTTCTTCCCAATGTTTAACTGTATGCTTATCGATCTTAAAGGCATGCTGACGCATGGTTTTAAAATGGGTAACGCTGAGATTGATACGCCAAAATCAATTTCGACTGCAACAGCGGTAACAGCGCAAATCATTGCTCAAGTCGCGAGCCACATTTACGGCGGTACAACCATCAACCGTATTGATGAGGTTCTAGAACCGTACGTAATCACAAGCTACGAGAAACACCTAGAGATCGCAAAAGAGTGGAACATTGCTGAGCCAGAAGAGTTCGCAAAAGCACGCACTGAGAAAGAGTGTTACGACGCGTTCCAATCTCTAGAGTACGAGGTAAACACGCTACACACGGCGAACGGTCAAACACCATTCGTTACGTTTGGTTTTGGTCTTGGTACAAGCTGGGCATCACGCCTTATCCAGAAATCGATTCTGAAGAATCGTATTGCAGGTCTAGGCAAGAACCGTAAAACAGCGGTATTCCCTAAACTTGTATTCGGCATCAAAGATGGTTTGAACCACAAATCAGAAGATCCAAACTACGACATCAAGCAACTTGCGCTTGAGTGTGCGTCTAAGCGTATGTACCCAGACATTCTTAACTACGACAAAGTAGTGGAAGTAACCGGTTCATTCAAAACGCCAATGGGTTGCCGTAGCTTCCTTGGTACTTACGAAGAAAACGGTGAGCTGATTCACGAAGGTCGTAACAACCTTGGCGTCGTGAGCTTGAACCTTCCTCGTATCGCTATCCGTGCAAACGGAAGCGAAGAGAAATTCTACGAGCTTCTAAATGACCGCCTACGTCTTGCTCGTAAAGCACTAGAGACACGTATCTCTCGCCTTGAAAACGTGAAAGCACGTGTGGCCCCAATCCTATACATGGAAGGCGCATGTGGTGTTCGCTTGAAAGCAGACGACTCAATCGCAGATATCTTCAAGAACGGTCGTGCGTCTATTTCTCTTGGTTACATCGGTGTACACGAGACAATTAACGCGCTATTCGGTACAGAAGCGCACGTTTATGATGACGCTGTTTTGCGTGAAAAAGCGGTCGCGATCATCAAGCATCTAAAAGATGCTGTGAATCAATGGGCTGACGAAACAGGTTATGGTTTCAGCTTATATGCAACGCCAAGTGAAAACCTATGTAGCCGTTTCTGCCGCATCGATGCGAAAGAGTTCGGCGTAATTGAAGGCGTAACAGACAAAGGTTACTACACCAACAGCTTCCACCTAGATGTTGAGAAGAAGGTGAACCCATACGACAAGATCGACTTTGAGATGCCTTACCCAGAAATCTCAAGCGGCGGCTTTATCTGTTACGGCGAGTTCCCGAACATGCAACGTAACGTTGAAGCACTAGAAAACGTATGGGACTACAGTTACACCCGAGTGCCTTACTACGGTACAAACACGCCAATTGATGAGTGCTACGAGTGTGGCTACAACGGCGAGTTTGACTGTACAAGTAAAGGCTTCACTTGCCCAAGCTGTGGTAACCATGACTCAACTAAAGTATCAGTAACACGTCGAGTTTGTGGCTACCTAGGCAGCCCAGATGCACGCCCGTTTAACTTCGGTAAGCAAGAAGAAGTGAAGCGCCGAGTTAAACACCTGTAAGGTTTACTACCACTCGTTTTAACACTTTGAAAATCAACTTTAAACAGGTTGATTTTCTCTTTCGCGATAACACAGAGACGCATTATGAATTACCACCAATACTATCCAATTGACGTTGTTAACGGACCGGGTACGCGCTGCACGCTGTTTGTGTCGGGTTGTGTGCATCAGTGCCGTGGGTGTTATAACCAGTCGACGCAACGTTTGGATTCTGGTGTACTTTTCACGCAAGAAGCGGAAGACAAAATCATCGCTGACTTAAACGACACGCGTATCAAACGCCGTGGCTTGTCGTTGTCGGGTGGAGATCCGCTTCACCCTGCTAATGTGCCTCATATTTTGAAGATAGTGAAAAGGGTGAGAGAGGAGTGCCCAGGTAAAGACATTTGGGTTTGGACTGGCTACACGCTGACGGAACTGAATAACGCGCAAAGGGAAGTGGTGCAATACATCGATGTTTTGATTGATGGTAAGTTTGAACAAGACAAGAAAGACCTCAATCTCGAATGGCGTGGCAGTTCAAACCAAATCATTCATCGCTTTACGGACATCTAATCAAGCATTCTCCGCACATAAAAAGGGCTCACGCGTGCATAACGGGTGAGCCCTTTTGGTGTGAGTTCGTTAATGTCTTTTTGGTTACGCCGTCACCGATTGGTCATCTTCAACCATATTATTTATCCAACGTTTAGATTGAATACGGTAAGTCGTCAGTACGCCTTTCACTAACTCTTCCGCGAGCAGAGACATCAAGACAAAATGCAAAGGCAGCCCTAACACCATGCCTGTGTAATAAGTAAGGGGGATGCCAATAGCCCACTGACCGAACGTGTCGATGAAAATGCTATAGCGAATATCAGCGCCACTCTTTAGTACGCCGCCAATCCCAACCATGTTAAACACCCTCAAAATCATACCTAGCGCCATGACTAAACATACGTTAAGTGCCATGTCTGCATCGGTTAACGGGCTCAGTACCAATAGGTGATGAATCATGGGCGAGCTCAACCACACTAGGAAAAACAGCAAGGTGGCTAAGATTGCGCTGGTTAACACATACCACCACGCCGTTTTCTCGACTCGGTCATAATGTTTTGCACCAATATCATTCCCAAGAAGAACGGATGCAGCGACCGCAAATCCCATAAAGGTTGAAATCAGTACCCCTTCAATCGGTGATAAGAATGAGATGATCGCCAGTTCTGAAACGCCCAATTGACCATAGATGATGCTGTAAACGATCAATCCACCAGTCCAAAGCGCATCGTGGACCAACATGGGTAAAGAAACCTTAAAGTACTTTTTTCGATACTGTTTTAAGCGGCCTTGTACCCAATCGAACTTAGTCGGAATTAGGTAAGCATATCGTTTGTAGAAAAAATAAATCAAGACGGCGGTTTGGAAAAATCGAGAAACAAAACTACCTACGGCTGCACCAAATACGCCCCATTGAGGGAAACCAAATAAACCAAAAATCAAAACATAATTAAGCGCGATGTTAACGACAATGGCGGAGATACTAACGTTGGTTGCCAGTTTGGTTTGGCCCACGGAGCGCAATACCGCTTCAATCGGTACTACTATCGCCGTAGCAATGAGGCTAAAGCCCGTAACCACAAGATAATCACGTGCATAAGTGACGTATTCAGGATCGTCTGACATAAAAGAGACGATCTCTTCATCAAAAATCGCATAAAGAACGATAAACGGCAGCGTCACCAAAATGGAAATAAACCAAGATTGCGCCAACGTTCTGCGAATTCCGGCTAGGTTTCCTGAGCCGTAGTATTGAGAAGCAAGTACGGTAACTGCACCGCATAGGCCAAAGACAACCGCTAAGTTGAAGAAAAAGATACGATTTCCAACTCCAACTGCTGCCGTTGCAGATTCACCGAGTAGGCTTACCATGAAAATATCCACGACGCCGAGCAAAGCAAAAAGCATGGACTGAAGTGAAACAGGTAGGCCAATCGTAATCAGTTTTTGCCAAAATACTTTATCGATGTATTCGCGTGTTAAGAGCATCGCATTTCTCCTTAAAGATTAATGCGAGTAGTTTATCCTCATGATTTGGCGGTGTATTTTTCAAAGGAATCCAAAACCTTTGTAAAACTCTCTACTAACGCACATGTGAGCCAATAAATCATGGAAGATAAACAAGAACGCTACGCGATTTCAGAAAAAACTTATCAAGAGTTTATTGATCACAGTCGAGTATTAGCACTTGAGGAGAGAGGCATTGTGCAGTGCGGCATTGCCACTTGTCGTGACTTCTTCTCTGTTTATCGTAAAAACCAAAAGAAACACATGCTGCTCTATACGGTGCGTGGTAAAGGGTGGCTAGAGAGTGGGACTTATCGATACGATTTGGAACCGGGCTCGTTGATTACAGTACCCGCAGGTGTTGAAAACGGTTTTGGTATAGAAGAAGAACCTTGGCAGATCGCGTGGCTTTTTCTTGCTCCTGATAGAGAGTGGCCGATATTAGAATGCGATGTTCGCTACCAGCTTTCATCTACACCTGAAGTGATGTATGCATGTATCCAAACACTACTACGCAGCATTCACCTTCCAATCGATTATGGTGGTGCGGTAGGTGAGCATAGTGTGGCTCAGTTAGAGCTGATGTTAAACATGCCGCCCTCAGAGTCGATATCACGCAGCCAATTGAGGCTTCGGCGTGTATTTGACCTTGTCCAACGTCAGCTCCATAAGGATTGGAGCGTTGAGCAGGTGGCGGCTCTATATCCATGTTCGGAGCCTCATTTGCATCGACTGACTCAAAAGCAGTTTGGTCGAAGCCCAATGGCACATTTAACGCGTATGCGCATGGAATATGCTGCTAGGTTACTTCGTTCAACAGAATGGCCAATTCAGCATATTGGAGAAATAGTCGGATATCCGACAAGCGCTAACTTTAGTACACGTTTTAAAGCGTGGTCGACCATGACACCAAGAGAGTTTAGAAAAAACGGTAGAGTGGATTGGTACGACAAGGAGTGAATCGTTCTTTTTCTGAACGATAGAGCGCACAAAACTCACCGTAAGCCAGAATTTTGTTCTCTAATTGATGAAATAAGTGAAAAATCATTTCGTCATTTTTTGCGATGGTGTTAACGTGAGGTTCGGTACTTGAATTTCAAAGGGTTATGACTTTCATGTTTTCTAATCTCCCAACTCCCGTATTAGATCCTATTTTATCTCTATCCGTTGCATACCGTAACGATGAACGTCCAAACAAGGTTGACCTTGGCATTGGCGTATACAAAAACAGCGCAGGCGAAACGCCGATTATGAAAGCCATTCAAATGGCGCAGGATGTCGTTGTTGAAACTCAAAAAACCAAGTCTTATGTTGGTCTTGCGGGTTGCGAAGAATTTAATAAAAGCATGATCGATTTGCTGCTGACGGGAACGTCTGCAATGGATCGTGTTGCAGCAATTCAAACGCCAGGTGCAAGTGGTGCGCTGCGTATGCTCGGTGATCTGATGAAGATCGCACAGCCAGATACGACGGTTTGGATTTCCAACCCAAGCTACGTAAACCACAAGCCAGTAATGGAAGCAGCAGGCCTTAAAGTTAAGTTCTACCACTATTTCTCTTCGGAAACGAAACAAGTAGACACCGCAAAAATGATGGATGATCTTGCGAAAGCTGGGCCTTCAGATGTGGTACTTCTTCATGGTTGTTGCCACAATCCAACTGGTGCGGATATTGACTTCTCTGCTTGGCAAGCCATTACAGAATTGTCGCAGAAGAACGGTTTCATCCCATTTGTGGACATTGCCTACCAAGGCTTCGGTGATGGCCTAGAAGAAGACGCAAAAGGTCTTCGTTTTATGGCAGATAACGTTGAAGAGATGTTGATTACTACTTCATGTTCGAAGAACTTTGGTCTGTACCGTGAACGAACTGGTGCAGCGATTGTGGTTGGTAAGAACATGCATGATGTAACCAATGCAAAAGGTAAACTCCTCACTCTAGCTCGCTCGACTTACACGATGCCACCCGACCATGGTGCAGCTTTAGTTAAGACCATTCTGCAAGATGACAATCTCACTTCCGTTTGGAAGCAAGAATTGAGTGAAATGCAACATCGTTTGGTTAGCCTTCGTCAAAGTTTGTGTAACGAGTTGAGAAACAACCATAATACAGATCAATTTGATTTCATTGAGGGTCACAAAGGCATGTTTACTGTGCTAGGCTTTAGTGGAAACCAAATGGCGCAACTGCGTGAAGATTATGGCATTTATGGTGTTGGCGATGGTCGAATTAACATTGCCGGACTTACCGAAACTCATATTCCATACGTAGCGGACGCAATTAAGAAAGTATCTCAAGCTTAATTGGAGTGTGGATGAAAAACTGGAAACTGATTCTGCCGCTTATGATGAGCGGCAGTTTAATTGCTTGTACGTCAACTCAAACGACGCAGGAACCTGTTGAGCCAGAGTCGCCAAAGGTCGAAGAGCCCGTTAAAGTCGAGCCAGAAGTGAAACCTGATGTAGATCCAAAGCCAGAGGTGGAGCCCAAACCAGAAGCGAAACCTGAGAAAAAGCCGGAACCAAAGCCTAAGAAGCCAGTCAAGGTCACAAAAACACCCGATGGCATGTTAATTCTTGGTTCTGAAGAATGGGTTTATGTTCCTGAAATTGACCAGACTTTCAAGGCTAGAGTCGATACAGGTGCGACAACATCATCAATTAGTGCGACTGACATTGTTCCGTTTGAGCGTGATGGTAAAGACTGGGTTAAATTTAAGATAGATTTAGGTGACAAAGACACCAAAGAATTTAAAGTACCCGTTGAGCGCTGGGCTAAAGTTAAGCAGTCTTCGTCAGAAGAGGTGGATAAACGAGCGGTGGTAAAAGCCTACATTACCGTTGGGGATCACAAAGAAAAGACAGAGTTTACGTTAGCGGATCGCGGACATATGACGTTTCCAATTTTGCTTGGTCGAAGCTTTTTTAGAGATATCGCCGTTGTAGATGTATCGAAAAAATATGTGCAAGATAAACCTAAAAAAACCGCTAAAAACTGATGTATTAAAGCTGGTTTCTGCTACAAGCTAATAATTCGTGATTAACAAAAAATGGCCTCCAAAATCGGAGGCTATTTTTATTGAATCATATGCTTGCTTGTGATGCCCTAGTAGTCATGTCCACTAAAATGCAAAACGAGCAGACATTACAATTTGCTGGCCATAGACACCATTATTTTTGAAATCTGCACCAAGCGATAGTTGCTGAGTTGAGTGGAATCGTGCGCCCAGATTGTAAATGGTGTTCGAATCGTCATTATCTATGATTTGGCCGATACGGCCATGTAGCTCAACATTTTGCATAAACCAAATACGAGTGCCAATATTCACTTCCGTGCGCCACTCGTCGCCCACTTTATCACTGCCGTTCTCCTTAATGTTGTGTACCAACATTTGGCCATAAATATCTGCAAATTGGCCTGCTGGCCCATTAAAGCCTATACCACCAGCAATGTCCCAGTCTCCGCTAAACTCACTGTCTGCGCGAGCAATGAAATGGGTATTCTCTGTAAAGTAGGTATTGAACTCGCCACCAAATGTACCAGGGCTAGTACCCATGCGAAATTCCATCGTGTTGTAGTTGAAATTATTTGCATGTGCGGAAAGTGGCAAAATAGCACACAAACCAAAGGCTGCAACCTTTAGAGCTTTACCTAGCATGGTGTCTCCGGGCAAGATGATTAAAATGAACAAAAAAATGGTCTGCAAAAAGCAGACCAAGATTGATAAAGCTATCATTTTAAGTGCTTGCCGTCACTATTTAGCTGTAATCGTCACTACATCATGTTGATATGCACAGCAATCGGGGTTTTGTTTTACATGACCACGAGTTGTTCGACTTCAATCTCTGGCTTATTTCCGCCTTCAAATTCGCCAAACAGACGGACTTTAGTCGTGTGATCAATCGGAGTATTTAGCTGAATATCGTCATCGAGTTCGACCATCACTTCACCGGAACCATCGCTAAAGACAAACTTATCCGCGCGAACTTGACGCAATAAGTTACCTTCAACGACCACATCTTTTTCAGTAAACATATTGGAGTCGTTTAGCAAGGCATCCAATTTTTCCACAGTGACAGGACCGTTAAACTGCAAGTTTGATTGGTTTTGAGCGTTATCTTTCGCGAACGCGATAGAAGGAGCAATAGCTAAGGCGGCGATTGTTGCGATAATTGTATTCTTTTTCATGTTACATCCTCATCGGTTTGTTTTGATGGGGTCATTAAAGCAGGGCTTGTTTGAACCAATGATGATTTCAACATTCATATTCTATTCATTTGCTTGAGTAAGTGGGGACGATGACGTTATGATTGTTCATCTTCCTCTATTCCTTACAAATGTTCATGAAATCAGCGATCCCATCTTTAATGGTTCAAGGCACCACTTCGGATGCCGGAAAAAGTGTCCTTGTGGCAGGTTTATGCCGTGTATTAGCACGAAAAGGGATAAATGTTGCCCCATTTAAGCCACAAAACATGGCACTAAATAGTGCGGTAACCAAAGATGGCGGTGAAATAGGTCGAGCACAGGCCGTTCAGGCACAGGCGTGTAATATTGAGCCAACCGTACATATGAATCCGGTTTTAATTAAACCTAACAGTGATACAGGTGCTCAGATCATTTTGCAGGGTAAGGCGATTTCCAATATGGATGCGGCTGGCTTTCATGATTACAAGAAAGTGGCGATGGACACGGTGTTAGATTCCTTCTCTCGTCTGACTCAAGAATTTGATTCGATCATTATCGAGGGCGCGGGGAGTCCTGCTGAAATCAATTTACGAGAAGGCGATATTGCAAACATGGGTTTTGCTGAGGCCGCTGATGTACCAGTGATCATTGTTGCTGATATTGATCGTGGTGGAGTGTTTGCACATTTGTACGGAACACTTGCGTTACTTTCTGAATCTGAACAAGCGCGAGTAAAAGGATTTGTTATCAACCGTTTTCGAGGTGATATTCGTTTATTGCAATCGGGCCTCGATTGGCTAGAAGAAAAAACAGGTAAACCTGTACTTGGTGTACTTCCTTTTCTTCATGGTTTGAATTTAGAAGCAGAAGACGCGATCACTGCGCAGCAAGAGTTGCACTCTGAGGTAAAACTGAATGTTGTTGTGCCTGTTTTAACCCGGATTAGTAATCATACTGATTTTGATGTGCTGCGATTGAATCCAGATATCAATCTACGTTATGTAGGTAAAGGCGAAAAAATAGATAAAGCCGACCTTGTTATTTTGCCTGGGACCAAATCAGTGAGAGACGACTTAGAGTATCTAAGAAGCCAAGGGTGGGATAAAGATATCTTGCGTCATATTCGTCTTGGTGGAAAAGTGATTGGTATCTGTGGCGGCTACCAGATGCTTGGAAACTTGATTGATGATCCAAACGGCGTCGAAGGCCAACCAGGTCAAAGCGAAGGACTTGGCTTGCTTGATATCACTACGACGCTAACTAACAGCAAACAGCTTACAAACACACAAGCACAGCTTTCTCTTAACGGCAAAACAGCCAATGTAAAGGGTTATGAAATCCATGTAGGGCGAAGTGAAGTACGGGGCCTGCAACCTCTTACATTCAGTTCCGGTGAAGCGGAAGGGGCGATCAGCGAGTGTGGTCAAATCATGGGAACCTACCTTCACGGGTTCTTTGACGAGGCAGATGTCTTAAGCCTGGTATCAGAATGGGTAAACGGCACCCAAATCAAACAACA
The DNA here is from genome assembly GCF_033338775.1 of Vibrio sp. Vb1018. Classification (NCBI taxonomy): domain Bacteria; kingdom Pseudomonadati; phylum Pseudomonadota; class Gammaproteobacteria; order Vibrionales; family Vibrionaceae; genus Vibrio; species Vibrio sp. Vb1018. The sequence continues at coordinate 44,961 of NZ_JAWOTI010000002.1, forward strand.
AGACTTTGAAGAGTTAAAGGAGCAAGGCATTAATCGCATCGCAGATGCGATAGAACAACATATGCGCCTTGATTTTTTGTTTAAATAGCACATTAACTGATTGAACTTTATATTCAAATAACCTGTTCTTTCGCTTGCCTTGTATTGGAGTATCTCTATGAAAGCATGGAAACAGTATGCTTGCCTTACGGTAGTATTAAGCATTTCATTTTCAGCAAACGCAGCAACGAACCTAAAAGTGTATGCAGCCTCTTCTATGACGAATGCGATTAACGAGATCGCGCAAAACTTTGAAGAAAAGTATGACGTTTCTATCACTCCCGTTTATGGTGGTTCTTCTTCTATCGCTCGACAAATTATCAATGGCGCACCAGCGGATGTATTCATTTCTGCGAACACGAAATGGATGGATTATTTGGTCGATAAAGAAGTCATTTATCGTGACAATGTCACAAATCTAGTGCGCAATAGCTTAGTGTTGATTGCTCCTCAGTCTTCAGAATTAACCTCATTTAACTTTTCTGATGCAAAGGCATGGGAGAAGGCATTGCATGGAAATCGTCTTGCTTTAGGCAATCCGACGTCAGTACCTGCTGGTATGTACGCGAAAGAGTCATTGACTACACTGGGTGTATGGAAAGCGGTTCAAACTCACGTCGCACCAGCAAAGAATGTGCGCTTAGCTTTGGCGTTGGTTGAACGTGGAGAAGCGCCTTTAGGTGTGGTCTACAAAACCGATGCTCAGTTAACTGATAAAGTCAAAATTCTCGGCGAATTTGCAAGTGATACGCATGCGGCTATTGTTTACCCGGCTGCAATTGTGAATGATTCTACTGAGTCAGAGCAGTTCTTCCAGTACCTAAAATCGGACGAAGCCGCACGCGTTTTTGCTCAATATGGCTTTCAGCAATAAACCGGCCTTCAATTATAGGAACGAAGCGTGACAGAACTGGAATACCAAGCCTTAATGTTAAGCCTCAAAGTAGGCGCGTACGCAGTACTTTGGCTGATTCCTCTCGGCGTTTTTCTTGCTTGGCTACTTTCTCGAAAAACGTTCATTGGTAAATCGATTCTCGATAGCTTAATTCATTTACCACTGGTATTGCCGCCAGTGGTAATCGGCTATTTATTGTTGATTTCTTTAGGACGACAAGGGTTCCTTGGAAAGTGGCTCTATGAAAACTTAGGGGTAGTATTTAGCTTTAATTGGAAAGGGGCAGTAGTCGCTTGTATTGTCGTGGCTTTGCCTTTGATGGTTCGTTCAGTACGCTTAAGCTTAGATAGCGTCGACCCTAAATTGGAGCACGCAGCCTCTACGTTAGGCGCTTCTCCTTTAAAAGTGTTTCTCACCGTCACGTTACCACTGACCATTCCCGGAATTATTACGGGCACGATGCTGTCATTTGCTCGTAGTCTTGGCGAATTCGGGGCGACGATCAGTTTCGTCTCTAACATTCCGGGTGAGACCCAAACGATTCCGCTGGCAATGTACAACTTTATTGAAACGCCAGGTGCAGAAATGCAGGCGGCTCGTCTGTGTATCATTTCTATCGCGTTAGCCTTGTCTACATTAATGATCTCTGAATGGCTAAATCGTAAAGCGGCAAGCAGATTGGGTGCGAAGCAATGACGATTAAAGTCCAATTTAAACAAATGCTTGGTGAGGCTGACTTCGACATTAAACTTAAGTTACCCTGTAACGGAATTAGTGCCTTGTTTGGACGATCTGGTGCTGGTAAAACGACGTTGATTAACATCATCAGCGGATTGGTAACTCCAAGGCAAGGGTATGTTGCGGTTGGTGAGCATGTTTTGTTTGACAGTGAACAGGGAATCAACCTACCAACGCACAAGCGTGGTATTGGTTATGTGTTTCAGGATTCACGTTTGTTTCCTCACTATTCGGTTCAAGGCAATTTGTTATATGGCGTTAAAGAAAAAGATGACGAGTATTTTGATGCAGTCACCGAACTCTTGTCTATCAAACCGTTACTAAAGCGCTTTCCGGTATCACTTTCTGGTGGTGAAAAGCAACGTGTTGCGATTGCGCGCGCATTGCTATCTAAACCCAATTTGCTTTTGATGGATGAGCCACTTGCCTCACTCGATATGCCAAGAAAGCGTGAGGTAATGCCTTTTCTCGAGGAGTTGTCGGAGAAGGTAAATATCCCTATTATCTATGTCACACACAGTCTCCAGGAAATTTTAAGGCTTGCTCAGCACCTTGCAATTATTGACCAAGGTAAAATTTCGAGTTCAGGTAAGCTTGAGGAAGTGTGGGCTTCTCATGCTATGCGTCCATGGCAATCTTTCTCAGATCAAAGCAGCTTATTTGAAGGCCGGATTGCTGAACATCATGAACGTTATGCACTGACTTGTATCAGCCTTGCACCTAATGTATTCCTGTGGGTGCAAAAGATTGACGGAACACCAGACACGCCAATACGCTTGCAAGTGCGTGCCAACGACGTTTCTATCACGCTCGAGCAACCCAAGGCGACGTCGATTCGAAATATTTTGCCTGCTATTGTCGATTCCATTGAGGCGTTTAACGCAGCCGATGACAAGCAGAGTATTAATGTATCACTCAAGCTAGACGAGAAATGTTATTTGTGGGCAACGATCACACCGTGGGCCCTTGATGATCTCAACCTAAAAGTTGGTAGCCGTGTTTTTGCACAAATTAAAGGTGTCAGTGTGACACAAAAAGATATGGCACTAGCGCCTCATTAACCGTTTAGACTGATTTACGCTTCATGATCAAAAAAGGCCGCAAAGTGCGGCCTTTGTTACTAGAAGAATGTCGGAATTACTTCGCGAATACTTCTTTGAATTCACGCTTAAGAAGTGGGTCACGACGTGCTTTCTTAAGTTGCTTAACCATGTCTTTCACACAGTTGTGAAGCACATTATCAAGTAGTTGAGCACGGTATTCTTCTTTATCTTCATCTGTCATGTTTTCTGGCAGATTAAGAGTCGGAAACTCTTCCATCACATTAATACCAGCGAATGCTTGGCCTACAGAAACTAGAGCATGAAACTGTTCAAAGTTGTCTAGAATGTTCTGTGCACTTGCTGGCATTTCGTCCCATGATTCACGTACCGCTTCTTCAGACACTTCATGGATAGAGGTAACCATTTCGAACATTTGCTCTGGAACTTCGTCAAATTCGATAACTTTACGTAGCTCTGGAGAAATGCTGGCTAGATCGATTTTTTTGCTTTCGCTGTTAGTTGCTTCTGACATGGTGTGTCTCTCATTACAAAAAGGCGGGAATATTAATACCAAATGCATCAAATAGCTATACCCATTAATCCACAAGATGACCAAAGTGAATGAGTTTGTTGAACTTCTGCTCACAGGCCATGATTAGATAGGGTAACGTCCAGTCTAACTGCTTTATGCAATGGATTCCGTGATATTCAAACAAAAATATAGCACTTAATTATGAGTCGAATGCAACAACTCTATGAGTATGGTATATGTTTAATAAAGACATAATTAAAAATGGAACGCGTTATGCAACCGACAGGGACATCGATGCGAATCCTTCTGGTTGACGATGTTCAGCTAGACAGGATGCAGTTGGCTATTCGTCTAAAGCAACTTGGACATATTGTAAAAGCCGTAGGTAGTGGACTAGAGGCGTTAAATACCTACGAGAGTTTTGAGCCGGAACTGGTGTTACTCGATATATCAATGCCAGATATTAACGGTTTTGAAGTCTCTCTTCATATAAGAGAAACGTTTCCGGATTGGATCCCTATTATTTTCTTGAGTAGTCACGAAGAGCCAGAAATGATTGCTAAAGCCATAGACGCGGGCGGTGATGACTATTTAATTAAGCCGGTAGATAAACTGGTACTGAACTCTAAACTTATCGCAATGCAGCGTATTGCTCATATGAGACGAGAGCTTAAGCAAGCGACAGCTCAATTGGAGCAAGTTAATCAACTTTTGACTCAGCAAGCGAATGAAGATGGCCTAACCAAACTCTATAACCGCCGTTATATCGACCATAAGTTGGAATCGATGGTTGCATGGCATGGCCGTCACAATATGCCAATGGCTTTGATTCTATTGGACGTCGATTTTTTTAAACCGTTTAATGATAATTACGGTCATATTGAAGGCGACCGTTGCTTGCAAGCGATTGCGAATCAACTAAAGGCGACGTTTTGTCGCTCTGGGGAATATGTAGGTCGATATGGTGGAGAAGAGTTTGTTGTGTTGCTAGGGTGTACCGACACTCAAACAGCAGAAAGAGAAGCCGAGCGTATACAAGAGGCTATGTATTTTCTCGATTACCCACATGAGTATTCTAGTGTGTCAAATAGAGTGACAGTGTCACAGGGTGTTTTTGTTTTTCAACCAACAGGGAAAGAAGTGCAATCAGACTTGTATGCAACCGTTGATAAAGCACTATATACATCAAAATCTTTGGGAAGAAACACACATACTGTAGTTAATTCTTTTTAAAACAAAGTCTTATGAATACCACTTTTTTGTTGCGTTGTCACGTTTTGGTAATTCTTTTAAAGTTAACTCAAAGTAAGATAGGCAAACAGTGCGAACGGAATGTCGCAATCGGGCGTATACCTTATACCTTTGATTAGATAGATAACATCGGGATAGTGGCAACGATGAGTGCAGTTATTATGCTGATGGGGAAGTTCGGTTTTGTTTTAAACCCAGACAAGCTTGTTAACTTTCACGATTGGTGAGGGTCTAACGAAGCTTTATGCAGTTACGTCCGGCCTTTTTCGCTTTGTAAAGTGCTTCGTCCGCTGATTTAATAACGTCCAGAGGAGCTTGCCCATTCCGGCTATCAGCAACTCCGAAACTTGCGGTAACAAAAACCGACTTTCTTTTCGAACTGTTGCTACCACGACGTTTTTGTCCTTGTTTATGGTTCTCAGGGCGAGATTCTTCATCGCGTAATATCATCTCGTATTCTGCAATCGATTTGCGAGCTTCTTCCAAAAAGTTCTTACATTCGTCAGCGTATTTGCCTTTAAAAACGATGGTAAATTCTTCTCCGCCAAATCGATAAACTTTTGCGCCGCCTGGGGTTTTAGTGAGGCGCGAAGCGACCATTTTTAGAACGTCATCACCAGTATCGTGACCGTAGGTGTCGTTAAACTTTTTAAAATGGTCAACATCAAGCATTGCGATCGTGAACTTCTTACCCATGTGTTTTAGATCGAGATCAAGTGCACGTCTGCTTGGAATCAGCGTTAGGCTATCGGTGAAAGCCAGTTGATGGCTAGCGGAAGCGGCATAAATAATGATAAGCAGCCCTGTTAGCGTAAACATGGTGCTTGATATGTACTGCACATCAAAGAAAATGAACGTCGCAGACGCCAATACCATGGCAGAGTAGGTCATCGCATGAATAATTTCATTCTTCTTTAAAACAAGGATTCCAAGAAAACAGACAATACCCACGCAATATAAAACAAGAATTAAAGGCAGTTTAGAGACCGTAGGTACAATAAATAAAATACCGCTTGTCCATTGTTCAAACCCTCCTTCAACGTAATATGCTAGCGTTAGATAAGACCAAAGAACGAACATTGCTAACATCAAGATGTAAGTCAACATGGCTCTAGAGTCAAAACCTTCTTTACTAAACAAAAATACCGTAAGAAACGAGACAGGAAGTAACGTGGCTAAAATGGTTAGCTCAAGTAAAGCGGTACCACTTTGAAGCGGGACTTGTAGGCGGTGCTGTATCACGAAATAGGCTAGCAACATTGCCAAGCACACCATGGACTCTCTGCCTTGCTTAAATGAATAACAAAGGAGTAGCGCACAACCTAATAGTATGTACGGCAAGTTTGCGGCAATGCCCCAGTTTGCCTGAGTCATCTGAATAATGCTGTCCATGCCCGAACTCACTATGCCCAGTAGCAAAAAAGGGAATAAGAATCTGAAGCCTGATGAAGTCATTGACGATGAGGACATCTATTACAAACTGCCTGAAAATAGTTGACTATATAATTGGTTAGGTAAATCGTTTTATCAATATGGATATTTATCCGTTATTGAATTTCGAACTTTGAGAACTAGCAAGAATACGTCTATTTGTTCCTTTTCCCAAGTATTTTGGAAGACATTACGGCAAAAAGAGAGAGATTGATTAAATTAAGAGCAATCAATAAGTTGTTATAAACAAGTCGTTGCTATACTCATTTCATAGGAAAAAGGAGATTTACAGATGCAGATAAGCTCAGATGTGCACAATTACATGGAAACATTAGTAGGCCAGGTTCTCAGTTTGCCCGAATTTTTAGAACAGTATGACAACGAACAGTTAGCCGATATTGCTTGCCTTGCGCTTATCCAACTCAAGCCTGTCTATATCCGTCATGATATTGATTTTTTGTCTTCACTTCCTGAACAAAAATTAAGCCAGTTTAAGCAAAGCGCGGATATAGCGGTGAAAAACGCCGCAGAAATGGTGAAAGAAGACAGGCGTAAGAACCGAGAGTATGATGTGCCTGTAATTTTTTCCCATACTAGTTATGATGATGACAAAGAGTTGGATTGGTATGAAAAACCGATCCTTAACGTTAATATCAAGTAAGAGTCGCTCAGTTGACTAGTGAGTTGACCCAAGGAGGAATCGTGGGATTTTTTTCGCGTTTGTTTGGTGGTAGTGAGAAAACCGCTGAAGCTAAAACTATCGAGCCAGTTGAGTATAAAGGTTTCTTTATTTACCCAGAGAGCCTTTCAGAGGGCGGACAATATCGCATCGCTGGTCGAATAGAAAAGCATGACAATGATGAAGTGAAAACACATCGGTTTATTCGCTCCGATTTACTTGGCTCAGAGCAAGATGCCAATGACCTTATGTTGAAGAAATCTCAAATGTTTATTGATCAAATGGGCGATAAAATCTTCGACTAGCAATTTACTGCAATTTGATTCCAGTCATCTTAAAAAGAGCCATTAGTGTATATGCTAGTGGCTCTTTCTTTTTAACGCTTAAATCTCTGTTAAGTCGGTATTTAATCGTTACCTGGTTAGACCTCAGTCTAGTACGGTGTTGCGTTGTTATTTTTCGTGCACAGAGCGACAATCATTCATTACTTAGCGTTATATGTAATGAAATTTAGTATTTAAATTACAAAACACTTGAAGTAATGAGACGCGTTCGATACAAACAGAATAATAACAGGGCTGTTAGTCAAGGTGTTATTGTGCAAATGGGTGTCCCCAAACATCATCTTTCGTTTGCAATTGTCTTGCGTGGTAAACAGATAGAAATAAAAAAGAATTAGAGTAGAGCAACGCTCTGTTTTGGGACTAATTTATTGATATGTATACAAGGAGTATGCGTTTTGCAAATCGGTGTACCTAAAGAGATACTCGCGGGTGAATCGCGAGTGGCTGCATCGCCGAAGTCGGTTGAGCAGTTAATAAAATTGGGATTCGATGTCGCGATTGAATCCCAAGCGGGGGTGCTAGCGAGTTTCGATGATGCCGCTTATGAAGCAGCTGGTGCGAAAATCGTTTCTAGTGAAGAAGTTTGGGCATCTGGCCTTATTTTAAAAGTTAATGCGCCAATTGTGGATGATGAGCAAGGCATTGACGAAATTGCGTTACTGCAAGATGGAGCAACACTGGTTAGCTTTATTTGGCCGGCTCAAAATGCTGAGTTGATGGAACAACTTTCAAGTAAGAACATTAACGTTCTTGCCATGGATTCCGTTCCTCGTATCTCACGTGCACAAGCCTTAGACGCGCTATCTTCGATGGCTAATATCGCTGGTTATCGTGCAGTGGTTGAGGCAGCTCATGAGTTTGGTCGTTTCTTTACAGGTCAAATTACGGCTGCCGGTAAAGTACCTCCAGCGAAAGTATTGGTTGCGGGTGCTGGCGTCGCTGGCTTGGCGGCTATCGGTGCTGCAGGTAGCTTAGGTGCTATTGTCCGTGCGTTTGACGTTCGCCCAGAAGTAAAAGAGCAAGTTGAATCGATGGGCGCTGAGTTCCTGACCGTTGACTTTCAAGAAGAGTCAGGCTCTGGGGATGGCTACGCAAAAGAAATGTCTGATGACTTCAACAAAAAAGCGGCAGAGTTATACGCAGAGCAAGCTAAAGATGTTGATATCATTATTACGACCGCGCTCATCCCTGGTAAACCTGCGCCGAAGTTGATCACCAAAGAAATGGTCGACAGCATGAAAGCGGGCAGTGTAATTGTCGACTTGGCAGCTGCTAATGGCGGTAACTGTGAATATACAGTGAAAGACCAAGTTATCATGACGGATAACGGCGTAAAAATTGTTGGTTACACTGACATGGTTGGTCGTTTGCCAACACAATCTTCTCAGCTTTACGCGACAAACCTTGTTAACCTTCTAAAACTGCTGTGTAAAGAGAAAGATGGCAACATCAATATTGATTTTGAAGATGTTGTTATCCGTGGCGTTACCGTGGTGAAAGAAGGTGAAGTTACTTGGCCAGCGCCACCAATTCAGGTTTCAGCTCAGCCGCAAGTGAAACAAGAACAGCCTGTGAAGCCAGAGCCTAAAGTAGAAGAACCTACGTCTCCAACGAAGAAAATTATTGGTGTGGCAGCGGCTGTTGGAGCCTTTGCATGGGTAGCATCGGTTGCTCCGGCAGCGTTTCTTTCTCACTTTACTGTATTCGTTCTAGCGTGTGTTGTCGGATACTACGTAGTATGGAATGTTACCCATGCACTTCATACTCCACTAATGTCAGTAACGAATGCTATCTCTGGCATTATTGTCGTTGGTGCATTACTGCAAATTGGACAAGGTAATGGCGTCGTTTCATTCCTATCTTTTATTGCCGTATTGATCGCGAGTATCAATATCTTCGGTGGTTTCACCGTCACCAAGCGTATGCTTGAAATGTTCCGCAAAGATAAATAGGAGTCACAATGTCTGCAGGATTAGTACAAGCAGCTTACATTGTTGCTGCATTATTTTTCATCATGAGTTTGGCGGGGCTTTCAAAGCAAGAGTCTGCTCGTAATGGTAACTACTACGGTATCGCTGGTATGACGATCGCGCTAATAGCGACGATCTTTAGCCCAGATGCGCAAGGTTTTGGTTGGATCATTATCGCGATGGCGATAGGTGGTGCGATCGGTATTTTCTATGCGAAGAAAGTAGAAATGACCGAGATGCCAGAACTGGTTGCGATTCTACACAGTTTTGTAGGTTTAGCTGCGGTTTTAGTTGGCTACAACAGCTACCTAGATGCGCCAGAAGCAGCAACACATGCTGAGCATGTTATCCACCTTGTAGAAGTATTCTTGGGTGTGTTCATCGGTGCCGTAACTTTCACCGGTTCAATTGTCGCATTTGGTAAGCTGCGTGGTGTGATTTCTTCGTCGCCACTTAATCTGCCTCATAAGCACAAAATGAACCTCGCAGCGGTTGTTATTTCTACGCTTCTTATGATCTACTTCGTAAAAGCAGATGGCAGCATGTTCGCTCTTATTGTGATGACTTTGATCGCGTTCGCATTCGGCTACCATTTAGTCGCTTCAATCGGTGGTGCAGATATGCCAGTTGTTGTCTCTATGTTGAACTCATACTCAGGTTGGGCAGCAGCGGCAGCAGGTTTCATGCTAGCAAATGATCTATTGATTGTAACAGGTGCTTTGGTAGGTTCATCAGGTGCGATTCTTTCTTACATCATGTGTAAAGCAATGAACCGTTCGTTTATCAGTGTTATTGCCGGTGGTTTTGGTCAAGAGATAGTGATTTCAGGTGACGAAGAGCAGGGCGAATATCGTGAAACAACGGCTGAAGAAGTTGCAGAGATGTTGAAGAACTCAAAATCAGTAATCATCACTCCAGGATATGGCATGGCAGTAGCTCAGGCACAATACCCTGTTCATGAAATTACTGATGTACTTCGTTCACAAGGTATTGAAGTTCGCTTTGGGATTCACCCAGTAGCGGGTCGTCTACCGGGGCATATGAATGTGTTACTCGCTGAAGCAAAAGTACCGTATGATATCGTTCTTGAAATGGATGAAATCAATGATGACTTTGCAGAAACCGATACCGTATTGGTTATCGGTGCTAACGATACGGTCAACCCAGCCGCACTGGAAGATCCGAACAGCCCAATCGCTGGTATGCCCGTATTGGAGGTATGGAACGCGAAAAACGTAGTGGTATTCAAGCGCTCAATGAATACTGGTTACGCAGGAGTACAGAACCCACTGTTCTTCAAAGAAAATACATCAATGCTATTTGGTGATGCGAAAGAAAGTGTTGAGTCTATTTTTAAAGCACTTTAACCATTCTTGATTTAAAACTATACAGGGTCAGCAATCGCTGGCCCTTTTTTGTTCCGTTTCAATGTTATAGTAATGCAAATCCTTCTGTTAGCAGATGTCAATTGCTTGTAGATTGATGTATAGTTTTGGCTAATGTAACAAGTGACGGTAACAGTTTGATTAAAAAGTTTTTGCTCGGTTTTGCAACTGTATTGCCGCTTTTTTCGGCACCTGCATTTTCCGATTCACTACCAGAAAGAATAGATACGTTTACAGAGCTATTTAACTATGAAGTAGCTCTTAAGTCGTACGATATTCGTATTCTGCAATCAAATTATCCTACCAAGTTACTTGCGCCAGATTCGCTTCTGCCGCAAACGTCTGACTATCCGTTAAAAGATATCCAACAGCTTTACAGCTTGGCGAATACTTGTCGTGGCAAATTACCATTAAGTCCTTTAATTACTGAGCCTTTAGTATTTACAAGGGCGATTTGTAAAGGGACGCAGCTGACACCTCGTTGGTTCTCGCGTAGTGGTCTCATTCACCCTGGTGGTGGGACGTACGCGGCACGTTATGTGGATAAGTATCCAGAACTCAAACCCAAACTATCTCAGTACATGCATATAAAAGAGCGTGATGACGAGGAAGGGGATGAGTTGCTAGAAAGCTTGAAAAACATGGATGACGACGCCATTAATGCTTTGATTGCAGGCGCGAGCATGTTTATTGAAGGTAACGAACTTTGGCTAAGACGTGGTGACCGTTACTTTGTTTTCGAGAAAGATATCTGGCAAGAGAACGTAGCGAATGCGGGTCTGTCATACGCTCTAGCCTCTCAAAGCAAAAGTTGCTTTGTTAAACGAGGCAATATTTGTTGGGATGTAGAAGATCACTCGCAAGTTTTGCGGATCAGTATGATCATACTGGTAATCGCCAATATTCTTTTGGTGATTGGTTGGGCGGTATACCGTTGGAATAGCAAGCGAGAAGAACTACGTAGTAGAATGCTCGTGTTGCAAATTTTAACGCATGAGCTCAGAACACCGATTGCATCTCTGTCACTAACGGTTGAAGGCTTTCGTCGAGAGTTCGAGCATTTGCCTGAAAGTGTGTATGACGAATTCCGCAGATTGTGTGAAGATACGCGCCGCCTGCGTCAATTGGCAGAAGCGAGTAAAGATTATTTGCAATCTGATAACCAAATGCTTGCAACAGACTGGGTACCATCCGTTGCAGATTGGTTAGAATTTAAGATCGAAGAAGAATTTGATAGTGCCGTGCTTTTTAACATCAATGAAGATGTGGCTGCTAAAGTTAATGTGTACTGGTTAGGAACTTGTGTCGATAACTTGCTTCGTAATGCGCTTAAGTACGGTGTCGCACCGGTTGAATTGGATGTCTCAACTAGTGAAGAAAAAATAGTATTCCAAGTCCGAGATGCAGGAGGCCTAACGGCTAAAGATTGGGCAAATTTGAAGAAACCGTTCGTAAGTAAGAGCGGGTTAGGACTTGGATTAACAATCGTTGAATCTATGGTAGGCCGCATGGGCGGAAAAATGTCCTTAATGGGACCACCTACAACTTTTATATTGGAGATACCTTGTGAAACAGACACTGCTTCTCGTTGAGGACGATAAAAACTTGGCTGACGGCCTGTTAGTAAGCCTGGAACAAGCAGGATATGAGTGTTTACATGTGGAGCGTATTGCAGACGTAGAGCCACAATGGAAAAAAGCTGACTTGGTAATTCTCGATCGCCAACTCCCAGATGGTGACTCTGTACAATGTCTCCCAGAATGGAAACAGATTAAAGACGTACCAGTTATCTTGTTAACGGCACTTGTTACCGTAAAAGATAAAGTTGCAGGCCTTGATTCCGGCGCGAACGACTACTTAACAAAGCCTTTTGCTGAGGCGGAGCTTTTTGCGAGAATCCGTGCACAGCTACGAGCACCGGATTCAGCAGAACAAAGCAACGCTGATAAAGTGATTACAAAAGACTTAGAGATTGACCGCTCGACTCGTGAAGTGACTTATAAAGACGAGCTAATTACGCTTACTCGAACAGAGTTTGATTTGCTGCTATTTTTGGCGTCAAACTTAGGTCGCGTGTTTACTCGTGATGAGCTACTTGACCACGTTTGGGGTTACAATCATTTCCCGACAACACGTACGGTTGATACACATGTACTACAGCTTCGTCAAAAACTGCCAGGACTGGAAATTGAAACACTTCGTGGTGTTGGCTACAAAATGAAAGCATAAGTCGTAATGAAAATACTACTCCCTGTAGTTGTCTCATTAGCGTTAGTGAAACCAGTCCATGCGATGGACTGGTTTCAAACTAACACGCCTTTAACACAGGCACATCAACACTTACTTGAAGATGATCTTGCGGGTATGTTCAACTCTCTTGTTGAACTCTGGCAAACGGAACCAAGTAAAGATTTGACTCCTCACCTTAATGATCTTCTTGGTCAGTCACTATCTAAAAACTGTGGCAAGGCTCTCACTGGTGTAACGCTGCCTGATTGGATAAGTGGTGTGAACGTTATTCGTCAGACTATTCAAAGCCCTGGGCGAGATACATTTAGATTGGTAATCAAGCTAAGAGCTACAACTGACATCGAAAATATTTCATTTAATCGATGGGTGGATGATTCTATATCCGCGGACAGTTCATTCAGCTATGAACAACAGCCGAGCGGGACAGAACTTGCCAACGAGCGTAGCTACTCGAAACGCTATAACTTAACAGGTAAACTTGAAGCTGGTTTATATCACTTAACCGTTGTTTCTACTGATAAACAAGAGTATCGAACTTGGGTAATACTTGGAGATTCAAACTCTTCTCAATATGTTCGTTGGACATCTAAAGAGAATTGGAAAGTAGAAAAGAGCGCACTTCGTAATCCCCATTGTCCATTACCGCAACTTGAAGTCGGTTTGTATGACTACATTGATGGCCAGTACGAGCAAATGTGGAAAAAGACTTACGAGTCTAACTATCCAAATTCATTGGAGCTAGCGGGTGTCCCAAACGATAGATACGTATTGGCGGTAAGTATCAATAGTCGCCGTTGGCAGGGCGATATAATTGTTGAGCAGGCTCAAACTATTAGCCGAACCTATGATCTTTCCCAGGAAGAATAGTTAAAGAAATACTACTTGTGCCGATAAAGGTTCAGGACGAACTAAAATCACAAGTGTAGTATGAAAAACAAATATAAAATTCTTGCCACTTCTGTTGCTACTATTCTTTTCACTAATGCTGCCTCTGCTGCTACTTATGCGATAGAGGCTCGTAGTGATGCAATGGGTGACGTTGGTACCGTATCAGCAACTTATCTAACTGCGCCTTTTTTCAACCCCGCTCTTACTGCGATTTATCGCCGAAATGACGATGCAGGCATGATCGTGCCAAGTTTTGGTGGCAGCTACGATGATCAATATGATCTAGTTGATGAGATCGAACGCATCAGCAAATTGGCAGACGTCGATGAAATCAAAAAATCGATGGATGCTATCGATGGGAAAAAGACAGACTTTGATCTTGGTGGTGTCGTTGCCATTGGTATTCCCAACAAATTCTTATCTGCAACTGCATACGGTAAGTTATACACTGAATCATTCGTACAACCAAATGTTGATACCTCAGGTACTAATCCATTAGATGATAGCTATGTACAAGGTGTTTCTATTGGCGTGGCTGAAGCTGGTATTTCACTTGCTAAATACACTAATTTCATGAACCAACACCTTTCTTTTGGTGTTACTCCTAAACTTCAGCGTATATACACATACTCATACGCCACGAGTTTTCAGAATTTTGATACTAAAGACTTACGTGAAAATGAGACCGCGGAAACGATGTTTAACTTAGACGCAGGCGCACTTTGGTTCTTTGGCCCATATCGTCTCGGTATTTCAGCGAAAAATTTGATTGGAAGAGACGTTAAAACAAAATCATTCCAGTATGGCAGTGATACGATAAAATCATACGAATATAGCATGCGTCCTGTATACACTGTTGGGGCTGGGATTGTTGCCGATTACTTTACGATGAGTGTTGACTACGATCTCAACGAAGAAAAACGTTTTTCATCCTTTGATGATAATACGCAAATGATTCGAGCTGGTATTGAATTTGATATTTTGCGTCAAATGGCATTACGAGCAGGGTATATGAAGAACTTAGCTCGAAGTAATGACGAAGGAACCATTACTGCTGGTATCGGGTTGTCTCCACTTAAGTTGTTCGAATTGGATATCGCAGCTCAGTACACAAACGAGAACGCTATGGGGGCATCCATTAATTTCCTTGCTACCTATTAATTGAATCGTTATAGTCAGCTCCTCAAAATGAGGAGCTTTTTATGTTTGACGATTTACCCCCTCTATCCCACCAAGAGCAACAACAAGCTGTAGAGAGAATTCAAGAATTGATAGCGAAGGGCACAAGTACTGCAGAAGCTATCAAAATTGTTGCCGAACGGATTCGTTCTGAGTACGCAGAAAAACAACAGCAACAAAACTAATCAATTCATGGACAGGGCATACGCCCTGTTTTTTTTTGCCTTTCTATTTTCTCTCCCAAACACCACCCTGGTTACGCTGTAACTAAAATTTACTAAACCTATATGATTTTAATCTTGTTCAATTGCCTTTAAGACTAAATAGCGAGTTAGTAAAATTTTACCTAATCGTGTTAACCTTGGTTTTCGTAGCACAGGTAATTAGGCGTTTTTTAAAGAAATCATAAATTAAACTCAATAATATCAATTATTTACCTCGGGCATTTAATCTACCAACCATATTGGTCTTGATTGGTCTTGTAATTTAATTACAAAGCGCGAAAGGGCTTTGCTCTCAGGTAGAAGATTATGCTGAAAAAAGAAAAAAGATACACCGTAACTTATAGCGGTAATTAAACTAGAGTTATTAAATAAGCGATATAAGAACAGTAAGCACTCGCAGACATATGTAATAGATGAATCGAAATTCATCTTATTGAACTGCTTTTTTTAGCCGAAATACGTCTCCTGGATTTGAGCGGAGCGTTACATATTGAGCATGCTTAATCTAAAGTAGTTTTACTAAACTAGGCGACGTTGAAGTGGGTAATATGAAACCTCAAGAGTAGTAGAAATCAAGAGTAGTAACGCGTGTTACAACGTAATGTTTCCTGGCATCCTTCCAGTTAAATAGTCCGATAATTAGAGAAGAAATT
Organism: Vibrio sp. Vb1018; assembly: GCF_033338775.1. NCBI lineage: Bacteria > Pseudomonadati > Pseudomonadota > Gammaproteobacteria > Vibrionales > Vibrionaceae > Vibrio > Vibrio sp. Vb1018. The sequence continues at coordinate 60,462 of NZ_JAWOTI010000002.1, forward strand.
GGAAAAACATCGTTGATCTTTGTATGAGAGGAAGCAACAAGGTTGCAATGAAAACTATTTGCCTGTTTTACACTAAACTCCTTTAACTATCATGTACCAGTAGTTTTGATGTTGTGTTCGCTCTATGTGGACTAGACTTAATATGAGAACAAAAACTAACCAAGGGAGGAATGATGGGTTACAAGCACGTTTTGGTTGCTGTCGACTTATCTAAATCTAGCCAAGCCGTTATCGAAAGAGCAATAATGCAAGCAGATAGCTCAAGCAGCAAACTCTCATTTGTTTACGTAGATGTTGATCGCATAGTCATGGAAGCGAAGGAAGAGCAAGAATTGGAAAGAAGGCTGCAAGAGCTCGCTGATAAATGCTTATACCCAGTAAACGAGACCATGGTAGTAATTGGCGATCTTCATATAAAACTATCGGGAATCGTCAAAAAAGAGGGGATAGACTTAGTTGTCTGTGGCCATCATCACAACTTATTGAGTCGCTTTTTTTCATCGATACCAAAGGTTGTGAACGAAGTTGAAGCTGATTTATTAATCGTCTATTTAGACGAGTGATCGACAACTCTTGTTCGCACTCATCATTTTTTGTCAATAAAAAGCCGAACGTTTATGTTCGGCTTGGTGTATCGGTGATAATAAAAGTTTTTAGCCAGGAATGATTGATGCCTCATGAGATAAAACAGATGCAGACTCCGCGTTTGACTGCAGATCAAAATGTACGTTAACTTGCACGCCTTCTCGCTCAAAAGTGACATCATCAAAATCGGTCATAGCGATTTTGAATCCATTTCTAGCAAAAAAGCCAGTCACCATAGTTCGCTGCTTAATTTCTAATGCAGACGCGAGTAGCTTATCCATGGCATTCTCCTTGGTTATTGTGGGGATATGGGTAGAAGATACACATAGATTGGTATGAAATCAATTTTATATAAAGTTGCTTTTGATGAAAATTTTAATGTAAGTCAATCTATCATTTACCCCACGTGATTTATTCCACGCAAAACCTTGATAACAAGACGGAAGAGCATCCCACATTGTGATAGCAAGCATAAAGATGGGGGGGTTAATAAATGCCGCTGAAACAATATGTTACAAAGATTAGCGTTAGGCCTGGTTGAGTAGACAACGCAAAATTCTAAATCTGAACAACCGCCCTAAAATGACTCACTCTTCAATACTTGTGATAACTCAGACCGAATAAAAGTAGATATCTCAGCTAGCTTTCTTGGCAAAGGGTTTTGATAAGGGTAGGCAATATACATGGAACGTTCTATATCAAAAGTTTGCGATATTCGGATGTTTTTGTCTATATAGTTACTTTTAACAAGATAGTTTGGAATGACACCAACCCCAACTCCCTCAGAAACAAAGTTTATTAAAATAGAGGTGTTATCAACTTCGATAACATCAGTATATTGACTTTTAATTGATTCCTTATTCGAATGATGTTTGTAGATTAATAGTGTTTTGTGGTTGGCATTACTTACCCTAGATATCAAAATATCACTATAATCACCAATTTTATGTGCAATAAGAGTGTCATCAATAACATTATTAAGCCTAATCGCTAAATCTACATTGCTTTCTAATAAATTTTCTACATTGTTACTTGATGATATTTCAAAATCAACTTTTGGATATCGTTCTTGTAAGTCTTTAAGAACAGAACCAAAAATAGAAGAGGCTATAGAGTTGGGCATTGTGATTTTAAACTTTCCATCAATGCATTCACTCAACGAGCTAGCTCTGTAATTTAACTCGTGCAAACTCTCTAACGTCTTGATAGCAAGCTCTCTAATGCTTTCGCCATGATCAGTTAAAACGAGTTTCCTTGTTGTCCTGTGGACGAGTGTTACACCAAGTTGTTTTTCTAATGCTGCTAGCTGCCTGCTCACTTGAGCTTTAGACTTTCCAAGTTCTTTTGATGCCTCTGTAAGAGAGAGGTGTTTACAAATGGCTGCAAAGCAGATCAACTCATTGTTCATCAATTCCATGATTGTTACCTTTTTGCAACTCTGAGTCACGTTGTCTTTTAACTGGTGGGAAAGTATAACTTGCTTCATCGGAGGGGGACAATGATATTAAAAAGCTGCCATGAAATAAAGGCTGGCTACTATCTTAATAAAACCATATTGGATATTAAGTTAAACCGATATCCTGAAGAAATTAACTCAATCGGATTAAATATAGAAATTAAAGATTTAAAAATAAAAAATTTTCTCGTGAAATTACTAAGTTGGATTCGGGTGACTTAATTCTTGATTGTGCATCATTGATAATGACTCATTCCATATCGAAAAAAGTAATAATAAAAGTTGAAATTGAATCTTTAAATTATAAAGTTAAACGTGTGAGGATATTTAAATATGAAGACTGCAATACAAAATTCGAAAAGATCTGTTTATCAGAAAGATACATTGTATAGAATAATAAATAATATTAATACTTTGTATACCAAATCACTAGTAAAATTATTTGGTGAAGAGTTGAGAATCCATCATTGCAAACATAAGATTAATGTAAGAACCACTAACGAGTTGAGTGAACATATGAAGAAAGATCTAGGTATAGATTGAAAAGTAGAGAGTTTACATCTGTTAGATTCCTTGTTCCTATAAAAGTAATGTAGTACTTACACGTTTGGGTTAAGCAAATGCGTGTCCATGTTGACTCATGTTGAATGAGCAAGATGCAGAACCAACGTGTACAGTGTTAAACGTAACCCAAGATACAATGAAGGAACTTAATCAGCCACACGGTTTTAAAGTTGATGACTGGTTATTATCAAGTTGTCGCTGTGGTGAAATCGAAGTTCACGGTCCATACAAGACAGCTGATGAGGCTTGCAAAGCAGCAACAGCCAAATACGGTGTAACTAAACTGACTTCACCAATGCTAAATAAAGCAGAATAGCTTCAGTGTTTCCATCCATACTCAAATAGTCGAGCAAATCTGCAAAATCGATTCTTCTAACCTTTAAGTTCGTATTATGTATATTATGTTAAATTGCATATCGCCGTACGCTAAATGTTGTCTGAGTATGCTCCTATTCCCCTGCAGATTTTAAATTTAAGGGCCTTACTGTGAGCATTAAACATAATGGTTATTTACCATAAAATAGCTAATATCGATCTATCAATCTACGATTGCTTGCTCTTCAATTAGCAACTTATAAAAAATGGCGTCTATTTCTTTAGACGCCATTTTTGTTTACTGGAAATATTAAATTAGCCACCGGCTAATTTAACTGTCATGCCTTTCTTTTCAAGATGTGCCTTGATCTTGTCTCTAGCATCACCTTGAATCTCGATATTGCCATCTTTTACAGAGCCACCACAGCCACAGACTTTTTTGAGTTCTGCCGCTAATAACTTTAAAGGTGCATCATCCAAGTCTAAACCTGTAACAATGCATACGCCTTTACCTTTACGGCCTTTCGTTTGGCGCTGAATCCGAACAACACCATCGCCTTTAGGGCGAGATACTTTTTCTTCTTCCGGCTTAATTCGACCGGTTTCTGTTGAATATACCAGAGTCATTCTATTGTTTCTTTTGTTGTTGAGCTTGCATCGCTTTTTGCTTTGCAACCAAATAAGCTTCGATATGGCGTTGAATAGCGGCTTTACTGCCCTTAATCAGTTTACCATTAAACATACAGTACCAAGAGTTAGGTTGGCCTGTATCGTTTTGAATAGTATAGCCGTTAAAGACCTCTGATTTTGCAACACCAGTTTGCTGCACTCTTTGTCCGAGTGAAGCAAACTCTTTGGGATCAATAATCGATGCGGTGTCACACCACCAATCAATGCTTTTCTTTACCGCCGTCAAACTGCCCTGTAAAACGTGGTTCTTGATTTTAACCTTCCAAACACTGCCATCTGATCCGACTGACTGCAGGTTAAAACCTCTATAATTTGAAATCGCCATACCACTGAGTCATCTGTTTAATGCGTTGATATAATCATAATTGCTACTGAGCAATATTCAAATACGGCTTGAATAATCCTTGCTCTAGAAAACAACTTGTATCATAAAACGCGTCTCGATAACGTTAATCACTTTGCACTGTTTATACAATCTTCCAAGAACTCATGAAATTTGTGCCCGTTGTTTTGAAGCATTTTAGGGAACATTGAGATCGGAGTCATTCCTGGAAATGTGTTTACTTCGTTTAAGTAAATCTCATCATCTTCCGTTAGGAAAAAGTCGATACGAGATAAATGACGAAGATTCATTTGTTTAAACACCGTCTCTGACGCGTGTTGGATGGAATCTAATTGTATTTGAGTTAGATTCTTCGCCTCAACTTCTGTGAGCGAGTGACTTGAACTGCTGTACTTTTCATCGTACGAGTAAAAAGCACCATCAGGCGCGATGACCTCGCCTGGCTTAGTGATATGTAGTTGGCCATTCATCTCATATGCAGCAACTTCAAGTTCTCGAGGTTTTACTGCTTTCTCAACCAACACTTGGTCAGAAAACCCAAAAGCATCATTTACTGCATTAGAAAGCTTGTCTTTTTCTGTGACACTGTAACAGCCAACGGAAGAACCTTGGCGAGCGGCTTTAACAAAAACTTTTCCCCACTTTTCAAAGGCTTTATGAGCTTGAACGTGAGCTTCTTCATCGTTTCGCGTTAAGAATAAGTATGGCGTATTGGGTATGCCAATAGCGTCGTACCAAAGCTTAGATGTGATTTTATTGAAACTATTGCTACTCGCTTCTGGCCCGCAGCCAAGATAAGGAATACCTGCGATTTCAAACAGAGATTGAATGTCGCCTGTTTCGCCAGGAAAACCATGTATACAAGGCACGATGAAATCAATGGTTTGATTAGATTCACTTGAGCACAACTGCTTGGTATTGAGATCCAAGTAAACCAACTCACCTTGGTTGGTCATCCAACCTTCGTTTTTAATTTCTACGCGTGTAACGTGAACGTCTTCAATAAGATTTAGTTGTTGTTCGACAAAGTTTGCAGACAATAATGAAATCTCGTGCTCAGAAGAGCCACCGCCGCATAGTAAAAGAATATTTTTAATCATGAATCCATCTTTCCGTGACCTACAAAAGATACTATTTATTATGATAAACCTTTGAAGTGTGACGTACAGTAATTTTAATGTGAGGAATGTTGTTCGAATAGGATTTGAGCAAATAAATAAGGGAGCTATTCGCTCCCTTATTTGATGTGCTAATTTAATTTGTTAAGCGTTGGGTAAGCTGAGTTTTTGATTGCATCAATGCTTTTAACAAATGGTCTTAACTGCTGAAATTGCGCTGGCAAAGTCGAAATCGCTTGCTTGGCTTCTGCGCTTGTTGCGTAGTCTCCGTATAAAACTGAGAACCACTTAGTACCGTTTACAACTTTGTAGTTTTCCCAAATTGGCTGACCGTTCTGTGGCAGCTTATTTGCAAACTGATCGACTTTAGCTTGGCTACCCACAGCTGCGACTTGAATGGTATAGCCGAATCGTTGAATGCCAGCTTGCTTTTTACTTGGTGGTACGATCTTAACTGGCTTCGCCTGCTCTTTTGGCGTTAGCTTGACTACTTTCTTTTCTTCAGGCTTTGCCGTCATTTTCACAACAGTTGGTTGTACGTCTTTTTCTACTACAGCGTTTTCAGACGCCATAATTGGTTTAGAGATACGATCTGATTTGTAGTCCTCTCGGTAACTTTCTGAGGTCACATCCGTGATGTAAGTTTCAGATGCACAAGCAGAAAGCAGAACTGACAAGCCGATGATTGCGATTTTTTTCATGAAGTAACAAATGCTCTGGATAAATATTACGATAAATCATGCCGATAGCAGGGCCGTTTATCAAGCATCAAATACAATAATCTGTGATTTTGATGTGATGAATAACACAAACTCCATAAGCATCGTACACATTTTCTGCAATGTCTGGTCTGAAGATGTTTTATCAATAAATTATTCGTTTATGATTGATATGAAACCGAGAAGCCAACGTGACTTACAAACGGCCAGGAGTCAGCATGAATAAACTACATAAACTCTTTAAACCCAACTCTGTGGCCGTTATTGGGGCATCTCAAAAAGCATTGCGAGCAGGACATGTTGTGATGCGCAACCTTCTACAAAGTGGATTTGGTGGCGCGATTATGCCAGTAACGCCGCGATATAAAGCCGTATCTGGCGTGATCGCTTACCCTGATGTAGCTTCCCTGCCCTATACGCCAGATATTGCAATTTTGTGTACGAACGTTTCACGTAACGAGCAATTGCTTAAAGAGCTAGATGAGAGAGGCACACCGTTTGCGATTGTTATCTCTGATGACCCTAATCCTTTAGATATCTCATCATTGAACATTCGAGTCTTAGGCCCAAACAGCTTAGGTATCATCCTTCCTTGGCACAATTTTAACTGCACGTTTTCCCCTGTTGCAGCTAAACCCGGAAAAATTGCTTTCATCTCACAATCCGCGGCGGTTTGTACCACGGTTTTAGACTGGGCAAATGATAAGAACATTGGTTTTTCTTCGTTCATTTCGATTGGGCGCGGACAAGATATCGATTTTGCAGATTTGCTCGACTATTTGAGTATGGATGGAAACACTGAAGCTATTCTGCTTTATGTTGATAATATCCAAGACGCTCGCCGATTTATGTCTGCTGCGCGCGCCGCTTCACGTAACCGACGTATATTGGTGCTAAAAGCGGGCCGCTCTAAAGAGATGAATACTTTTGAGCAGCAAGACGGAGATACACTTGACGTAATTTACGATTCTGCTATTCGCAGAACTGGTATGTTACGAGTCAGCAATACGCATGAGCTTTTTGCCGCGGTAGAAACACTCACGCATTCTGTGCCACTTCGTGGAGAGCGTTTAGCGATCATCACCAATGGCGGCGGCCCTGCTGTTATGTCCGTTGATACTTTGATTGAACGTGGTGGCCAACTCGCAACGCTTGATGACGCTTCCATTGAGCAATTACAAGCAGTACTTCCATCCAACTGGCGTGCTCGAAATCCAATTGATCTGTCTGGTGACGCAACCCAAAAACGCTATATTGATACCATTAACGCACTGATGAATAACGACTGTGCAGATGCGATATTGATTATGCATAGTCCTTCTGCTGTTTCTGATCCTCTTGAAACTGCTCAAGTCGTTATTAATGCCATCAAATCTCACCCTCGGCATAAGCATTTTAATATCTTGACCAACTGGTCAGGAGAACAAACGTCGAGAGAAGCGCGACTGGCCTTTACTCAAGCAGGCATTCCAACCTATAGAACACCTGAAAGTGCGGTTGTAGCATACATGCACTTGGTCGAATACAGACGAAACCAGAAACAACTAATGGAAACGCCAACGACGGCAGAGCCATTACATTCAGGAAGTGTGAGTTCAGCAAAAGAATGGGTAAACGAACGACTACTGGATAAAAACACAGTCACCTTAGATACGCATCAAACTAGCCCATTATTTAAGCTGTTCGGGTTTAACGTTTTGCCGACGTGGATTGCATCTGACGACATTGAAGCCGTTCATATGGCAGAAAATATTGGATATCCTGTTGCGGTTAAATTGCGTTCTCCAGACATTCCTCATAAATCTGATGTTCACGGTGTCGCTCTAAATTTAAGAAACAGTCGAGAAGTTTCCAACGCAGCGCTATCCATTTTAGATACCGTAAAGCTCAGCTACCCTTCCGCCAATGTACATGGGCTGTTGGTACAAGGGATGGCAAAGCTCGGCAGCGCTGAAGAGCTACGGATTAGTATTGCAGTAGATAAAGTCTTTGGACCAGTGATCTTGCTTGGTCAAGGCGGCTCTGAGTGGAATATCGCCCAAGATGCCGTCGCTGCACTTCCTCCTTTGAACATGACGCTTGCGCGCTACCTTGTCGTTGTTGCCCTAAAGTCTGGAAAGATTCGCCTGCAGAAACACAAAGATGCGCTCGATATTACTGAGTTGTCGAAGTTCTTGGTTCGTATCTCCCAAATGGCAGTTGAGTTACCAGAAATACAAAGGCTGGATATCCATCCAGTGCTGGTGTCCGGAAGCGATTTAACTATCCTTGATGCAGATGTCACACTGTGTAAATACGAAGGAGACGCCCAAAAACGGCTAGCGATTCGCCCTTTCCCGGCAGAGTTTGTCGAAACTGTAACGCTTCGAGATGGCCAACCTATCCTGCTTCGCCCTATCTTGCCTGAGGATGAACCGCTGCATGCTCAATTCATTAATAGCGTATCGAAAGAAGATCTCTATAAACGTTTCTTTTCTGAAGTTGGAGAGTTCAACCATGAGGCTTTGGCAAACTTTACTCAAATCGACTACGACCGCGAAATGGCGTTTGTTGCGGTAGCGTTTAATACTGACGGACCGTCTATCATAGGGGTAGCCCGCGCATTGATTACACCAGACAATAGTGACGCTGAGTTTGCTATTTTGGTTCGTTCAGATTTGAAAGGAAAAGGTTTAGGCAAAGTGCTGATGCAGAAAATAATCAGCTATTGCAAAGTTAAAGGCACAAAGCAAATGTCTGGAATGACCATGCCAACAAATAGAGGAATGTTGATGTTGGCTCAGAACTTGGGGTTTGAGATCGATGTCCAGTTTGCAGACGGTACGGTAGATATGGTGCTCCCTTTAAATTGAAAAGCTCAGCATTAGCGATGACTTTTACTTCTTACATTCGATAATCAATGGGAATTTAAGAAGTAAAAGTTACGTTGTTACTTTAGTTTCCAATTCTTTTTTAGGTACTGAATACACCAGGATTTTGCTTCACCCATAGTGTTCCGGCGCCATGCCAAAATAATATCCATCGGCTGTTCTTCAGTGCCTTCGATTCGTTTCAATACACCACTATCAATAAGAGGTTGCGCAATTTGGCTTGGTAATGTACCAATACCTAAACCTGCAGTGAGCGCTTCTACTTTTGCCGTAAAGTTGGTGACGGTCAAGCGAGGCTGTTTTTGAATGATATTAATTGAGAGCGCTGGTTGCTCACGTGCGGTATCTGCAATAGCAATAATCCGATACTTTTCTCGCGCTGCTTCATCAAACTTACCACTACGCTTGTGAACATAGTGATCAGCGGAAGCTACCCAATACATACTCATTTTACCAATTTTTTCTGACTTAACTTCTTGAGGAAGCGTATCCAGTGATGGGCAAATCAGTAAATCAGCTCTCCCCGTATTCAACGACTCCCAGCTACCAGCCAGAATCTCCTCTTGCAGCCTGACTCGAGTTGAGCTGACCTCGGCCAGCGCATCAACCATCGGGAAAAAATTGGATATAGGAATAATGCCATCAAAGGCAATGGTAATATCCAGTTCCCAACCATTCGCCAATAACGTTGCATCGTTCACTAACTTTTCACTGGCTTGTAAAATGGCTCTTCCTCTTTCAAGAATAAGCTTACCTGCTTCAGTAAAATGGGCTTTGTGACCAGAGCGATCGAAGATAATAATGTCTAAATCTTGCTCGAGTTTCTGGATTTGATAGCTCAGCGATGACGGGGCTCTGTCTAACTCATTCGCAGCAGCAGCAAAACTCCCTCTTCGATCAATAGCATCTAGAATATGGAGTGCTTCTAACGTAATTGGACTCTGCACACGGCCTCTCTTAATGTGATATCCATCACATTCGTTGTATTTGGATGAACTTATCAAGAACTAACGACAAATAATATAACACATTGATAACTAAAGACTAGGAATGCTCATAGCCAAAGAAGAAGATTCAATACAAACCAACAAATGACAATGGTAATGATAGTAATTACCATTTAGATCCATTAATATCCGCGTGTTGTTACCTATTATGGATCTAAGGTATTGAAGCCAATGTATAAAAAATCAATTTTGTCAGCCTCCATTTTAGTTGCCCTTTCCCATACTGCTTATGCGGAAGAAGCTTCTAAGTTTGAAGAAGTCGTTGTGTCGGCCACCCGTACCAACCAAACCATAAACACTGTTGCTGCTTCTGTTGCTGTTGTATCAGAGAAAGACATCGAAGAAAACATGGTAAAGGACTTGAATGATCTATTCGAGTATACGCCAGGTGTTACTGTTAATGGCACTCAACGCCAAGGCGTCCAAAGTATTAACATTCGCGGGATGGAAGGTAAACGAGTTAAAATCTTAGTAGACGGTGCATCTCAACCAGGTGTATTCAGCGGTGGACCATATTCGTTTATCAATTCTAGTGCCGTTACTGTCGACCCCGATATGCTAAAGAGTGTCGAAATTGTTAAAGGAGCAGCTTCTAGCCTCCATGGTAGTGATGCAATTGGCGGTGTTGTCGCATTCGAAACAAAAGATCCGAAGGATTTCCTCAAAGATGGTAAAGACTTTGGTGGTCAAGCTAAACTCTCTTATTCATCGGAAGATAACTCTTTTAGTGAGCATGTAGCTTTAGCAAAGCGTTTCGGTAATACAGAAGCACTTATAGCCTTTACACGCCGTGATGGTGCAGAGCTACAAAATTTCTCTAAGGCGCCTTACGATAACTATTCTGTGGACAACCAAGATTATTACAAAAACGATCTATTGGTAAAACTTCAATCTCAATTGAATGACGCTCATCGCTTGGAGTTCTTGGGAGAAGTTATTTACAACGAGACTGACTCAGAGATCGCACATAAAAGTTACAAAAACTTCAACGCTGAAGACACAACCAAGCAAAATCGCATTGGGCTCAAGCACATTTGGTTTGCAGATGCAGCTATCTCGGATACGATCACGTCCAAGCTTACATGGATTGCTAAAGAAGAAAACGGCGTCTCTAATCGCTTTATCGAAGCCAGCCCTGGTTACCCACCTTACGTACCGCCTAGTGGTGACAACCAACAGAAAAAAGATTACGAATATACTGAAGACAAATTTGAATTCGAAACTCAGTTAGATAAAGAGATTCAAAATCACTATATTGTTTACGGAATATCGTACAAACATAGTGACATCAGTAATACCAATCGCGAGTTTAATTCCGATCCTGGCACGCCAGATACTGTTTACGTTTACACACCGGATGCAAAAGAAGAAAGCTTAGGTTTATTCTTGCAAGATGAAATTTCGCTTCTTAATGACAAGCTAATTCTGACTCCAGGTGTGCGTTACGATTACTTCTCTACTAATCCTTCAAATACTTCTGAAGAGTCATTCGAGAAGTTTAGCGACTCTGCATTAACTGGTCGTTTAGGAGCGACTTACTCTGTATCGCAACCTGGCACGATCTTCGCGCAAGTGAGCCAAGGGTTCCGAGCGCCATCGTTCGACGAGCTTTACTACACTTACGATAATCCGGCTCATGGCTATACCAACCGCCCTAACCCAAATTTGGGATCTGAAAAGAGTTTGTCTTATGAACTTGGTTACCGTCATAACACTGCAGCGTCTGCAACTGAAGTAGCGTTCTACTACAGTGATTACAGTGACTTTATTGAGCAAACGTCATCAAACAATGGTGGTTTAACTGAATTCACAAATATCAATATTAGTGAAGCAAACATTAAAGGGGTTGAGCTCTCTAACCGTCTTGATTGGCATGCCATTGCTGGTCTTCCATCAGGCGTGACAACTCGCTTTGTTGCAGCATACACAGAAGGTGAAGATGGTGATGGTAATCCTTTGAACAGTGTAAACCCATGGAATGCCGTAGCTGCTGTAAATTACGATTCACCAAATGCACTTTGGGGGACAAGCCTAAAAGTAAACTACACGGCTAAGAAATCGAACAGTGATATCAACTCTGATGGTGATAAAGGCGGAATCAAAGACCAAGTTGCTTTGCCGTCTGCGACAGTCGTTGACTTAACGGCGTACTACAAACCAATGAAAGATATAACCATTCGTGCTGGTGTTATGAATCTAACGAATGAAGAATACCATCTTTGGAACGATGTTCGCGGTAAGACTGAGTTAAGTCGAGACAAAACGCAAGCTGAGCGTAATTATAACATTAGTGTTAAATACGAGTTCTAAACCTTAAAAACACAAAAGCCAGCGTAATGCTGGCTTTTTTTATGGCTTTCATTTCAAAAATGTAAAGAAAAGTATGAAAAATGAAAGTTTACTGTTTTGCCATCTCTTTTTTCACCATTACTGCTGCTGCAATGATGAAAGTGATGATCAGACCGAGTTCCATGAACTACCCCAATAGCTATGAGAAAATTTATAACCCAAATTAAGAGTCGGGCATAGTTTAACAGCTCTATATATACTTGCTACCTTTTAACCAGTAATTTACGATTTTTTCCGATTTGGATCAAAAAAGACGCAATCACGCGCCTTTTTGTTACTATTATGTAAATTAAAGATTAGGCATCTGGATAACCTTGAGGGTTAGTAGACTGCCAGCGCCATGTATCGCCAGTCATTTCTTCTAGAGAGCGAGTTGCTTTCCAACCTAACTCATTCATCGCTTTTGATGGATCCGCCCAACACTCTGCAATATCACCTGGACGACGCTCAACAAGTTGGTATGGGACATCTTTACCACTTGCGGCTTCAAATGCTTTCACCATGTCCAGTACACTGTAGCCGTTACCAGTACCGAGGTTATAGATATGAAGGCCAGCTTTGCTACCTACTTTTTCTAATGCAGCAACGTGACCATCGGATAAGTCCATTACATGAATATAATCACGTACGCCTGTGCCATCTTTGGTCGGATAATCACTACCAAACACAGAAAGGAACTCTCTGCGCCCTACCGCAACTTGAGAAACAAACGGCATTAAGTTGTTTGGAATACCTTGAGGATCTTCACCTAGCTCGCCTGTTGGATGTGAACCTACCGGGTTAAAGTAACGAAGAAGTGTAATGCTCCAGTCAGGGTTCGCATTTTGGAAGTCGGTTAAACACTCTTCTACCATTAATTTGCTGCGCCCATATGGGTTAGTTGCGCTAGTTGGAAAGTCCTCTGTGATGGGTACAGATGCAGGATCACCATATACAGTCGCTGATGAACTAAATACCAACGATTTAACTCCGGCTTCACGCATTGCATCAACCAATACTAAAGTGCCATTAACGTTGTTGTCGTAATACTCTAAAGGTTTTGCTACAGACTCACCGACGGCCTTTAAACCTGCAAAATGGATAACAGCTTCAATATTGTGCGACTTTAGTGCTTCTACCATCGCCAATTTATCTCTGATATCGGCTTTAATGAAGGTTGGCTTTACACCACATACCTTTTCAATTCGATCTAATACCGTAGATTTACTGTTGTACAGGTTGTCTAGAATCACTGGCGTCATGCCAGCTTCGATCATTTGAATACACGTATGACTACCGATATAGCCCATACCACCCGTAACGAGTACTTTCATTTTATTATTCCTTCTGACGCGAATTGAGTTAGTTTAAAGCTTTGACGTTACGATTTAAACTGTCTCTTGTAATTCGCATCCCATTAATATTGCTTGGCCTTTCCCGGCTTTCTTTGCTTGATACATTGCCGTATCCGCACTTTTTAAAACTCGAGTAGCATCGCGCTCATTTACGCCGACTAATTTTACGCCGATACTAACGCCAACTTTGAGTAAGTGACCTTTGTACTCAATTGGAGCACATATGCTCTCGAGCAACTGTTCTGCTATTCGGGTGACCACTTTTTGATTGGCGGGATTAACCAACATGACAAATTCATCACCAGAAAGTCTTGCGATTAAATCACTATGTCTCGTCGCAGATGTTAGACGCTCGGAAACTTTTTTCAAAACTTCATCACCTGCATCATGACCGTAGGTATCGTTAACTTCTTTAAATCCATCCAGATCGAGGTACAAAACTGCAAATTCGTCACGCAAGTATCCAGAGCGTTGTACTAGTTGTTCCAACTCTAAATGGAACTTAGATCGATTGGCTAACCCCGTTAAAGCATCGTGATGAGCTAAATGCTCCAATCGTTCCATCTCTTTTGCGCCGGAAAGGTCGGTAAGAACAATAACCAGATCATAGAAACCATAGTCTTCACACTTAACGATACGATTGACTCGAGCAAACATCGGTACAAACTGACCAATATGGTTCTTCTCGATAACTTCACCTTGCCAAACGCCATAATTTTCTATCGACTCGATGATACTAGGCATCATTTCCTGTAACTTGCGCCACTTTAGCGTTTGGATGAATGACTTCCCAATAAGCTGATCCACCTCTAAGCCGACTAACTTAGTGACGGCAGGGTTTGCCATCGTAATGACACCGCGATGATTAAGAACAATGAGACCATCTTGGCTGCTTTCAAAAACGCGTCCCGCAACACGTTGCCGGTTTATGGCTTCTTCAATTTCGGTGATATCTTGAATCGAAAACAGTAAGTATTCATGTGTCGAGAGGCGACGACTGGTTAGGCTCAACTGCTGTTCGTTATCTGCATTTTTGAGGTGAATATCATCGCACTCTAGGCCTCGACTCAGGATCTGACTCAGCTCATTCGGTGTTTTGGTTTTAATTAGATCACGAATATTGGCATATTTAAGTTCATCTAATTTTTTTTGAAATATTTGCTGGGTCGCCGTATTACAATGAATAACACGTCCGGAATTGTCTGTAATAACTAATGCATGCTGAACAGATTCGATAACCTCTTCTGAAAATGCGCGCTTTTGTTCTAGTGTGTCTAGCGAATGTTGCCGCTGCTTCTCACGTACTGTTAACCTATTCATCATTTGATTGAAAGAGCTCGCGAGGTCTCCAATTTCATCCTTGGCGTAATAGCGAGCTTGATTTTCCGTGTTTCGTCCGTGTGTCACATTCTCTATTACGCGGTTGAGTTCCATCACGGGCCTGAGAACAAGCCTCTCGATACTTATGTAAAAAACAGTGCCACCAGCGATCAGAAACAGAAGAAGTAAAGCGCCATCTCGAAGTAAAGATTGTATGGCTTCTACAATTGGGCGATGAGAAAGCGTAACTCTCATGCTACCAATGACATAGCCATCATGGATAATCGGCTCTAGAACATAAAGAAATTTGGTTGATAAGGCATAGCCTAGAGCGTGCAACCTACTTCTTTCGGTTTGACTTGGAACGGGTGCCAGTGCCCCACTTATCTCCATAACAGCGAATGGTTGGTCATCTTGGTCATAAAGTTTGACCCGCGTTACATTTGGCTGGTTTAAAAAGTTGGCGAGAATAGTTTGAGCTTTTTGCTTGTCCTTTGTCGTCAGCGCATCTTTAATTGAGAAAGAAACGTTGTTAATCAACTTTCTTGTCTGCTCGACCAGTTCATGCTTAGACGATTGGTATACAGTATACGAGGTGTAACCTTTTGAGATAACAAAGATAGCCGTTAAAAAGACCAGAAGAGGCCAAATAAGCTTCGCTCGTAATGACATATATATTCCTGTCGCAGACAACCACAAAAATGACAGAAGAACCATTATGCAATCTATCACCCATGAAGGGCGACAAGATTAACACGATGCTAATGCAAAATAACCTTAAATTCTCAAAAATTGGATGGAAAAGAAACGAAATACCTTAAAATTCGGATCAACTCAAATAACGGCAACATCTTTATGGACTAACGTGATCTTTTTCGTCACCTATCTGCTCAAAAAGCCTCGTTTTCATGATAGAAGAATGAAGTGAGTCACTGAACCTAGATGCATTTTCCTGCATCGTAAACCCATTGCTTGTGTAGAAATAAAACGTATGACATTGAATAAACAGCAACTTACATTGAACTGTGATATGGGCGAGAGCTTTGGCTCTTGGAGTATGGGCGCAGATGAAGAAGTGATGCCCCATGTTGATATGGCGAACATCGCGTGTGGTTTTCATGCCTCCGACCCTAATGTCATGCACGACACTATCACCCTAGCGAATGACAACGATGTTGATATTGGCGCACACCCAGGTTACGCCGACCTACAAGGCTTTGGCAGACGAAGCATAAGCATGACGGGTGATGAAATTACGAACATGGTTATATATCAGGTTGGTGCTTTACAAGCATTATGCCGGGCGCAATACACAGACATCAGTTACATAAAGCCTCATGGTGCTCTATACAACGACATGATGAAAAGTGATGCGATATTTAGAGCGGTAGTAAAGGCGGCAGCACTGTTCAAAGTACCGTTAATGATCCTAGCTTCACAGGAAAACGAAAAATACTTAGAAATCGCAGACGATTATGATGTTCCCTTGCTATTTGAAGCATTTGCAGATCGTTTATACCAAGATGACGGCTTACTGACTCCTAGAACACAGCCCAATGCCGTGTTAAAAAGCGAGCACGCGATACTTGAGCAAGTCCGGACCTTAGCTGACTCTGGGCGTGTCAAAACCGCTTCAGGCGGTTACATATTATTGGAAGCCGACACAATTTGTGTTCATGGTGACAATGAAGAGTCGATCGCGCTGATCCAAAAGATCCGCCAAAGCCTATACGCTGGAGGAAATTAATGCATAAAGAGAAATTTAATATCTCTTTGATCTCCGAGTGCAGTATTTTCATTAAGTTTGATGAGAGTATTTCTGAAAATGCAGTCGGAGAGCTTGCTCGCAGCATAAGAGAAACTTTCGCTTCAATTGTTATGAACGTTGTCCCCTCCTATCAAACTATTCTCATTGATTACTTACCTTTTCGAATCAACGAAAAGAACTTAGCCAATGAGCTGCAACAAATCGTGAGCCAGTTTGATACTCAATCACTTAAGCTTTCCCAGCCGAATCACATTACTATCCCTGTATATTACTCTGAAGAAACCGCGTTAGATCTATCTCGTTTTAAAAAGCGAGGTCTGTCATTAGACGATCTTATTACCCTGCATACGAAAACCGAGTACGCGGTTTCTGCAATTGGCTTTGCTCCAGGCTTTGCATTTCTCTCGGACGTTGATACTCAATTGCACATGGCAAGGCTTGCCACACCAAGAACTCAAGTGCCGGCCGGAAGTGTAGGAATCGCAGACTCTAAAACGGCCGTCTATCCATCAGATAGTCCTGGCGGATGGAACATTATTGGTAAAAGCCCGCTTGCGCTCTTCTCCGACTCTACTCCTTTTATACCGTTTGAAGTGGGTGACAAGGTCACCTTTAATGCTATTTCAAAACAAGAGTTTATCGATTTAGGAGGCGTACTATGAGTTACGGTGGATTACTGGTGGAAAAGCCAGGACCGCTCTCTTTAGTTCAAGACTTTGGTCGTTTTGGCTTAGCGCATGTCGGTGTGACTCAAGGTGGCCCGGTCGACGACTATGCTTACAGTTGGGCCAACCATTTGCTTGGTAACGTAGTCAATTGCGTTGCGATTGAAATTACTCTGGGTAACGCTTGTTTTATTGCATTGCATAACTGCCACCTTGCTATATGTGGCGGTGACTTAAATGCGAAAATAGATGGTGAACCTATTTCAAATTGGTCTGACTTTACGTTGAAAAAAGGACAGAAGCTTCAGTTCGGAGTCGCAAGGAATGGACTTCGCTCCTACCTAGCGGTTAAAGGTGGATTCAATGTTGCTCAGCACTTAGGAAGCGCATCGACCGTCTTGCGAGAATCTCTAGGTGGTTATGATTCAAATGGTGGCGCTTTGAAAGCTGGTGATATTCTTCCCTTTGTCCCTCATAACTTACCGAAACGTAAACCAAGGCAAATGACGTTTCGCTTTAAGCCAGATTACAACTTACCCATTAAGCTGAGAGTGATTGAAGGCTATCAGAACGAGGACTTTGATGAAGACGCTCGCCAAGCATTTTATAACAAAGCATTCATCATCTCCCCAAATTCGAATCGCATGGGCTACCGTCTTGAGGGCAATAACATTCGTCCACCTTACGAAGGCGTCCTATCAGAGGGAATTGCATTAGGTTCAATTCAAGTACCTAGCGATGGTAACCCTATTGTGCTGCTCAACGATCACCAGACTATTGGCGGGTATCCTAAATTTGGCTGCGTAGCTCGTATTGACTTACCTAGACTGGCACAGGCGAAACCCGGACAAAAAGTCAATTTTGTGAAAGGAGATAGACTAGGCTTGCAAGAAGTATGGTGCCAATGGGCTCAGTTTTTTGGGTATTAATACAACCACTGAGCCCAAACACAGCCGATTATGCAGGCATACCATAACGCACTGCTAAAGCTTGTGGATAGCCTCGCTCTTGAGTGAGTTTAATCGCGTACTGCTCGACCTCTTGTTCAGACCACTTCACAGCGACCGGATGCTGTGTTTCCACATTTTGGTTAGGATCGATGTCAAACCAGAATTGAAGCATTTTTTGCGCTGCGAGTAGTGTCGATGACGCTTTTACCACCTCTATTCTCGCGTAGTGGTTATCTTCAAAAGTCACATCTGCCGCTCTGAGTACTGGATCTGTTCCGGGAATTTGCTGAGCGCCAAATAATGCTTTTCCTCCTTTTACAGCAGAGTGATAGTCGGGAATAAACTGCGCCATGTGTTTGATGGCGTTGTTCGTTCGCTCTTCTAACACTTCTTCTCTCCAGCCGTAACGGATCTTCGAGAGTAAAGGCATAGGCAGTTCAGGTTGAGCAGATGAGTTCGTGCTCTCCACTAAACCATCTTCAAACAGCGTGATTCCTTTTGTCATACCATGAAGTTGAAAGTAACCATCGCCATAAGGCGTCAATTGAGCCATTCCTTTATCGGTTCCACGCGGGCCATGAAAAATAACTTCTGGCCATTGTTGTTGACAGTCTGCCCACCTCGTAACGTAAGCGGCTTTAAACTCCACCAACCTGTCTCGCTTGGCACCAACTGTGTTGTCAATTGAGCCTGTTTCAAAGCCACACGCGTTAACCAAGTAGTCGCATGTCATCAGGTAATCGATACCTTCACGTTCATAGCCAAGTTGCCAGTGTTCCCCCATCCAATCGGCTTGCTTAAACGTTGCTTGTGTGAAGACCGAAGCATTAGGAAGCGTATCTAGTGTTAAGTTGGCAATTGCGGCGAGGCGAAAAACACTCCAACCATATTCTTGAACTGCGACAACAGGATACTTTAGCGCTTCAAGATCAGCATGTTGAGCAAAAGGAATGCACCACTCATCGAAGTTTGTAGGATGACTTGGTTGAGTACGTTGCGCGAGAGCTTCTAGCTCCGCTTTTGAATACAGTTTGTAGTATTCGCTTGGCTCGCCGAGCACTTTATTACTCTCATCTTTATCAACGAGCGTCTGATAAGCACTTTTCACAACCTCTAATCGCGGAATTAGTGTGGATGGGTCTCCACCATCGGAATGAGGAACCGCGATGATTGTCGGACGAATATTCAGTGAAAGCGGATACAGGCGAACAGTATCAATAGATTGTGCTAACAAGTCTAAGCACTGTTGCTCGGAAATCTCTCGATATAAATTACCACCAGCATGCAAATGACAAATGGGTGGACCATTTACTAGTGATACGCCCTTCTCTATTACGGAAACTTTAAAACCCAGCTCCGCAAAATGAATTGCTGCTGTTGCACCTGCTACACCGCCACCAACAACAGCGATATGCTTATCTTTATAACTTGGAAACTCAGACTTCATTGCTTCACTAAAAATTTTATAAGGAAAATTCTTTACTAACGGTGAATTCTACTCGTGTTTGGACTTGATTAAAATCACAAAAAGTTCATGGGTTTGCGAAATATCCAACAGCGCCTGTAAAGTGCATTAAAGTGGAAAAAATTTGCGAAAAAGTACTTGACTACATGGTTAAGAAGACACTTTTTTGTGTCTATGTGAATAAGAATTTCACTGTAAGACCCATGGCGCAAAGCCTGCAGAAACACCCCACTTTTTACCCCATTTAGTTATCCCAAAAGTTATCCACTGTTTTTGTGGATAACTAAAATAAAAGTGTCATGGAGTGTTCCAAACTTGATAACACTCGCTGCGATTAAGTGTTTACTGGCGTTAACAATCTTTTCAACAAACTCATCACTACAAGTGCCAACGTAACAAATGTTGCAAGCGGTAAAGCTATCCACAATTCGGGGTGAATTTGTACATTGAGATCGAATCCATATGTCATGACTGCGGCCACACAAACTTCCGCAGCGAATACCGCAACACCACTAGCAATCAACGCCATAATTCCGTACTCGGCCCACAGGGTTGTGTTGATCCGTTTCTTACTTGAACCTAATGTGCGATACAAACGAATCTCTTGTTGACGTTGGGACAAGCTTAACCTCAGTAGAGTAAAGATGAGCAGCAGACCAGCAACAACGCCTAAAAGAGCAAGGATGGTGATTGCTGATACGATTTGCTGAATCAAAGCCTGAATTTTCTCGCCCATAGTTCGGATATCTAAAACAGAGACCGTTGGGTGAGCACGTGACATTGACGTCAACAACGCTTCATTTCCTTCTTCAATCCTATAACTGATGAGGTAAGAACCAGGTAAATTAGCCATCACGTCAGATGAGAAAATAAAATAAAAGTTAGGCTTCATGTCACGCCATTCGACATAACGGATGGTATCTACTACTGCATCGTAATTCTGACTGTTTATTACAAAGCGCAGCGTATCACCGAGTTTGATGCCTAAATCATTTGCTACATCCGCTTCTACAGATACACTCCCTTTGTTTGTCCATTCACCCGAAAGCACATCATTATATTCTGGTAGGCTGTCTCCCCATGTCAGGTTTAGCTCTCGACGTATCGCGTCAGAACCTTCTCCTTCGTACTCAACCTCTTTGACGTTTTGACCGTTGATCTCTGTTAGTCGTCCACGAATTATTGGATAAGCTTGGGACCGCGTAACTCCATTTTTATCTAGGGTTTCTAGGTAGTTATCGAGCTCATAATCACCAATATTTAAAGCGAACACATTTGGCGCGTCTGCAGGTAAGGTTCTCTCCCAATCAGCGAGAATATCGCTGCGCACAAGCCAAATGATAGACAGCAACATCAAAGATAATGCCAAAGCACCAAACTGTAGACCGCTGGTTACTGGCGTCCGGTTGATACGACTCAACGCAAGCTTCATTGCAGAATGGGTTGACATACGTGCAAACAGCTTTGTGAGTGTGACGCTAACTGCTGCGAGTACCACAAACAGTACCGCTATACCAGTGAGCACGATCCAAACTAAGGTGTTATCAGCATACAGTAAAAGTAATGGAATAACGGGCACTAGAACAAGTAACATTCGCTTCCAAGAACGTTGCGCTTTACCCTGCTGTAGCACTTCTAACGCGGGAGTTTTAATCAAGCCTAAAAGTGGTATACCGAGAGCAGGCACCGTAATCAAGACTGCTGAGATAAATGCCACCAAAAATGGTGTGACGCCGTAACTAGGGAGTGGGTCGGGTAATAAGTCTTTGAGTGGAATACGTAATAAATATTCCAGCCCGCTCCCTAACAATAGACCGACGACACTGGCACTAATGAGAAGGATTGTGACTTGAATAAATAACCACTTTTCAATCCATCGGCGGCTCGCACCAAGACTTTTCAACATCGCGATAGTTTGTGTCCGGCTGTTCACGTAATTTTGACAAGTAAGAACCAATGTTGTCGCTGCCATAATGATGACAATCGCTACGGTCAAAGACAGATACTGCGTCGTGCGTTCAAAAACCTCATTACTACGACTGGCAGTATCTTGCGTGCGCCAGCGATCGCTCGGAGAAAGCTGCGTATCATCTTGTAAGCTCTTTAGTGTTTTATCATCGGCTTGTAAAAATAGACGGTATTGAACTCGACTCCCAACTTGAATTGCTCCTGTTTTATCTACGTCACTTTGATGAATGTATGCAGAAGGCATTTGCTGAAATGGATTAAAGCTCAAGCCTGGTTCCATCAATACTGCGCCTGATACAGTAAACTCGGCATCGCCTATCGTGACGCTGTCACCTGAATTTACGTTTAGTTGAGTCATAATCCGCTCATCAAGCCAGAGTTGGTTCTCTTTAACGCGACCGGCCGGATTATTTTCAAGAACGAGCTCTCCCATTAAAGGGTAATTATCATCCACCGCCCTTACAGAAATAAGCTGCATACCATTATCGCTAAATGCCATAGTGGCAAATCGCGTCATCATCGAACGTTCAAGGTTTTCAGTCGAGGTTAACAACGTGTCCGGAATGGGATTAGCTGACACAAACACCGCATCTGCCGTTAATGCGTCCTTCCCTTGCTTGACGATCACCTGCTCCATTCGTTCTGCTAATGCAGAAAGCGCAAAGATACTCGCAATCACGAGAATAAGAGCAACGCTAATAGGCCAAAGGTTCCCCTGCCTTATTTCGCCGAAACTCCAACGTATCAAACTTTTATTCGGCGAGTGCTGTGTTGTACTGTTTTGCTCTGTGGATGTTGCTTCACTTGATGATACTGCAGACATTACATCTCCTCCTTAAGCTCACCCGCCTCCATACGATAAATACGGTCACATCGGCTTGCTAGATGACCATCGTGTGTTACTAAAATCAGAGTTGTCCCGTGCTGTTCATTAAGATCGAATAGCAGCTCAATCACTTTGTCTGCGGTTTGATGGTCAAGATTGCCGGTAGGCTCGTCTGCGAACAACAGCTCAGGCTGTGTCATAAATGCACGCGCTAGCGCAACTCGCTGTTGTTCACCACCAGATAACTGGCTTGGTAGATGATCGACACGTTTTTCCAATCCAACAGCAGCTAATAATTCCGCTGCTCTTGCTTCATCTTCGGCTTCACCACGTAAAAGACAAGGAAGCGTGACATTACGTAATGCACTCAAACTCGGGATTAACAAGAAACTTTGGAAAACGAAACCTAAAGAGTCAGCCCGAATTTTCGCACGTGCTTCATCGTCCAGTTTTGATAATTCATGACCTAATAAAGTAATTTCGCCTGATGTCGGCGTATCAAGACCAGCTAGCAACGTCATCAATGTTGACTTACCTGCACCGGAAGTTCCGACGATGGCGATTTTTTCTCCTTTTCGGATGTCAACATTTACGTCTTTGAGGATTGTTAATTGTTCTTGATTAGTAGAGACTTGTTTAGAAACCAAATTGGCTTGAACAATAGGTGCATTAAGTACAGGTGTTTGCATGATTCGTATACTTTCCTTAGTTCTATTTTTTTGTTTTTCCGCTACTGCACATGCGAGCGAAAAGCTACTTGTCTTGGGTGATAGCTTGAGTGCAGGCTATCAGATGCCGATCGAAGAGAGTTGGCCTAGCTTACTCCCTGATGCGTTGTCAGAACATGGTCAAGATGTAACAGTTATTAATGCCAGCATTTCTGGCGATACCACTGGCAATGGCTTAGCACGGTTACCTCAGTTGCTAACTCAGCATAGCCCGGACATGGTACTTATTGAGTTAGGTGCCAACGATGGACTGAGAGGTTTCCCTCCTAAACTTATTACGTCAAATCTTTCAAAAATGATTACCATGATAAAAGATTCTGGTGCGGACGTTGTCATGATGCAAATTCGGGTTCCACCTAATTATGGTAAGCGCTATAGCGATATGTTTTACGATATCTACCCTAAGCTTGCACAGCATCAACAAGTTGCCTTGATGCCATTCTTCTTAGAGCATGTTGTCACCAAACCAGAATGGATGATGGATGATGGCCTTCACCCAAAACCAGATGCACAACCTTGGATCGCTGATTTCGTTGCTCAAGAATTAATTAAACATCTCTAATTTTAATGGTCTAGCTCAATAAGTTTTACGTAACTTTACGTTAATCTATTTTCAATTCCACTCATCGAGGATAGATAACAACATGCGAATAGAACCGTTAATTCAAGGTGTTGTTGCTCGCTCTGCGCACCCCAAAGGGTGTCATGCATCTATTAAAGAGCAAATTGAATACGTAAAACGCGCCCCACAGATCAAAAAAGGCCCAAAACGGGTTTTAATTATTGGTGCCTCCTCTGGTTTCGGCCTAGCGGCCCGAATAGCCCTAACGTTCGGTGGCGCTAACGCCGATACCATTGGCGTCTCATTTGAGCGTGGCCCTTCAGAGAAAGGGGTTGGGAGTGCGGGTTGGTATAACAACGTCTTTTTTAAGCAAGAAGCAAATCAAACCGGGCATACCGCAATAAATATTGTTGGTGATGCATTCTCTGGTTCGGTGCGCAATCAAGTGATTGAAGCCATTGAAACGTACTTTGAGGGTGAAGTTGACTTAGTCATCTATAGCTTGGCAACCGGTGTTCGACCTAAACCTGAATCTGATGAGTTTTGGCGCAGTGTCATTAAACCTATTGGTGAGTCTGTCACTGGCGCTTCTATCATGCTGGAGAACGATAAGTGGATAGAAACCACCTTAACGCCAGCAACAGAAGAAGAAGCCAACGCCACCATTAAAGTAATGGGCGGCGAAGACTGGGAAAGCTGGATTGACACACTCATCAATAACGACTCTATTGCAAACGGCTGCAAAACCATCGCCTTTTCTTACATGGGCCCTGACATTACGCACCCAATTTATCTCGATGGTACGTTAGGTCGAGCGAAAATCGATTTACACCAAACCAGTCATTCATTAAACCTCAAACTCGCCAACTTTGACGGCGGTGCTTACGCAACCGTGTGTAAGGCGTTGGTGACGAAAGCCAGTGTATTCATCCCTGCTCTAAGCCCTTACCTGTTAGCGCTTTATCGAGTGATGAAGGAAAAAGGTACTCACGAACGCTGTATTGAACAAATGCAGCGGCTGTTTACTACGAAGTTATACGATCAAGAGAAAGTGCCAGTTGACGGTGAACGCTTGATTCGAATAGATGACTTGGAACTTGAACCGCAAGTTCAACAAGAAGTCCACGCTCTTTTAGAACAAATGAATGCTGATAACTTTAAAGAGATTGGTGATTACCAAGGTTTCAAAGATGAATTTATGAAGCTCAATGGCTTTAACTTTAAAGATGTCGACTATTCGCAAGATATTTCTATTGAATCGTTAATGTCGCTTAAGCCTTGATGCTTGTTATCTGTTTCAAGGATGAGATATGTGACAACTATTCCTAGTCCTGAACACTTTTCAGGACTTTTTTTGTTTCGAGCCCTAGCCACCCTATACTTAATTAAAAAGCGAGAACAAAATAGAGCAGTCTGCATTTTTAATTCACAGGAAGTGAAACCACGTAAAGGATGACCTATATGGGGAGATTGCAAACATTAGACTACGAAATCCCTGAGTCTATGCGAAGAAGTTGGCAGGAAATCGTCAACTTACTGGCTCAAATAACACACGTACCCACCACATTAATTATGCGTATCCATCCGGATCGCATAGAAGTAAATACATCTAGCGAAACTCTAGGTAATCCTTATCGTACTGGCGATGCAGAGCAGCTTGGTAACGGTTTGTATTGCGAGCAAGTTATAGAACAGAGAGGCGAGCTTGTAATCCCCAATGCGCTTGAAGATGAAGAATGGCAAAATAACCCAGACATCAAACTAGGCATGATTTCTTATTGCGGTTTACCGCTATTCTGGCCAAATGGGGAGACATTTGGAACAATCTGTATGCTTGACTCTGAGAGAAACGAGTACAGCGATAGTTACCGTCAGTTGCTTGAAACTTTCAAAGATTCAATCGAAGCACAGCTTTCAGTTGTGTACCAACAACATAAGCTTCAGCGACTTAACACCGAGCTAAAGAGTCGAATTGAAAATCGTACCACGGATTTAGCCCAGTTAAGTTACTCCTTAACACAAGAAATTGATCGCCGTAAAGCCGCGGAAAAACAAGTGAGCTACCAAAAAACACATGATCAGGGGACTGGATTTCTAAATCGTTCTGCACTTGAGAACATTGTCCAATACACCTTACAGTCCCTTGATAGTGATCAGCAATCGCTTGTGGTCATCAACATTGGTTTTAGTAACGCTCGCAGTATTCAGACCAGGCACGGGTTCGAGGTCTTTGACAACATTTTAAAAGAATTTCACTCCAGATTAACCAGACACGGTGCTAGCGGATTTATCACTGGTAGACCAAGTTCGAATGACATGGTTTTATTGATTTGGGGAGAGGATATTGAAGCTCGGTTAAATCAACTATTAGATGGTATCACTAAAATTAGCGTAGATGGATTTGTCTTCAACAAAACAGAAATACATTTGCACACGTATATCGGTATAGTTCAAGCTTACAAAGATTGCAGCAATGCTAAGCGTATCCTTCAACATGCATGTTACGCGATGCTTCTATGTAAAGAATCCGGCGAACCTTTTAGTTATTTTAGAGAAAATCATTCGGCGGATCTCAATAGTCACAATGAACTGGAAAGTTACCTTTTACAAGCAGTGCGTAACGACGATTTAGTGTTGTACTTTCAACCTCAAGTAGACTCCAAAACACGTAAATGGATTGGCGCAGAAGCCTTGCTTCGTTGGAGACATCCAATACTTGGCGACGTTTCCAACGAAGCATTGATACATATGGCCGAACAAAACGGGCTTATCTTTGAAGTTGGCTCTTTTGTTCTGCGTACCGCGATAGACAAAGCGAAACAATGGTCTGAGTTAATCGATAACTTCAAAATTGCCGTCAACGTTTCTCCCATTCAATTACAAAACGTAAATTTTGCAGAACAAGTGCAACACCTACTCGACACTTTCCATTTGCCAGCACACTTTCTCGAACTCGAAGTAACCGAGAGCGCTCTAATTGCTGATGAAATAGTAGCACGCACAACGTTAAATAAGTTGCACAAACTAGGTGTGACATTGTCACTTGATGATTTTGGTACAGGATATGCTTCGTTCAGCTATTTAAAGAAATATCCGTTTGATGCCATCAAAATTGATAAAAGCTTCGTCCAGCAAATGGAAAAGTCAGATGATGATCGCGAGATCATTTGTTCAATCATACACATTGCAAAAAAACTGGAACTCCAAGTAGTGATCGAGGGCATTGAATCCCACCAACAAGAGCAGTTTCTTATTGGTGAGGGTTGTGATATCGGACAAGGTTTTCTTTATGGTAAACCTATGCCTTGTAATGAATTTGAGCAAAGTTTGTTTAATCAGCGCCTTTCTGGCGGGCAATACGCCTACTCTTCCTAAGCATTCTCTTTACTATGAGGGCGGTGGTTTCTATAATCGCCGCCCGCTTCTATTAAAAGGCCAATATCTTCATGGATCAGTTGACTGCCACGCTTAAGAAAATTGAAAAGCAGAACTACCGAGCTTATCAGCAAATCAAAGGTCAATACGACTTCACTGATTTCACTTTGTTTATCGATCATGTACAGGGTGACCCTTATGCATCGGCGTCACGTTTTCGTGCGACTCGCGCATGGTCTTTGACTGGTCTTGAGTGGCTAAGAGACGAGTCTCCTGCATTTCAAAGAGCTGCACGTGATTTTATTGCGCGTAGTTTTGAACAGTTTGCTAAACAAGAAAACTCAGTATCAATTTCACTGACAGGCCAAACTGTACTGGATAGCACCGCGGTGTTGTTTACTGAAGAAGGTATTGAACTGCGTTTTCGAGTTAACTTACCAGCCGAAGGTCGTTCAGTATTGGGGAAAAAAGCCAACAACATACTGACTTTCCACCTGCCTAAGTTTATCCGTCGAGCAACTTTAGAGCGTGAACTCGACAAAGCCGCTTTAATTAAGCACTGCCAAGTTGTTGAAGACCAAGATGCCCTACGAGAACAGTTAGAGGCCAATAACTTAGTCGCGTTTGTCGCAAACGGCAGTATTCTTCCTCGAATTGCAGGTAATTGCGACCTTCCAATGAAAGAAGCCGTTGAGTTTAAAGCCCCTGAATCTCTACAAGTCACTTTACATGCGCCAAACAAGGGCCATGTCACAGGATTAGGAATTCCAAAAGGTATCACACTGATTGTAGGTGGTGGCTTCCACGGTAAATCTACCTTATTAAATGCAATAGAGCGTTCAATTTACGATCATATTCCAGGAGATGGTCGCGAATACATTGTTGCCGATAACAAGGCTATGAAGATTCGTGCCGAAGATGGCCGATGCGTACACCACTTGAACCTGTCAAACTACATCAACCATTTACCGATGGGTAAAGATACGGCGGACTTTTCTACTCAAGACGCATCAGGCTCAACGTCGCAAGCCGCTTGGCTTCAAGAGTCTATTGAAGCGGGTGCAAGCACATTATTGATTGATGAAGATACTTCTGCTACCAACTTCATGATTAGAGATGAGCGTATGCAGGCATTGGTGGCAAAAGGTGATGAGCCAATTACTCCTCTCGTCGACCGCATTGGTCAATTACGAGATGATCTTGATATCTCTACCATTATCGTTATGGGTGGGTCGGGCGACTACTTAGACGTTGCCGATACCGTCATTCAAATGCACGACTACCAAGCCGTTGATGTGACTGAAAAAGCGAAAGAAGTTATCGCTCAGCACCCTACTCAACGCCATAACGAGTCAGAAGAACGTTTACAGACCTTCCCACCTCGAGCACTGAACCGCGTTGCGTTGATGAATATTCTTACTGACGGCAAGTTCCGTGTGAATGCGAAAGGCAAAGAGTCACTTCGATTTGGTAAAGAGTTTACTGATCTTAGCGCTTTGGAACAGATAGAGTCAGCCGATGAAGTCAACACAATTGGCTGGTTATGGTTCCAAATTGCTCAACTTCCAGGTTGGTGTAATCATCCTGCGAAGGAGATTGAAGAAATGCTGTCTGGTGAGTGGCATGCCGCTCTTCCTAAGCAAGGCGACTTAGCCAAACCACGCACACTAGACGTTATGGCTGCCCTCAACCGCATGCGAAAATCTCAGTTTAAGTCATCATGCTAGTTTTGATACGCTGACAGAGACAGTTCAATCAAAAGGCAGCTATAGTTAGCTGCCTTCCTTTATCTTTATTCTTAGCGAATCATTCGTTTCTCAGTACATTCCACGCTTCACAAAGAACTCTAAATCTTTCTGCATCGCCATTTTCTCGATCAGGATGCCAACGAAGCGCGAGTTTTCGCCATTGTTTTCTAATTTCCGCAGGCGTAGCGTCAGTGTTAAGTTCAAATAGTGACAGTGCCTTTGTCTTATCTACGCTGGCTACTGACGAACCACCGATGAACTTTTGATAAGTTGTCCAAAATTCATTCAACAGTCGACGCACTTCATCTTCGTCCGCTTCGTAATTGCGCCAATCTAAGTAATACTCACGCAAAGGATCATGAATATCGATCTTATGCCTCAAAGCTTCCATCGAAGACATGAGCTGAATATCCATGGCTTCGACTTGAAGCCAGCTATCCGGATACAGAGTGTCTTGCAGTTGATATAATGCATTCATGATCAGGAAATTTCTTTTGAATAAATCCTTATCGGGAGAGTCGTCCAGCTTTGAAATATAACCTTGTTCACCCAACGAGCTTGCCAAGGTGTGCACTTTCCAATTAGAGGGCTGTTTTCTCAGAATTTCTAACATTGGCCAAAGCAGCGGATTTTCTATTGCATGAGGCTCAATACTATTGACAGTACGTTGTCCTTCCATTCATCCTCTCTGACACGAGTTTAGGGCCCCATTCACGGCACAAAAAACATAATTTCCACTTTGTAGCATAAATGCAAAAAGGCCGATAGTCATTCACCATCGGCCTTTGTAAGGAGATCACGTAAAGGTTAAATAACCCCTAGCTCACGTAAACGTTCCATAAGGTAGCTATGTGCAGTGTAGCGCTCAGATAACACCACTTCCGGCTTTGGATGCAGGAACAACGGTAATGAGATACGTGACTTTTCTTGACGGCCACCCGTAGGGTTGATTACACGGTGAGTCGTTGAAGGGAAATAACCACCTGACGCTTCTTGAAGCATATCACCAATGTTGATGATTAAGTTTCCGAAGTCACATGGTACATCGATCCAATCACCCTCTTTACTCTTTACTTGCAGTCCAGGCTCATTGGCAGCAGGCAAAACCGTTAGCAGGTTAATGTCTTCATGCGCAGCAGCGCGAATAGCGCCGGGCTCTTCTTCGCCTGTCATCGGTGGGTAGTGAAGCACGCGTAGTAATGTTTTGTCGCTGTTATTGATCATTTCTGACAACGCGATAGAGAACTTCTCTTGAACGTCCTTAGGTGCGTACGCTTCAACCCAACCTAATAGCTCTTGAGCAAATGCATTGGCACGCTCGTAGTACTCTAAGATTTCAGCTTTAAGCTGCTCTGGGATCTGCCCCCAAGGGTAAACATGAAAGTACTCTTTGATGTCTTTCACTTTGTGCCCTTTCGCTACTTCAGACACTGAAGGTGGGAAATAGCCATCTTGGGTGTCTGCGTTAAAGTGAAAATCATTCTTTTGATCTGAACAGAAAAACTCATGCCAGTTTTTGTAAATTGACTCTACAAGCTCTTGTGGAATCGGGTGGTTTTTCAACACACCGAACCCCGTTTCGCGTAGAGAGGTAACGAACTGTTGAGCAGCATCGTCAGCAAGATAATCGACAGTTTCCAGTTTCATGGCTTTACTTCTTTTTTATTAGACTGAATCATGGATTCTATGGATGGGCATGTTGTAAATCAAACTTTAATGAAAAGTGCACGCGCAAACGTTTTAATGTTGAGCAGTTTGCCAATAAATCAACATTTTCAGTGATCAAAAAACCCATTAAAATATCAATTGCACACCGTTCAATTAAGTGCAATCATTAACACAATCTATGGAGTCCCACTGTAAGATAAATTGAAGGATCAAGTAACTCTATGAAAAGCACCTCGACACTCTTAGGATTAACGATTTTTTATGCCATCGTGTTTTTATTTTCTGCGTTGGAACCTAACTCACGCGCAGTTTGGTTTGCGGAGATTATCCCGGCGATTGGTATTCTTGTTGCTATTTGGGCGATTTCGATTCGCTATCAGTTCAGTAATACGGCTTACTTTTTAATGTTCATCTGGCTCTGTTTGCACACTATCGGTGCGAAATATACGTTCTCCGAAGTGCCGTTTGACTGGTTTAACGACATGATTGGTTCAGAGCGAAATAATTTTGATCGCGTTGCGCACTTTTCAATTGGCCTTTACGCATATCCGATCGCTGAATACTTGATAAACAAAAAACGGTTCAACAAAGCGTTCTCTTGCTGGTTTGCTTTGTTTGCTATCATGTCACTTGCTGCTGGCTATGAGATTATCGAATGGTGGTATGCGGAGTTGGCTGGTGGCGATGAGGGAATTGCCTTTCTGGGCTCGCAAGGTGACATATGGGACGCCCAGAAAGATATGTTGTGCGATACCGTTGGTGCAGTGTTGTCGTTATTCTTAATGTCGGCTCAACGTCGATTCTCTCAACCATTCTAAATAAGGGTTAAACCCATCAACAATTGGAACCTGTACGATTTGAGCGACCTCGTATTCGTGCAGGTTTTCTATTTTCTCTTCCACCAATTCATAAAGTTCTCGACGAGTTTTGATCACCAGCAACCATTCGTTGTCAGTACAAATCTCCCCTTTCCACACATAGTGACTTTCAATAGGCATCGTTTGAATACACGCGGCTAATTGAGCATCTAGCAAACCTTTAATGATCTGATCTCGATTTTTTTCATTACTGGTTGTACTTAAAACCATGCAATAGTCATGTTTCATACTCATTTTCTAGCCCTTTATTATTTCATCGTCACTTTGCCGCCAATCATTTTGTAAGCGGGGGTTCCTCTTACTAAAGTATCTCTTGCAAACTCTTGTCCGCAAGCGGGGCAAATACATGGGGTTTGTGTGAAATCGTCAACAATGCGCTCTTTGAAGCATTTAACCAGTGCGCCTTTCCCGCCTTTACGGTACTTAAATAGTTGAGTTTTACATTTAGAGCAAAAGATATCGACGGTTTTCGTCGGTTGTTTTTTATTCGGTTTCGCCATGGTTACTTTCTATATCCGGTTTGACCCATACATTATTAAAATCAAACCAACCTAAGGCATTACACTTTGCATTTTGTAACGCACCGCTGTGGTCTTTATTCACGCCTAGCCAGCAGTGAAACATAGGAATCACCTGACAGCTTTTTACTAACTGTCGTCCTAGCTCACGCGCAGGAAAGTCTGTGTGCATGCCGGCACGCCATTGATCGACAAGTTTAGCCCATTCACTAAAATCGTAACCTGAACTGAACTTCTCAATATCACTGTAATCCAGGAGCCAGCCCGCCAACGCGTCATTTCGGTTCGTTGCAATGCCCATAGCTTTCACCCAGATATCCACTTCCTCAGGCGCGGGCGGTTGAGAATCATAACGAATAAACTCAACCTCTATACCGTGCGGTTTTAAGAGTGTCTTGATGGCCTTGGCAACTACTGGAAACATCGGATGCTTTTTCTGATACGCTACGGAAATTACCTTATTAGCCTGTGGTACGCTGCCCGCTTCCGCTGGCCTGAGATCAATCCAACCGGGCTTAAGGCCAAAGGCTTGCAATACTCCCAGTTCCATCACTTTATCTTGTGGAACATGCGCGTAAATCTGGTGACTGTTGAGGGTTTGCGAGAGGAACTCTGCCCAACGTGGATCTTTTGCAATTCCGGTGTTTTTGTTTAGTAATAGGAATGTACAGCCAGGGTCCAGCTCGACTTCATCGGATGAACCTTGTTTATCCATCTTCGGCTTTGACAGGCTTGGATAAACCATTGAAGAATAGGCTTCATCGATTACCCACACCTCCACTTGGTCAAGTAAAGGGCGAAAACCAAAGTAGCCATCAAAAGCAGTCAAAATAAGACGCTTATCATCATTCATTTTAACTTGGAACGGCCCTGTCCCTATCGGTTGTCTATCAAAGCTTTCAGAACGCAAAGCACTCGGTAGCAAAATTTTTGCTTGCGACTCACTCAGAGCCAGAGGAAGGTAGCGATCAGGACGGACGAGCTCAATATCAACGGTCCACTCTTGTGGTGAAGACACCCGCTTTATGTGAGAAAACAAGTTCAAGCTATTTAACGCAAGCACACTTTCAAGAACACAACTAGTTGTTAACGGTTCACCGTTATGAAAGCGTACTCCACGACGAAGATAAAAACGCCAATGTGTATCAGAAATTGCTTCCCACGTGTGGGCTAAATCTGGTTGAAGTTGTTCATTTTCATCAAGGCGAGTGAGTCCGCTAAAAATTTGTCTGGCGATGTGCTGTTCAGAACGCCGCATCGGTTTCTGCGGGTTTAACATCGACAATGGTCGATAATAAGGCAAACGCACGACCTGCTCGCCCTGTCGATGTTGAAGCCCTAGATAACCTTGGATAACCTGCGTCAATCGTGCCGCATCGTTATCAAGCGCATCTAGAGCCTGACCGATTTTCCCTTCATCGAGATAACGCCTGGCGAGGTTTTCGCTGACGTCGCTTCGATTACGTTTAAAAACGAGTTTCGAAAGTTTTCCTCGACCCGCTGCCGGATGCCACTCAATCCAGCCCTCTTCTTCAAGTTTATTTAGAACAATACGAGCATTACGACGTGTACAAAACAACGCTTCGGTGATGTCTTCGAGCTGAACGTCCGTATCGTGACCGGAAAATTTTTCAAACAGTGTTTCGAACTGAACACGTAAACGAGGGCTACTCATAAAGAGGAAATTCTTATCTTGTTGTCGATAAGCTAAGTTTCCTCATTTTTACCAAAAAGTGCAAACATCACACTATAAATTATTGAATATCGATACCAATTTCTCGCGAAAGTTCGGCCAGTTGTTCCTCGTTGTCCAGCTTGATAGACCATTTGCACTCTGCTCCATGAGATAAAACAACGTTCGCTCCTCTACCCAGCGACTGAATTGCATCGGTTTGCGCTTGCAAGGTTACCATTGCACTGCCGGAGAGCTTAATCACTATTTCACGCTGGGTTGCAATGATTTTTCCTAATGAAAACTCAATCACCATCTTAGTTTATACCGACTTTGTTTTGTGTTGTTTCACAGCGATGGTCAAGCGACTGGTACACACTAAACGGCCTCGCTCATCAGTGATATCGATTTGCCACACTTGCGTTGAAATACCCAGATGAAGCGGTTTTGCCGTACCAATCACATGACCACTTCGCATGGCTCGCACATGGTTCGCGTTAATATCTAAACCGACGCAGTAGCTGCCCTCATCGACAGAGAAGTTTGCAGCCAATGAGCCTAATGTTTCTGCGAGCACGACTGATGCACCACCGTGAAGCATTCCTAAAGGTTGATGAGTAAAGCTGCATACGGGCATGGTTGCTGTAAGGGAGTCGTCAGTGAAATCTGTATATTTAATTTGTAGGTGCTCGATCAGGGTATTTTTTGACGTGGCATTCAGAATCTCTATGCTTACGGGCTTTTTCCATATACTCATTGTTTTACTCTTAGTTTCACAAACTGGTTTGTTAGGTTGTAACGATGTGCTAGGAAGCTAGCATAGACGCTACTTGGGCATAACTTCAAGACGTAACATCTCACCTTCTTTATTAATCAGATGAATAACTTGATCCATGCATCATGTTACTATTTGGGTATATACTATTGCTTCAAAACAAAAAATTAAATGGAGCCTGTTATGAAGGTATGGATGAAAGCCTCTGCTCTTTTAACTATCGCGGGTTTAACAGCGTGTAGCGCATCACCGACGGGTCGCAACCAGATCCTGATGTTTTCAGATCAGGAAATGTCATCGCTTGGCGCTAAATCTTTCGAACAAATGAAGAAAGATATCCCAATCAGCAAAGATCGCAAAACGAATGCCTACGTTCAATGCGTTGCCAAACACATCACTGACACCATTCCCGCTCAATCTGGATTTAAAGACTGGGAAGTCGTTGTTTTTGATAGTGAACAAGTCAATGCGTTTGCTCTACCAGGTGGGAAGATCGGCGTGTATACCGGGCTTTTAGATGTCGCGAAAAACCAAGATCAGTTGGCAACAGTTATTGGTCACGAAGTCGCTCACGTCCTCGCTGACCACAGTAATGAACGTCTTTCACAAAGTCAGTTAGCAAATGCCGGGTTGTCTCTAGCAAACGTTGCCATTGGAGCTTCCGAGTACAAACAGTATCAACAAATGACGATGGCGGCACTTGGTGTCGGTGTCCAATACGGTGTTATTTTGCCATACGGTCGTACTCAGGAATCTGAGGCTGATATTGTCGGGCTGGAATTCATGGCAAAAGCAGGTTTCGACCCACGTCAAAGTGTCGATTTATGGAAAAATATGAGTGCTGCATCAGGTGGTTCTCAACCACCTGAATTCTTCTCAACCCACCCATCGCACAGTACGCGCATTAAAGATTTACAAGCAACCATAAATAAGCTGCCTGCGCATAACGCGAAAGCACCAAGATGTGGCTAATTCATTGCTACTTGCTACTACTTAACTTGCCAAATAACAAAAAGCTCCCTAGGGAGCTTTTAATGATTCTAATCAAGTGCCCAATATCTGTAGCGGCAAACTTAACAAACTATCTCCGAGAGTGGCAAAATACCAGATGATAGAAACAAAACCTCCGACAGAGACCAAGTACCAAGCCAGTGAGAATAGCTGCCCATAACGGGTTAATGGCAATAAATGGCTTCGATGTCGAGCTCTCCATTCCATCACCACTTCTAAAATTCCCATTAACAATAAAAATCCTAGCAACGTCAGACCGAAATAGTAACTGATAAAAATGCCTAATAAAGCGGTCGCAATACTGCCAACTAACCCGACCCAAGTATTCATTGAGAAGGTAATACTTTTGAGCACATGGCCACCATCTAATGGTAAAATAGGCAGCAGATTAAATAGGTTTAGCAAGGCGTTAAACACAGCAAGCCCAGCGAAGATCACCTCACCAGTCATCCAATAAAGCAAAGTAAAAACTATACTAAGTACTAAACCGAAAAATGGTCCCATGATTGAGATAACCACATCCTGCCAGCGCGTGTTTATCTTTTCGTCACTTAGCGCCAAACCACCTAGGAATGGAATCAAATAGATCCCTTTGGTCTTCATTCCAAAATACTTCATCGCTCTAATGTGACCATATTCATGAAAAACCAAGCAAGCGATCAACGCTAGCGCGAACTCGATGGAAAATAGCCAAGAATATGCAGCGAGACTTGCAGACGCTAACGCCACTTTAATAACTTTCGCACTTTTAAGTGCTTTCATCCCAAGAGATACGAGGCCTATTACACTTAAACGCTTTTCGGATGGTGGCGTAACTTCTGGCACTTGGCGCTCGATGTCTTTTTCATTTCGACAACCTTCGTTGACGAGCTCACCGTTAATTGTGACCTTGTAACTCAATTCAAACGGTTGCCATGTTAAAGAACACTCTAAATGACAGTTCAGGATTTCCTCACCCGCAGAGAGCTTAAACTGGTGTAGACAAGTCTCTGCGGTATTGTCACTGGCATCGATTTGAGACACCAACGTATTATCCCAATATAACTGCTGCCACCCAGCCATCGATCCTTCGAGCCTTAGCGAACGACCTAAAAATTCAACATTCAGTAATTCCAATGCGGTTCCTATTGCGTCTATTGAATAACTACATAGCGAGCGCGAATTATGCCTGTGAAGTGAAGAAACAGCAAAGCGAGCTATCTCTTGATTTGATCGTTATTTAACTATAAAGCTCGCAAAACAATTCTGGTCGTACCATTCTCTTCAAAAATATAACGATAATACATGCCCTTACAAGCCATCGTTTGACCTATGCATCATATTTAAAACGCAAAATACGCTCAAACTTTGACAAGTTATTAAACATACAATTAACATTACATTTACATCACCGTTGTATTTCGCGTATTAACAATTGGTGTAAGTACCACACAACAATTACAAGGACTTCGGTCCAGCATTATGACACCCTAGGAGGGTCAAGGATGAACAAGAAGCACTGCTCTCTGCTTACAATTTCAATATTGTTTGCGTGTAATGCCCACTCAGCGGGCTTCCAGGTAGCTGAACATTCGGCATCTGGTCTTGGTCGAGCATTTTCAGGTGAAGGGGCTGTCGCAGATAATGCCAGCGTCCTTGCTCGTAACCCTGCAGCAATGACACTTTTCAAAGAAGCTCAATTTTCGGGCGCGTTATCTATCATCGACCCTGAAGTCGATGTGTACGACACTGTAAACAATGAACACGCGAAAGATGTCGCTCCTTTACAGATCGTGCCAGCAGGTTATTACATCAGCCCTATCAATGATAACTGGGCCTGGGGCATCGGTATGTTCACAACATACGGTGTTGCTACCGACTATCCAAATGATATTTCCGCAGGTGATATGGCGGGTGACACTTCCCTACTTTCAGTAAACATCAACCCTAATGTCGCTTACCGTATCAACGAGTCTTTCAGTGTCGGTGGTGGTATCAACCTCGTATACGCTGAAGCAGAGCTGACTCGTCACAAAGGCGCACTCGCCGGTATTTTAGGTGGTAATAAGTCCGATAACCTTGTCGGCATGGAAGGCGAAACTTTCGCTTGGGGTTGGAATGTCGGCGCTTTATTTGAGCTAAATGAAAACAACCGTTTTGGCTTTGGCTACCGCTCTAAGGTTGATCTAGATTTTGATGACGGTGAGTTTAGTAGTTACGACTCTGGTCGAGCTTCATCACCAAAAGTGGATGGCCGTTTAAAAATCTCTCTTCCTTCAATTATCGAATTATCGGCTTTCCATCAATTGAATGAACAATGGGCTGTACATTACGGCTGGCAACAAACCGACTGGAGCACATTTAAAGAACTAAAAGCGACCAGTAACGAATGTAATGACGGAGTATGTTTCTTTAAACCTGAGAAATATGAAGACAACAATCGCTACTCCATTGGTGCAACTTACATACTTAATACAGACTGGACATTCCGTGCAGGCTTTGCGTACGACGAACAAGCAGGTGAAGCGACATTGAGTATCCCTGACAGTGACCGTTTTTGGTACAGCGCGGGCCTAACTTACGCAATGAGTGAGAATTTAACTTTCGATGCAGGCTTTGCACTTGTTAAGAGTAAATCAGGCTCTTTCACTGAGACAAATGCTCTGGGTGAAGAGATTAAGTTTGACTCAGAAGGTACTGCTTACATCAGCGCGGTACAGATGAACTACACCTTCAAATAATGGGATTACGGAGTAAACCAATGAAACACACGTTTAAATTATCAATGCTTTGTTCTGCAATCCTTCTTGCTGGTTGTGGTGATGATACCTCCAGCTCTGGTACTTCCGACAAAGTTCAATTTGAAGATGAAGTCCAAGCATTGCTTGATCGCGAAACATCCATCAGTTTTACGCTTCAAGGAGCGAACGCAGATGTACCGGCACCGTCTTACTTATTAATGGACACAAGCGATGGTACGCTTGGTCTGCCAACTGATGGCGATGATGCTTTAACCAACCCTAGAGCCTCGATGAATACGATGGATGGATGGTCAACGTCTATGCCAATCGTTCTGAACTTTAAAGGCGATGGTTTTGCAACGGGCATGTTGCCGTCTGGTGTTAAAGTCATCAAGATTAACCAACGCTTAACCGAGTGGGACGGTAAATCTAACCCAATCGAAGAGGTACTCGTTCAGAATCAGGACTACGTAGTTCAAGCAAAAGGTAACTCTCTATACGTCCAGTTCTTGGCTGCACTTGATGAGTCAAGCGAGTACATTTTTGCGGTTACACAAGATGTTACTGACGTAAATGGTGAGCCAATTGGTACATCAGCAAGTTATGCGACTGGTAAATCGAAAGAAATCGTTTATGAAACTGGCGACCTTGCTTCTGTTCAAGCAGTCACTCAGGCGGTTGAAGGCATTTTTGGTATCGCCAAAGTAAACCCTAACGACATCGTTTACTCCTCATGGTTCAGTACCCAGTCTGTAGGTGATACGTTAGCGGCAGTCAAAGGAGTAACCGCTACTGGTTTTTCTACCGGCGCAAACACACTAAATACCGTTTACAAAAATGACTCAAACGAAGGTTCAGTTGACTTATCAACGGCCTACACAATAACGCTCGGTGAAACCCAAGACTTTAGCACTGCGCTAGACTCTGACGATGACTTTAGTAAATACATTAGCGATCTAGACGCAGCTAAAACGGCAATTAAAGGCCTTTACATGCAATCAGGTGCCGATGTAAGCGTGACACAAGGTGTGGTAAGACTGCCTCATTACCTGGAAAAAGGCGCAAGCTGGAACATGCAACCAATGGTATCTGCGATGCCAAGCCTAGCGAAGCTAAGCGCAGCATTAGCGGATCCGAACGAGCAAGCAAACATGGTTCAGCAGCTATCAACAGGCGTTTTTGCAAATGATCCTGTTGATGTGACAAAGCTTGCTACAGATCCTACAGAGCAGCTAAAACTTGTTGGAGCTAAGCTTACTCTTACCGATGGTACCCAGCTTGATAGTGAGCGTATCATTACTCGCTACTCGCCTGTTCCCGTAGTGAAATCGGTTGAAGATGTCGAAGTACTGGTCTTCACACCTAAATCTGGCGTCGCGACAGACGTTGTGATTTATCAACACGGCATCACCTCAGCGAAAGAGAATGCGTACGCGTTCGCGTTCAATATGGTAAAAGCAGGTGTGGCAGTTATCGCTATTGACTTACCTATTCATGGTACGCGCAGCTTAGATGAACAACGTTCCGCAAATGCGAATGTACTGGCTTATCTAAATCTTTCCAACTTAGCCGTTGCGCGTGACAACCTACGTCAAAGTGTTCTGGATGTGTTAGGTTTGCGCGCTAGCTTGGTAGTATCTGCTCAAGGCGGTCTTTTAGCTGGAGGTCCTCTGCAAGGCTTCAACCCAATGACGGGTTCAAAGGTCAAAATGCTAGGTCATTCACTTGGCGGTATTGTAGCTACATCTGCCGTCGCAGCAGCAAACAATACATTGGGCAGCCCTACTGCCGATGCGCTGTACACCTTTAGTTCTGCATCAGTACAGAACTCTGGTGGACAAATTGGTAATTTGTTACTGGGTTCAGACAATTACGGCCCTCAGATCAAACATAACCTCGCTTATGCAGCATCAAAAGACTATGCGACTTACGCTGATGCATCATGTGCGGATCTAGAAGATAAAACATGTTACGAAGCATTTGAGGCTGCGGCAACGGAAGCTCAAGTAGCAGCGCTAGAAGCAGGTTTCTCACAATTTATCTATGCAGCACAGACTACACTAGACACTGTCGATCCGTTCACAAACGCTTCAGATTTAGTGGCATCTGGTTCGCTAACGACACCATTCTTTATGACAGAAGTGGATGGCGATAGCACAGTACCAAACAGCGTTCCAAATGCACCATTCGCGGGTACTGAACCGCTTGCTAATAAGCTAGGGTTGAAGACTGTGAACAGTACGGACACTGATGTGAATGCAACTGCGAGCTTTGTACAGTTTAATGCTACTGCATCGCACAGTACTTTTGCTTCGCCAAATGGCACTCTGTCTGATATTGATCATCATGTAGAGATGCAGATGGAAAACACTGACTTCTTAATGGATGACGCACTAACAGGTGTCACTAACACTTCTGTTTTGAAGTAATCGCAACACCCTTCCTACCAAAGCCCAGTTTCTACTGGGCTTTTTCATTTCAATTCTATTCAAACCCACTCATATTTCCTCTGCTATAGTTAAATCGATGTCTTTGCCTAACTCACTTGTTTAAAAGGAAAACTCTATGCGCGTATTGACTGTTATTGCCACTGTATTACTTCTTTCTGCATGCGGAAGTAGCCAATATCTGATGTCGACAAATGAAGGGAAAATTATTACCTCTTACGGTAAACCAGACCTGAACGAGGAAACGGGTATGTACGAATATGAAGACATGGATGGTAAAGAAATGAGTATTTCAAAAGAGCAAATTGTCCAGATTGTCGAACGTTAACGACAGGCCCTCTGTAAATTAGAGGGCTATGTTCTAGCCACCCTCTCTCTAAATTTACCTCTTTTAGGCTTGTAATCGTTGTAGAATTGACACAACTAATTCATAAGCCAAAACAATTAATAGTGTCTTTTATACTTCCGTATTATTTATTTAGCGAATATTTTACATCTTCACCTTAATCAGGTTGGAGTATTGTAAAATCTAGTCTTTAATTCGCTAACACCCTTTTATTTCTCAGGATAAAGTGGATAATACCGCCACAAAATAACATTACTAAGGTGAGTCCTTATGTCTATTGAAGCTACTCTGCTTGCGCGCTGCGAGTCAAAATGTGAACTGTGTTCTTCTGAATCTCAACTAACTGCATACGCTGTCCCACCTCACGGTAATGTGACGGTTGATACTGCCATCATGGTTTGTGATAAGTGTCTGGGTGAGATCGATGAGCCAAAAGACATTAACCACTGGCGTTGTCTAAACGAAAGCATGTGGAGCCAGGTTCCTGCTGTACAAGTGACCGCATGGCGCCAACTCACTCGCCTAAACACAGAAAGCTGGGCTCAAGATGCTCTTGACATGATGTACATGGAAGAAGAGCAAATGAACTGGGCAATGAAAGGGATGTCTGCTGACGATAAAACGGTTGACTGTAACGGCACTGAACTTAAGAAAGGTGACGATGTAACAGTAATTAAAGACCTACCAGTAAAAGGCACTAATCAAGTAATCAAGCAAGGTACCGTGATTCGTGGTATTAGCCTTGGCGAT
Source organism: Vibrio sp. Vb1018 (assembly GCF_033338775.1). Taxonomy (NCBI): domain Bacteria; kingdom Pseudomonadati; phylum Pseudomonadota; class Gammaproteobacteria; order Vibrionales; family Vibrionaceae; genus Vibrio; species Vibrio sp. Vb1018. The sequence continues at coordinate 101,972 of NZ_JAWOTI010000002.1, forward strand.
GATCCAAAGCTAGTTTCGGGTAAGGCAAATGGTGGTCAGTCGATGTACGTGATCGCAGAATACTGCCGCAAGAAGTAATATCGCACTTCAGTCATGTCAAAACGGGGCACCAATGGTGCCCCGTTTTTCTATACAACACTTAATCTACTCTCATGTCTACCTCCTCTAGAGTGTTTCTTTTCTAGGGCGTAGGTTGAGTAGGCATGTTTTACAAATAAAAAATACCGGCTCATAGGCCGGTATTTCTTACATTATTTCAATATTAACGGTACATACCGATGTCTTTTTGAATATGTGCTGACAAGTCTTCTGCGTAGTAACTGCGTGGCGCAGTGTTATCTACAAATAGAATGTCCAGTAAGTGAGCAATCAGTCCTTTGAAGTTAACCGCGTAGGTTTTCTTATCCATAGAGGTTGGTAAAGCTACATTTGTCATTTGCATTGCTTGTGCCATGATTGCCTCTCTTTAAAAGCAGTAGTCTGTTTAGTTGGTTGTATATTAGTCAGTTTCTTATTGTTTAAGAAATGACAAATTTTACCCATTCAAATTAGAATTTCTAATAAAACAAACTCATTACAAAACTCAAAAATACAAATGAATAATAACGGCATAAATAATCACAATTGCTGTAATCACATTGAATAACTGAACATTACCTGCATAATCGCCCCTTAACTCACAACATATATTTAACAATATTTTTCGTTATTTCTTTTGATTTTTGTGCTTACTTTATATTTTTTGATTAGTAATATTAACGCTAGTTTGACGCTTCGCTTTATTTTTTAGGAGTGATGCCACCACTGCCGATGTCATCACAACAACTAAAAATGTGAGAGACCATGCTGTCGGAATCTCATATTCTGTTCCAACCAATAGCATTTTTACCCCGATAAACATCATGATTACTGATAATGCGGGTTTTAAGTATACAAACTTGTCTAACATTGCTTGAAGAACAAAGTACAGCGATCGCAAACCCAGTAATGCAAATACGTTCGCGGCTAAGACTAAAAATGGCTCTCGTGTTACCGCGAATATAGCTGGTATAGAATCCAACGCAAACATAACGTCCATTACTGCAATGACACCAACAACGATCAGCATCGGTGTTGCCACCCACTTACCAGCTTGCTTTAAGATTAAGCGATTTCCTTGGTAGTCATCTGTAACTGGCAATACCTTTCGAATCAACTGCTCCGGATATGGATTAAGTTCTTCTGCTTCGCCTTTGTCGCGAGCTAGCTTAACACCTGTCCAAATAAGGAAAGCAGCAAATAAGTACAATACCCAGTGATACTGTGCAAGTAACTGAGCACCAACCGCAATCATGACAGCGCGTAAAACTAGCGCACCTATCACCCCCCAAAGCAATGCTCTCGGACGCAAATGCTCCGGCACACTGTATTGTGCAAAGATGATGGCAAACACAAACAAGTTATCCACGCTTAGCGACTTCTCTAGTAAGTAACCAGTTAAGAATGAAATCGTTGCTTTGTCGTTCGTATAAGCGCTATGTGGCGCGTAAAAGTCCCAGAATAAATAAATAGAACCTGCAAAAACAAAGGCAAGCAAGAACCAAAAAACACTCCAAACGATGGCTTTTTTCATCGTGATAGCGCCACCACGTGTTTGATAGATATCAAGCGTAACAAGAACAAGGGTAAATAAACCAAAAGCACCATACATCGCTAATGATTCTTGAAGAGGCACCGATTGGCTCAATTGGGTGGTATTTTCGATAAGAGACATATTTCCTCCCATGGCGGAAGGACTTCGTTTGGTGACCTTCCGCAGACAATAACAACCAACAGCCACATAACGATTATGTGCTGCTAGTCAATGAATGCGTTGGTCTCGTTGAAGTGTTGACGTGAATAAACCACGTAACACCTTTACTTACCGGATAAGCTGATGCTTAACGAGATGACGATAAGTAAACTTGCGCTAACTACTCCCCAAACGCCGACATAATAACGCCGAGCGTCAGGCTTTCCAACAAAAAAACCTTGTCTTATCGAAATAAAATTCTTATCAAAAATCAGGAAGCACTATAAAAAGAAAGAAATGGATTCAACCACCTGAACTATAGTAAACAGACAAAAAGCAGCAAATGGCTCAAGACAAACTCTTCATTAGTTAGGGCCCTAACGGGGAAGATAGATACAAAAAAGGAGCATTACTGCTCCCTTTTGTAACATCCACATTCTTAGCAATTCAAAAGCCGCTTAGAGGCACAAAGTAGACCAGTGTTGACCAAATTGCGATCCAGGCAACCACGACTGCCGTATCTGCCCAATCTTTATTCCACATACTGCCATCCTCATCAACCCATGTAGTAAGTGGAGAGCAGCAAAATCAATACCAGTATCTATTATCGACGTCGCTTTGTGTAAAGTTTGTGACTTTGATTCAAACAGTTTGGCTCATCGGTCAGGAGTTCAATAAAACAATCAGCCATGGACAAACTGGTCACACGCCCTTCTCCTTTCATCTCCTGCAATGCGTCGTACCCCTCTTTCCCTTTCATCGTATAGGCAGAAGAAGTCCCTCGATACCAAACATCATCTTGAACACCAACCCATTGTTTGCCATCAAAAATCACTAATGATTGAACTCTTTCACCTTTTGGGGCATCTGCGTGGTACTCGAAGTTTAAATTGTAAGTGTACGGATAACTGCCAGATCCAGTGCCGTCTACGCCATTGTTGAGTGCATTATTTATCGCGCCTTCAAGTGCACGGCGAATAGCGCTGCCTTTTACATCGTAAAAGCCGATAGGAACGGCAAAAGGCAACAGCCGTCCGGCAATGTCTGCCACTGTGATGTTGCCAGGGTTCAAAGAGGTTCTCACGCCACCCGCATTATGAATTGCAAATTGAACGTCATATCCACGTTTGTTTAAACAGTGCAGAAATGATCGGGCAACGGAGGAAGCTAACTCACTCTCACCAAATTCATCGGGAATTCTCACATGACGCTTTTTGGTGTCAACACTAGCAATGACTTGTGACTGTAACTGCCTGACCTGAGGAATATATTTATCGCTCAGGATCGCTTGAGTTTCCGGGTGTTTCTTACAAACCACGACATTCGGTTGACCATGGATGAAGTCGCACGCGGTTTCGAATACACCTTGGTCGAGCTGTTGGTTTAGCGTCGAGTCCCAAAAAATACGTCGACCAAGCAACAGTTCATTTTGTCCACTCAATATCGTTGCTTTACCGTGTTCATCAAACTCAATGACGCAGTGCCCCATTGTCAAAGCATGGAAACCCGCTTGCACCACATAGGTATCATTAATTTTGATACCGTAGGGATCGTCTTGTCCTAACCCTATTGATGAAAAATCACCTTGCAACCGGTGGCTGTGTCCACCAACAATTATACCAATACCTGAGACTTGCTCAGCTAACTCTAAATCACCTTCATAACCTAAGTGGCTCAGAAGAATAATATTTTTTATATCTGATGAATGGATTTGTTTTACGGTCGCCTTGGCGGTTTCAATTGCTGAGTGAAAAGGCGTGTCTGCATCAGGGTTTGCGATGTCGCTCATTTTATCTATGGATAATCCGAAAATCGCGACCCGCTCACCATGGAATTCTTTAACAATGTATTGAGCGCTCTGTGTATCCGGTTGGTAACTATATACATCCTTGCAATCACTGATACGGTGAGGTTTTTTAAGTGACTCATTGGATAAATCCCAGTTGCCAGCAAGCAATGGGAACTGAGTACGTTGGCAAAACAATGCAACTGGCTCATTCCCCATATCTAATTCATGATTGCCTAACGCCATTGCATCAATCTTTAATGCGTTCAATAAGTCGGCATTGGCTTTGCCTTTAAATAGTGAGAAATACAGCGTGCCTTGGAAGCAATCTCCGGCATGGAGGAACAACATTCCATGACCTTGGCGCTGAGCATCATCTCTTAACTGCTCGACTCTGGTTGCGATACGAGAAAAGCCGCCAGCACTGACATAGGGTTCTAGCGTGAGTTCATTGTTTATCTTAAGCTTTAACTGTAATGACGTTGGTTCAAAGTAGGAATGTGTGTCATTGATGTGTGCCAGTTTGATTCTCACTGGCTTATGATTGTTATTCATCTTCATCTTCTCTTTTTTCATTCCTTATAATAATAAGAAGTGAATCATGACAGAATCATGAATTTTATGAAACTGCGATTTAGGATTTCATGTTTAAGTGATCACGATGCTGTCCCCCGGCTTTGAAAGCAAGCCTCGCTTGTAACGGTCTCTATTCAGTAAGAGGCTCTCGTAATTTTGTGAACTGAGCTTAACTCAAAAATTCCGAATTCATATATGCTTAGGAGTAGCAAAATAACTCTCGATAATTCAAATAATTGCAAGGAGGATTGAGATGAAACTAGAACGCATCGAAATCTCCGGGTTTAGAGGCATCAAACGCCTTTCACTCTCTTTTGACGAACTCACCACGCTTATCGGTGAAAACACGTGGGGCAAATCATCATTACTCGATGCCCTTTCCATCGCATTACCTGCCAATGGCTCATTGTATCAATTCAAACTGAAAGATTTTCATGTTGACTACTCAATTTCTCATCCACAAACACAACACTTACAGATCATTGTTTGTTTTAAAGCGCAGGATAAAAACGAAGTAAAAGCGGGACGCTACAGACGCATAAAGCCTACATGGTGCACCAACGAAGATGGTGAGCAAGTCATTTACTATCGTATTAGTGCGTCTCGCGATGAGCACAGCATTAATACAGAGTACGCGTTTTTAGGTCATAACGGCAAACCCAAAAAACTTCACCACTCAGAGAAACTCGCTATTGAGTTAATGACACTTCATCCTGTAATCCGACTACGTGACTCCCGACGCTTCCCAGATTTAAACCATGTCAACGGCGATGGTAAAAATGCTCGGATTGAAAAACGAATCAACAACACCTGTCGACGCTTATTGGCTATGCCTGGCCATGTGAATAAAGGTGAGATTCGTAGTAGCCTCGACTCAATGCAAACGCTTGTTGAACACTATTTCGCGTTCAGAAGTGTCAGTAAAGGCAACCCACGCAAACCTCGTGATGGTCTTTTCTATACAAGCCCTTCCTCTGATAAAGGCTTGAGTCAGTTCTTGAAAGAAACCAATGACAAACAAAGCCGCTTGCTTTTAATGGGGTTACTCAATGCCTATCTTCAAGCTAAGGGTCCCACCGATTTAAGGCGCTGTGCGAGACCAATACTGATTATTGAAGATCCAGAAGGTCGACTGCATCCAACTCATCTAGCGAGAGCGTGGTCCTTATTGCAATTGTTGCCAATGCAAAAGATATTAACCACCAACAGTGGCACGTTACTCGGTTCTGTTCCACTGTATTCAATTCGACGTTTAATTCGGCTATCAGACAGAACCATCGCTAAGAGTTTAAACTCAACAAAGTTTGGTCGAGATGAGTTGCGCCGAATTGGTTTCCATATTCGTTTTCATCGTTCAGGAGCATTATTTGCGCGGTGCTGGTTACTTGTTGAGGGCGAAACCGAAGTTTGGCTTTTTCATGAACTGGCTCGTCAATGCGGGTATGACTTGGCTGCCGAAGGGGTTCAAATCGTTGAGTTTGCTCAATCAGGTCTAAAATCACTCATCAAAGTAGCAAAAGAGTTTGGTATTGATTGGCATGTCGTTACTGATGGCGACCCAGCAGGGAAAAAGTACGCGCATGCAGTGCGAGCACAGCTCGACCATGATCAGGAAAGGCATCGACTTACGGAGTTACCCGACCGAGACATCGAGCACTTTCTGTACAACAATGGTTTTGAACTTTTCTTTAAGGACATCATCAAAGTTCCTCATGACCACCCTATCCCTGCTAAAAAAGTCGTAAATCGTGTTTTGAAAAAACATGCAAAACCGGACTTAGCTTTGGCTATTGTTTCTCATTGTGAAGTGAAAGGCATGGAGTGTATTCCTGTTCTTCTGCGCTGGACACTTAAACGCGTTGTTACCATGGCCAACGGCAATACATGAGTTAGGCGTATTTCACACTCAGCGTATTGTCTTGTAATACAAAAAAAGCACACCAATTTGGTGTGCTTGTATCAAACATCATTAATTTTGATTAAGGGTATTGAGAGGGATAAAACTCAATACACAGTGGATACCAATAAGATCGGGGGTTCACTACTGTGCTTGCTCAGCAAGCGAAGAAGAAGTAGCGGTTGATTTCGTATGCAACCATAGCCCTGTCGCTTTCATTAGATAGCCAAACACACCACCTAGCAACAACGATGGAATGACAAGTTGCCAGTTTCCGTCAGCCGCAAATGTTGCGCATGAACCAATAAAAGTACCAGGGATGTACGCGAGCCAAGCCTGTTTAGCTTGAATACACATGAAGAATGCCACAATAGCGGTAATCACATAGCCAATAATTTCCAACCCCACGTAAGTGGAACCGTGAATAATTACCATTGCCCAGAATACGCCTGTCATATTGGTGATTAAGCTGATGCCTAGTCCTTTCAATCCGCTCGTTGGCGCTGCAAAGTAGCTCGTGCAACCTAAAAAACCAGCCCAAGAAAGCAAACCTAAAGAGATGGCGATCCAACCCCATACGCCAGATAAAATTCCAGTAGTGATAGAAATAGCTAAAAGTGTCGTCATGGTAGTCATACCTGCTCGGCTATTATCGTACCTATATGGTTCAATAACTGCCTTCATACATTGAAATCAAGGACACATGTTAGATACATCAGCTCAGCTTATCGGTGATATTGATCACAATAAGATATTATTATTTTCACAATTTACATTAAAAGTTTGACGCAACCGATAAATCAACAGATTTAGGGAATAAAACCAACTCATCTCGTAGGCATGTTTAATCAACCTTTAAAGAACTGAAGGCTTCCCTTTCATCATTCGCAGTCCCTCTCTTTTAATGCAGTCGACTAATGGGTTTTCTGCCATATCTGAGCGCCATATAAATGAAAGCGTCCTTTCCATTTTTAACTCAGGTACATTTAATGCCACAAGATGACCTGCTTCTATATATCGCTCTACATCTAAATACGGTAAGCAAGTAAGGTACTGACCATTAGCAACTAAACTACGTAACACCGGAACGTGTTCATACTCGCGCCACACATCCAAATCTTCAATAAGGTGGTGAATGGAACTATCAAATGTTTTTCGTGTGCCAGAGCCATGCTCTCTTAGTACCCACTTCGCTTGCTCTAACTGCGCAAGGCTAACAGACTGATTACGCGCAAAAGGATGATGAGAAGCTGCGACAACAGTAAGATGATCACGACACCATACTTCTTGGTGTAAACGGTTATCATCACAGCGCCCTTCAATAATCCCTAAGTCATACTTGTAATCTAATACCCCATCAATCACCCCTTTTGTACTTTGTACACCGAGAGAAATACGCATTTCTGGAAAGTCATTATCAATGATACTGATAAGGTCGGGAACTAAGTGCTCTGCTGGGGTTTGACTCGCTCCCATACGAATCTCACCACTCAATAAATGTTGCTCATAGAAGCCCATTTCAATCTGCAATGCATCTTGTAGCAAGCGTTTTGCTTTTGGTCGTAACCACATCCCCCAATGGGTTAACGCCATTTGCTTGCCTTGCCTCTCAAACAACGGCCTGCCAAGCATCTTCTCTAATTGCGCAAGCGACATACTCGTCGCTGATTGTGTCAAAGCCAATTTTTCTGCGGCTTGGCTTACACTGCCGGTATCTGCAACTGCGTCGAAAACCGCTAATTGCTTAAGTGAGTAGCGCAAAGTGTCCTCCATTATTAGTGGGTATTTCCCAATTCCCACAATTGTTAAAGCATGCCCCAATAAGCAATAGAGTTCATTTTACCTAGCCCCGTAAAGTTATCAATTAATTTGATGAGGTTTCTAAATATTATCAATTTTACCTTACTAACCGTTCTCCCTATTCTGAGTACGCGGTTCGGGAACACCGCAAGCCTCAATGGTTTTGAAACCGAAGTCATTGAGGCTCTTAATAAAAACAACAATTTCATTTTTGAGTTAATAACCAAGGATTTTTTATGCGATTACAAATTAAGGAGTCAATATGGCGGTGACCAGTTCTCAAAATCACCAGTATTTTTCTCCAAAAGAGATGATGGTTGAAGCGGAAAAATTTGCGTTAAGTAAGGCAAACAAAACCAGCAGTATGACATTAAGCCTCGCGATTATGGCCGGCGCGTTCATCGGGTTAGCATTCTTGTTTTACATCACGGTGACCACCGGTAGTACGGGCGCTGGTTGGGGCTTGAGCCGCCTAGCTGGTGGACTCGCATTTAGCATGGGATTGATCCTCATAGTGATCTGCGGTGGTGAATTATTTACCAGCTCCGTCCTATCCAGTATTTCTTGGGCCAATAAGCAAATATCGTTCGGTAAGATGCTTTCGATCTGGGGCAAAGTTTACGTTGGTAACTTTATTGGTGCGATGTTCCTACTTGCGCTGGTTACTGCTGCTGGTCTTTATCAGATGGATGGCGGTCAATGGGGATTAAATGCGCTTAACATCGCACAACACAAACTTCACCACACTCTCATTCAAGCGTTTGCACTCGGTATTCTCTGTAACCTGTTGGTCTGCCTAGCGATTTGGCTGACATTTAGTTCTGCAAATGCAATGACAAAAGCAGCAATGACAATTTTGCCTGTGGCAATGTTTGTCAGCAGCGGTTTTGAGCACTGTGTTGCGAACATGTTTATGGTTCCACTTGGTATTGTTATCGCGAATTTTGCACCTGAATCTTTTTGGGCATCTGTCGGTGTGCCCGCGTCACAATACACAGACCTAAACATTAGCCACTTTATTACCGCTAACTTAATTCCTGTCACGCTTGGCAACATCGTCGGCGGAGCGGTATTAGTTGGCCTTTCAAACTGGTGTATTTTTCGCCGACCAGAACTAAAAGCAGCGAATATTTCTTCTATCACTACAACTACAACACTGTCGTCAGTTAAGGATTTCACCATGAAAAATGCCTCTTTTGTTAAAGACATTATGAACCCAAAACCAGTCACCATTCGTGCAGAAACGCCAATTGCAGCCGCGCTGGATGTGTTACTTGATAACAACGTAACTAGCGCACCTGTTGTAGACGTACAAAATCGATTAGTTGGCTTCTTCTCTGCTCACGATGTGATGGTAGAACTATGGTGTGAGGACTACATTCCGGTGAAAGACCAAAAAGTCGTCGACATCATGAGCAGAGATGTGGTCGCAATTGACGCTGATGATCGCCTCGTTGATGTTGTGGAATTCCTATGTATCGATAAAGAGCAGTTGTACCCAGCGAGCAGTATGGGTATTGCCACTCGCTTGACGTCTTTGTCTCTCGAAGAACGCGCTAAAAGTATCAAAGTAAGTAAGCCACAAGTGCTTCCTGTGCTTGAAAATGGGCAGATGGTCGGGGTGGTTACTCGTACTGAAGTATTAAAAGCACTACGCCCGATTTTTGGTGAGCGTTTAAACTTAGTGGAAAAAAGTGAGTTAGAAACAGCGTAATTCGCTAAACATTTACAACGTCTATTGGCTTTCAATCGCTATCACTGACTGGTTTATCGATGTTAGTGATGTGATTAAGATAATAAAAAAGCGCTCTTCAAGTGAAGAGCGCTTTTAGTGTATCTAAAAGGAACTAATTACTTCTTAATACCTTCGATATGAAGTTCCATATCGACGTAGCTTGAAGCACCCATTACTGGGATGTCAAAGTCAGCAAGCTCTAGGCGAGTGTTGCCAACAAAGCCAGCGCGCTCGCCGCCCCATGGGTCACTGCCAGCACCAACGAATTCAGCCTCAATAGTAATAGGCTTAGTAACACCGTGTAGCGTTAGATCACCAGTTACATCTAGTTTGCCATTGCCTTTATCAACCACTTTTGTGCTCGTAAAGGTTGCTTCACTGTATTTACCAGCATCGATGAAGTCACCACTACGAATGTGTTTGTCACGTTCAGCATGGTTTGAATCTAGGCTGGTTGTATCAACAACAACATTTACTTTTGAATCAGCAATGTTGTTTTCATCAAAAGAAAAGTCACCAGAAAATGTATTGAAACGACCTTTGATGAAACTGTAACCCAAGTGGCTAACTTTAAAGTTGATTGAAGCGTGAGCACCTTTGGTATCGATGACATAATCTGCAGCTTGCGCACCAAATGGCAGTGCCATAGCGATAGCTAATCCTGTAGCGAAAAGTGACTTTTTCATTTTGAAGCTCCTAACATTTTTCTTAATGTGTTGTCTTTATCGATAAAGTGGTGTTTTAGTGCAGCAATAGCATGTAAGCCTGCAATCAGGATGACTGCCCAAGCTGCATAGAAGTGAATCTCACCTGCAATATCTGATTGGCCTGGGAATAACTCTCCCGCTCCTGGCACGGTGAACCAATTAAACACTTCGATGCCGCGTCCATCAGACGTTGAAATGAGGTAACCTGAAACAAAGATGGTGATCAATAGTAGGTACATGACACCATGCGCTGCTTTAGCAGCAAGCACTTCGTAACGTTTGCCTTCTACCTTTGGTGACGCCGTCACATGTTTCCATACGATGCGTGCCAAAGTTAAAATAGCGAGTAAAATACCGACAGAGCGATGGTAATGCGGCGCAGTTCGATACCATTCGCTGTAATAGCTAAGGTCGACCATCCACAAACCCACTGCAAATAGACCAATAATGCACAGCGCTGATAACCAATGCATCACGCGTGCAGTAAGGTTGTAATTCTTTACCAGTGTATCCATCTCAAGTTCCTAGATATATTCCTAAGTTAATGCTGAGCAAGAAACACTACATTAACCTATTTACGTCATATGAAACAGATTATTTACCATCATTTACATCCAGCCAATGGTACCGTATCTATCAAGTTGTTCGAATTTTTTGAAGGAACTTTAAATCGTTTGTAAAACTGAAACTTACAGCTTAACTTCTTGTTCTATCTCATACAGCTCTTCGGAAACTTCTAACATTCTGCGTTCAACCAGTAACTTAGCATCTTCAACACCCTTGTTATAATAAATTGGCCCTAGTTTTTCTGTAATAAAATCAATTAGAAACTCACTATCGAACTGGCCAATTTCAACATCTAGCTCGTCTTGCATGTAATCTTGAATGGCGGTGGCCAACGCCTCTTTTTGTGCGCGTTCTAGCTTTATCATTTTTTCCCTTTCAAATTTTTGTTCAACTTCTGCTTCTTTCGTGTTGCTCTATTAAAGATTAGACACGGTCATTTGTGAGAAATTTGGTGTTTAGATCAAGAAGTTGCCGAAGTAAATTAGTCTATTCTCAAAAGACTATGCTAACCTTTTGCAGTTCGTTTTGTAATTATTAAGGGATATTCTTTGCTACTCGACCTAGTTATTCAAAGTGTTAATGATTTTCAAGACGACTGTCTTAAGCTGTGTGAAAAGCATTACCCTGCGGTGCATAACCAAGGCATGAGTGAGCATCATCTTGGTCTCGCTTTTTCAAGAAGGATGGAACATACTTTTCGTCACTTTGGATACAACTGCGTGATAAAGCCAATCGAAGTGTTGGATTCTCCAGACCTTCCCCATCACTATCGAATTTCATCCGACATTGGCACTGTCTGGGTTCTGAGTCACCATATGGTCAGTGCCGGAAAATCTTGCCGGGAAAACTTACTCTCATCAATTACGGAATGGCAGAGTGAATATGGTTATGCCTTACAGCCTAATGACCTACTCTTTTTGGTTTGCGATCATTGGATAAGTCGCAGCAAAACGAGCCGAGAATTGCTTCATTGGTGGATGGGTGAACTACCCGATCAGATCAACGAATACACAGAACAAGGAATCACACTGTACACCAGCGAGTCGCAACTCACGCAATCTTTGGACACTCGATTCGGTATTAGCCCTTGTTACATTAAGTTTGGGCATCCTTTACGGCGTTCGAACAAACAGCAGTTAGTCAGAAAATATTTGCAGTTGTATGCCGTACTGCAATGGTAGCATCAAATTGAAGTGCTGAGATTATCAATTATTTCATCAATTTGTTTGATATCACTCGACAAAACTACCCATCCATTACCATCGTTCTTGCTTGAGTTAATGAGCACACTTAGATTCATTGCCAATGAAATAGAAAAATTAGCGCGATAACGCTGATGTTGAGACATTGATTTAGGTTGTGGTAACAATGATGAACATCTCGCAACTACTTAGTTGCATCCGGAAAGAAGCCGACGGGCAGTATATTGCGAAATACGCGAACTTCACTCTCCGCAGTGTCTTTCAACCCATATATAAGAACGATATTTCCATCGTTGGCCTTGAAGCACTGGTAAGAATTAGCAATGCCAATGGCACCATGGTTAGGCCAGATCAGTTTTTCCAATCCAAAGCGACTCCCACTCAAGATTTGCTCAATGTTGAACGCTTAAGTCGCCTAATCCATATCAAAAATTTCTCTCAGTCTCGCTTTCACACAAAACAATTGTTTCTCAATGTATTACCGGTAGCGGCAGAGATACTAGTCAAAGACATCACGTATAACCGACTGCTAAAACAAACCATTTATGAATCGCATTTGATGAATGAACAAATCGTCATGGAGTTACTTGAATTGAAGGTGGAGGATGAACTCTCTTTGTCTCAAGCTGCTCGGGAGTTAAGTCTTGAAGGATTTAAATTAGCGATTGACGATTATGGCGTCAATGCATCGACAACTGAGCGAGTGAGAAGCGTTTGCCCAGATATAATCAAGATGGATCGCTCTTTATTGCTAAGGTATGAAAACGGTGATTTTAAAGCGCTTAACGATGCATTATCACTCGCAAAAGCGTTATGCTCTAAAACCGTTATCGAAGGAATTGAAACCGAGCATCAACTTCGCTTAATGAAAAAGCTCGGTTTCGATATGTATCAAGGGTACCTACTTGCTATCCCCCAAACGTTAGACGTCTATGAAGAGGCAAAAACAGCCTGATTATGTAAGAACAAAAATTTGCGCGGTTTAGCGAGAGCTACGTGATTTACCACGATTCTTATGAATCGCCAATTTTGCTTTTAGCTTACGCTTCTCAGATGAACGACTACGACGGCGCCCACCCCCATTTTGTTCAGGCTCAACTTCTTCTACAAGACTTGGTTCGAAACCTGCCAGCCATTCTTGGGGTAAGCGTTGATCAAGCAGGTTCTCGATAGCTTGCAACAAGTACTCCTCATCTCTACTCATCAGAGAAACCGCCAAACCTGACTTTCCTGCTCTTCCAGTGCGGCCAATTCGATGGACATAATCTTCTGCTTTGAATGGCATATCAAAGTTCACGACTTGTTCTAGCTCTTGAATATCTAACCCTCGTGCTGCCACATCGGTTGCAATCAAAGCACGCACCTTACCTTGTTTAAATTCATCCAAAGCTCTTTGGCGGGCGCCTTGTGATTTATCGCCGTTGATAGAAACCGCTTTGATGCCATCTAACTTGAGCTCTTTCGCTAACTCATCACTGCCTTGCTTCGTTTTTGTAAATACAAGCACTTGCTGCCAATTCCGCGAGCCAATTAAGTACGCTAGCAATTCACGTTTCCGTTTTTTATCCACTGGATAAACCATTTGTGCTACCGTTTCAGCAGTCGTATTTGCTGGTGAAACTTCGACTTCAACTGGCGATTCCATGAGTTTATGCGCAATAGTTTTGATTCGCTTCTCAAATGTCGCAGAGAACAATAGGATCTGTTTCTCAGCAGGCAAACGTCGGAAGATGCGCTGCAAGTCAGGCCAAAATCCCATATCTAACATACGGTCGGCTTCGTCTAACACGAGCATACCGGTTTTAGAGATGTTTACGTTACCATTAAACAGGTGATCCAAAAGGCGGCCTGGCGTGGCAATCAAAATATCAGCGCCCTCTTCTAACTTTCTCTTTTGTACGCCAATGCTTGTACCACCATAAACACACACGATGCGAAGTTCTGTTTCTGCCGAGTACTGATTCAAATTATCAAATACCTGCTGTGCAAGCTCGCGTGTTGGAACCAAAATCAATGCTTGAGGTGTGCCGTTAAGTTTCTTTTGCTGAACGGTTTGTATGATAGGTAAACCAAACGCAGCCGTTTTTCCCGTACCAGTTTGTGCAGCAGCAAGTAAGTTTTTTCCTGCAAGGACGTGTGGAATTGACTTTTCTTGCACTGGTGTTGGCGTCACGATATTTAGATTGCCTAGCGTCTCGATTAGCTTTTGTTCGATGCCTAAATCAGCAAAATTAACAGACATGTGTAACCTCATTATTTTTGGAGCGCAGAGTTTACCAGAGCCCCTAAAGCCATACTACTTTTCTATCTCATTGAGTTGAGTCGTTAAGCTGTTGCTGAAAATCATACGACTGGCGCAAAACATCTCGATAAAGTGACGAGAACTTCTCTTCTAATTCGGTGTAATCACTTTCAATCACTTTAAATGTTGTGGTTAAGTCTGCCATTCTAGGACTTCTTTGCGACATCCGATGTAGTGCAAATTCTATATTGTCTAGATCTTGATAGGATTGAAGCCATCGGCCATGCCACATTCTGCTGTGGAGCACCAAAAAACGTGGCGGCAAATGTTCATGAACCTCTCGGTTTACTCTCTCGTATGCCGTTTTTACAAAGTGTTCGAGAGACACGGAGTGAAAGTCGTTCCAGTGTTTTGCGAGGCAATGATCCCAAAACATATCTAAAGCGATAGGTGCAAAACGTCTCGCAACACCAGTGAAATGAGGCTTACATTCGTTGACGATTGGATGATGGTCAGTAATACGGTCAACAAATCTATGTAATCTGATGCCATTTGAGATATCGCGATCATACAGCTTGCTTGGATCTCCTTTTACGAAGTCTCCAAGCAAGTTTCCCAATAAATGGCTGTTACTGTGTTCTGCGATATGCAGGTGGGCTAGAAAGTTCATTCGACGCCAGTTTTGGCCTCTAGGGCTTGGTGTGACATGAACCTAGTATAACGTCAATTACGACGAGATGAGAGTGTTCCGCTATTCGGCTTCGTTGTCTGAGCCAACGTATTCCGACAAGATAATGCCAATTTCAAGCGCATCTAGCAGCTCTAGGCTCTCATCGTTTTGGTATTGGTCGCTCATTGTGACCTCCTTTATTTTAAGCTCTCTTGCTTTTACTTGCTGACGGCCTGGCTCTTGCCATATCCACATCAGCAACTCCTTTTTATAGTCTTTATATGACACATTCATGACAGCGAGAAGTAAAGATTTAAAAACCTATGAGCATAATCAAAAGTAAACGATTGCAATTAGGTTTCATATCCACTTAACACTTTAGAGAAATGACTCTTTTATCAACATTCATGTCAATTTAAAGATATAACATACTGTTATAGGCGTCCTTAGATCTCATTTCTTAAACTAAATTTAGTATTCGTTACATATTTTGCTGATTAACTTCGCATATTTTGTTTCGATATAGCAATAGATTTGGTCAATATCTTTTATCTCTAATGGAGCTTTAAATGAGAGAAGTTGAGTTTAGAACGATAGACAGGCTGTTTATCAAGATGTCTATCAACGACAAAATGTGGGTTATATTCCTACTATTTTTAGTAGCCCTCACTTCAGTGGCTGGAAGCCGCTACTTCAATGAAATACAACAATTTGAGCAGCAAGCCATCTCGGCGAGCGAAGCGAAGCTTTCTGGTATCGTTGATGCTCAATCAAACCGCGCTACAGAAATTGACGGCGTATCGAAATCGAACCGCGTAAGCGAGAGTTCTTTTGTCGATGGGTCTGTTACCGCTTATGCCAAGTTGCATTCTGGAGAAGTGATTAAGCTGACTCAAAATGTGTCCACACAATACGAATCGGTAAAATCATCAGCTCTATCGTCACTATTACTCAGCTTCTTATGGGTTATTCCTTTTGCCCTATTCTCTTACTGGGTGGCAACGTTTATCGGAGGAGCTCTGTGGGTTTTATATACAACAACCGAAAAAATTGGTGACGGTGACTTAACCTCTCGTCTTGGTTTTCACCCTGGTCGAGATGAATTCGGTACCATCGGCTGTGCGCTAGACAAGTCTATGGATACCTTAAGTGAACTGGTTAATAGTGTTAAAAATAATGCAACGATGTTGAGCGAGACATCTTCTGCATTCGAAAAAGATATGCAGTTGAGTGAAACCCAGATATCTCATCAATATCAAACGCTTGATTCAGTCGCGACGGCAATGGAAGAAATGACAGCCTCTGCAAAGGAGGTATCAAGTATTTCTCAACAAGCAACGACGCAGTCAGACCAAGATGCCCAGAAGATCGAACTAAGCAGAAGCCGTGTACAAAACGTGATTGGCGAGATAGAGACGTTATCTAGCTATATTGAACAAGCCTCTACGTCAGTAACCAATTTAAACGAGAATACGACGCAGATTAATGACGTGATCACAACGATTAACGCCATTTCAGAACAAACTAATCTGTTGGCGCTAAACGCAGCAATCGAAGCAGCCCGTGCTGGTGAACAAGGTCGTGGATTTGCAGTGGTTGCCGATGAAGTACGTACATTAGCAAGCAGAACTCAACAGGCAACAGTAGAGATCCAAGCCATGATTGAGAAGCTTCAAATTGAGAGCCAGAACATTGCTTCAATCACCAACCGAACCGTTCAGCAAGCTCAAACCAGCAGCCAGCTTATTGATGAAATCGGCCATGATGTTACCTCTATTGCCGAGTCAGCACGCTCATTAATGGACATGAGCATTCAGATTTCCACATCTGCTGAAGAACAAAGCGCAGTTGCTAACGATATTGCATCGGAACTTTCAGAAATTCGTAGTCAATCAAGCACAATCAGAGAAGTGGCGGAGCAATCTACCGCTGGCGTCGCTAATCTCACGCAGGCCTCCGTTTCTCTTGGTGAGATATTACAACGCTACCGCACCGCATAACGTTGTGGAACTTATGATCAACAAGGGCTCCTTAAGGAGCCCTTTTCTTTAAACCGTGTTCAACTATTACCTTCGATATTTTCTACGACATCCAAGTGGATATTTGAAGTGAATCTCAAGTTCTCGCTGTACCGGATGAAATAATGTTCTTAAACAAAGCGTTCCGCTATGCTTGATCTTGCCAATTCCAATTTGCTGCTGGAAAACAATATGAATAATTACAAAGACACAAAAGACATAGAGAACCTGAATTGCCCACTCTGCCAAGGAGATGAATATCTCATTTCATCGGATGGCGAGAAATTCACATGCGCTGCTTGCGGATTTCATACAAAAAACTTCTCATCTATCCAATGTCTACATCAAACGCCTTACCTACAGTCTAAACTTAAGCACATCCACAGCTTGAGTCCGGTTTGCCATTAGTAGGTCAAACAGAGCAGCCACACAGCAGCTCTTTTAATTCATCTAAATGATGAATGCGAATTACACGCTCGTCATCAACACGATTGATAGCTTCACCATTAAATAACTGTATCGTTTTGATACCGGCGTTTAGTCCCGCCTCAACTCCTTTAGGCGTGTCATCAATATAAAGACAGTCACTTGGTAAAAAGCCCATGCTCATAGCACTGTACATGATTAAATCGGGCTCAGGCTTCCAACTATTCGCATCGAATGCCGAGAACACTTTCCCTCGGAAAGCATCGAGTAAACCGGTTAACTCCAAAGCGTATTCAATTTTATCTTTAGGTCCATTAGACGCCACACAATATTCGATATTATGCGAATCCAAAAACTGAATTAATCGTTTTGCGCCATCCATCGGCTGTAAGTGACGCACAAAAAGAGACTGGACTTCTTCTCGGTATTGCGGCTCTAAAACATCAATTGGGACTTTGATATCTTTCAATTCTTTAGTATCTAAAAGGATGTCAGCGAGCTTTCCTCCTTTAAAGTGAGAAACGCACTCTTCCATCGTTAACTCAGCCCCATGCTGGTTAAATACATTGACGAGCGCTTGGCAACACAGTCTTTCGCTGTCGACCAACGTACCATCACAGTCAAATATCACGCACTTAATATTGGTAATTGCCATAGCCATCTCCAGACGTCTTAAAGGCTCAAGCCCAAGCTGATTTTAAGAATGTTTGGATTAATCTTATTTGAGTTTGGGATTGTTGAAACGACGAGCTTGGCATTTCATGGAAATAGAAGGGAGCAATTACAGTTTTTCTAAGCAAGATCACCCAACGTCATCTTGCTTTACTTTTTATGCACATTGATGTGTAAGTTAGTTTTCGATAACCACTGAGTCTAACAGTTTTTGCTCGGTGCTTAGTCTTTTAGCCAGATCAGCCACAAACGAGCTTTTGTATTTTGATTCAGAAACAGCAACATCAGAGATGAGTGTATTTCCTTCGAGATGGCTAACAATAGCAGCACCAATTGGGACTCCAGATTTAAAACCAACATATAATTCAAAATCTGGCGTGAGGATAATCTGTGTCAGATATTCAATGATCATATCTTTATCATACTGCTGTTCCCAGCGCTGAGATTGCAAGATAGAGAACATAATGGTCAGTCGATGAAAATCGACCAGAAAAATATCGTCGGGGTTAAATTCAGAGTCACTTTCCAGTAGTGTGTCTTTGTCGACTACTTGATACGTTGCTTTTTCTAGCGTTTTGAAATAGACATCGCGCCCTTTCAAACTCTCTGGTGTCGGAAATTCAACTTCGACCAGATCATACAGCCATGTATTTTTACGCTCGATACTGGCTAACTGTTGTTCATTCATCTTGATACCTTCGTTTAGAGCAGTACATTAGCATGAAGCCCGCAACAAACCTAGCGCACATAGACCTTTCCGTGGCTAAATTTTGTTTTAGGTGCAAACCTCTGATAGATTTCATCAATATCTTTCCTAGTTAAGGACAAAAATAATGAAAAAGATGCTGTTAAGTGCATTGCTTGCTACTACTCTAGTTGGTTGTTCAGATAACGATGTTGCTGACGTGGGGCTCGGTTGGTTTACTTTGAAAGACATCAAAGTCGGTGAGTTGAAAGACGAGGTGGTAACAGGTGTCACATGTCACATCGCCTCTATCGAAGCGGATTTCAGCTTAGCAGATCCAAGTGATAGCTCAATATCATGTCGTCAGACTGGCGAAATCACACCGGAAATGATTGCAAAAATAGATAAGAGTAAGTCCGGTGAAATTGTATTTAAGAAGTCAAAAAGCATTTTCTTCAAAACAATGAAGGTTCGCCGTATTTATGATGCCGATAACCAAACCTTACTCTACTTGTCTTATACAACAAAAGAGACCGATGGTAGTTTTAAGCATAGCCTTTCGACAGTCCCACTTTGGGGTACCAAGGCTTACGTTGAGCCAACTGAAGTGAAAAAGTAACGCGGGTAAATTTAGTTAGCGCGGAGCAGGCTCTTTCCGGGCGCTGCTGAGCAACAAGTTTAAAAAACAACCCATTGCAATACGACAAGCCTCATAAATTGCAGCTGCTTTGGTTGCTATTTACTCAGCTCGCTGATTTTTTCAGCGAGCAGACTTCTTTGTAATAAATCGCCACGATTTTCATTTTTTTGTGATACAATCCCGCCTCTTTTTTTTCTCACTCAAGAACAAGCATGAAGTTTCCTGGTCAGCGTAAATCTAAACACTACTTCCCAACTCACGCTCGAGATCCATTAGTAAACCAAATCCGACAGGCACCTAAGCTATATCGCCCAACTATTGTTGGTGTCGGTCAAACCATTGTAGATATCGAAGCACGTGTAGATGACGCGTTTTTAGAGAAATACAACCTGAGTAAAGGACATTCGCTCGTTCTTGAAGAAAGCAAAGCAGATGCACTTTACGAAGAACTGGTTGAGCAAGGCCTGATCACACACCAATACCCAGGTGACACGATTGGCAATACTCTTCACAACTACTCAGTTTTAGCCGATAGCAAATCCGTTTTGCTCGGTGTGATGTCTAAGAACATTCAAGTCGGTTCTTTTGCTTATCGCTACCTTTGCCGTACGTCTTCACGCATGAACCTTAACCATTTACAAACGGTAGATGGCCCTATTGGTCGCTGCTACACCCTAATTTCTCAAGACGGTGAGCGTACATTTGCTATCAACGAAGGTCATATGAATCAACTACTTCCGGAAAGCATTCCTGAAGAGATCTTTGAGAAAGCATCAGCCCTGGTTGTTTCTTCTTACCTAATGCGTGGTAAAGAAGAAGATCCAATGCCTAAAGCGGTACAAAGAGCGATCGACTTTGCTAAGAAGCACGATGTCCCTGTTGTACTTACGTTAGGGACAAAGTACGTTATCGAAGGTAACGCACAGTGGTGGCAAGAATACATTCGCGAAAACATTTCTGTTGTCGCTATGAATGAAGAAGAAGGTGCGGCGCTAACAGGTGAAACAGAGCCGCTAGCAGCTGCTGATAAAGCACTTGAGTGGGTTGATCTCGTACTTTGTACAGCAGGACCAAATGGTCTGTACATGGCTGGTTACACCGACGAGAAAGTAAAACGAGAAACCACACACGACATCCTTGAAAGCTCCCTCGAAGCCTTTAACCAGTACGAGTTTAGTCGTGCGATGCGTAAAGAAGACTGTCAAAACCCAATGAAGGTCTACTCTCACATCGGCCCTTACCTTGGTGGACCACTAGAGATTAAGAACACTAACGGTGCAGGTGATGCAGCCCTTTCAGCCTTACTGCATGACATGGCAGCAAACTCTTTCCACCAAAAAGAAGTGCCTAACTCAGAAAAGCACGAAGTACGATGCTTAACCTACTCCTCGCTTTCTCAGATCTGTAAATACGCAAACCGAGTAAGCTATGAAGTGTTGACGCAGCACTCTCCTCGCCTATCGCAAGCGCTTCCTGAACGAGAAGATAGCTTAGAAGAGACTTATTGGGATCGTTAAAACGACAGCTTTAAAGCTAAAAATATATCAAGGTCACCATTTGGTGGCCTTTTTGTTTTTGTCTAGCACTGTAACGAGTAGATTTTGTTAGTATGTCGCACAATACGAAGCAGTAAACTCTTTACAAGCCTAACCGAAACAGTACCATCACCAAGCAGACCTTTGCCTCACAATAATACTCGTTATAACTCAGGTAGTTTTTCAACGCTACCTGAGTACCACTTTGGGGATTCTCCATGCAGTCAGATATCGAAATTTGCCGAAACACACCACTTTCTTCTATTGATGTTATCGCGGAAAAAGTAGGACTATCACCCGAAGAGTATGACACTCACGGGAAGCACAAAGCCAAAGTCCACCCAAAATGTTTGGAACGACTCAAAGCAAATGATGACGGTAAACTTGTACTCGTCACTGCGATCACGCCGACTCCTCTTGGCGAAGGAAAAACCGTTACGACGATAGGCCTGGCGCAAGGTTTAGCAAAGCTTAATCAATCTGTTATTGCATGTATAAGGCAACCTTCGATGGGACCCGTCTTCGGTATTAAAGGTGGCGCAGCGGGCGGCGGTTATTCTCAAGTAGCTCCAATGGAAGAGTTAAACTTACACCTTACTGGTGACATTCACGCAGTGACAGCGGCGCACAACCTTGCTTCAGCCGCTCTTGACGCTCGCTTGTTCCATGAGCAACGCGAGGGTTATGATGCCTTTGAATCACGCACCGGGTTAAGAGCACTTAAAATCGACACGGCAAGTATTACTTGGAAACGAGTGATGGACCATAATGATCGTGCACTACGTAAAGTCAAAATTGGCCTCAATGATGCAGGAAAAACCATCAATGGTTTCGAGCGTGACGAAGGGTTCGATATTTCAGCTGCTTCCGAGTTAATGGCTATCATTGCACTAGCCAAAGATTTAAAAGATTTACGTCAACGTATCGGGAAAATTGTCGTAGCGTACGATTTGAACGGAACCCCCGTCACTACGGAAGATCTACAAGTTGCAGGAGCAATGGCAGTAACACTAAAAGAGGCGATTGCACCAACACTGATGCAAACTCTAGAAGGTGTTCCTACGTTGATCCATGCAGGTCCATTTGCAAACATCGCCCATGGAAATTCATCCATTATCGCGGACGATATTGCGCTAAAACTGTCAGGTTACACGGTAACTGAAGCCGGTTTTGGTTCGGATATGGGATTTGAGAAAGCGTGTAACATTAAAGCTGCTGCCGCCAACAAAGCCCCGGACTGTGTAGTGATCGTAGCAACATTACGCGGCCTCAAAGCGAATTCCGGACACTACGATTTACGGCCAGGTATGGCTATTCCAGATTCCATTTTTAATCCGGACCAAGCAGCATTGGAGGCTGGGTTTGAAAATTTAAAATGGCACATAAATAACGTTCATAAATACGGTTTACCTGCTGTCGTTGCCATTAACCAGTTTCCACAAGATTGTGTGAAAGAGCTTAAAGCTCTTGAAGAGCTGATTCACCAATTTAATCCCGAAGTTAAAGTAGCCATCAGCACCGCTTTTTCGCAAGGCGGACAAGGCGCAACGGAACTAGCTCAACATGTTATTGATGCGTGTACCACGCCTGTAGAGTTTTGTCCGTTATACAACAAAGAGCAATCATTACTCGAAAAGCTCATGGCAGTATGTGAAGCGGGCTATGGAGCAACCAATATAGAAATGACTCCTATCGCGACTGAACAGCTCAAACATTTTGAGCAATTAGGCTTTAACAACTTAGCGGTTTGCATCGCGAAGACACCACTATCTATAACCACGGACTCCGCAGTCAAAGGCGCACCAACTGGTTTTACCGTCCCAATCCGCGAGCTGCGCTTGTGTGCGGGCGCAGGATTCATTTATGCATTATCTGGAACCGTGATGACGATGCCAGGCTTACCTGATAAACCCGCATTTATGAACTTAGATCTTGATGATGGAGGAAATATCGTCGGTCTCTCTTAGTGCAGTGATAACGTATCGCTATCAGTGAAGTGAGCATATTCATTGAGTGAGTGGTCTACTTACCTATCCACTCACTCTCAACAACTGTGAAAAGAGTTGTCTCAGGCCTTCTACTCTTGAATCGTTGATACAAAGCTCTCCTGCCTTACATCAACACGCCTGTTTTAGACCTTTAGAGTTAAGACGCTAACCCTAAGCCTTGTTTAGCCATAGTTATTAAGCTAGAAAACCCTATTTATCTTCTTGTTTTGTAGCCACTTTACATTGTAAATCCATACTTGTTGACCTCTCCTTTCTACAATTTTGCGCCAATTTGATGCACGGGCTATTTAGCGCTTCACTAATATGGTGCAGTTGTCTTACAGTGAAATTTTAACCTCCTTGATTTTTAAGGAGATATTCTATGGCTCGATTCTTGTAGTAGACTTTTCACTAATAAGCACATTAGCACATGCTTTTCAAAACCTCTGCGTTGCATACCACCTCCTTCAGGTTAGCACCGTTTTGATGCATGTCAGAAAAGGGAAAGGGAATACTATGGAAGACGCACTCGCCGTAATTTTAGCAGGAGGGATGGGGTCTAGACTCAGCCCACTCACCGATGACAGAACCAAGCCAGCCGTACCTTTTGGCGGAAAATATAGAATTATAGATTTCACACTAACCAATTGTTTACATTCGGGTTTACGCAAGATCCTTGTTTTAACCCAATATAAATCTCATTCACTTCAAAAACACTTACGAGACGGCTGGTCGATATTCAATCCAGAGCTAGGCGAGTACATTACTGCTGTTCCACCACAAATGCGCAAAGGTGGTGCATGGTATGAAGGAACCGCCGATGCGATTTATCACAACATGTGGTTGCTATCGCGAAATGATGCAAAGTATGTGGTTGTGTTATCCGGCGATCATATCTATCGAATGGACTACGCCGCAATGCTTGAAGAGCATAAAGAGAAAGGTGCTAAGCTCACCGTTGCCTGTATGGATGTTCCCGTAGAGGATGCTTCAGCATTCGGTGTAATGGGCACCACAGAAAACGGGCTCGTTACTTCGTTTATAGAGAAACCTGAAACCCCACCTACTCTTCCTGGAAGCGCGACCAGAAGCCTTGTTTCTATGGGAATATATATCTTTGATATGGATGTTTTGAAAGAAGCGCTTGAAGAAGACTCAAAACTCGATTCATCAAGCCATGACTTCGGAAAAGACATCATACCTAAGCTAATTGATACCGAATCCGTTTACGCTTATCAATTCTGTGGCAGTAAAGGGCGCGTCGATAAAGATTGCTATTGGCGCGACGTGGGTACCATTGATTCCTTCTATGAAGCGAATATGGATCTACTAGAACCTGTGCCGCCAATGAACCTTTATCAGTCTAATTGGGCGATTCGTACTTACGAGCCGCAGTTTCCACCAGCTCGTACTGTATCGTCGGCCACGGGTAATGAAGGCATTTTTATTAACTCCATCATTGCTACCGGTGTCATCAATTCCGGAGGCTCGGTACAGCACTCCATTATTTCCTCTAATGTACGCATTCAAGATAGTGCAACGGTAGTCGATTCCATCATTTTTGATGACGTAGAAGTCGGTGAAGGAAGTCAGTTGGTCAACTGCATAGTTGATAAACATGTTCGTATTCCGCCACATACTCAAATTGGCATCAACAAACTTGAAGATGCGAAGCGATTTAAAATCTCAGACAAAGGTATTGTCGTCATACCTGAAAGTTACCAATTCGATTAAACGACAAACTATCACAACAAAAAAGCGCACGATAATCATCGTGCGCTTTTGTTTAAGTGCCTGTAAACATTAGGCTATAACAAATAATCCATAATAATTAGATGTTACATACCGTTGACCAGCTACCATCTGTACCCGGTTCAGCCGCTGTCCACCAGTTCGCTTGGTAAACCACACCGTTGTGGATGATCTTATCACCTTGGTTAGCGTGGCTTGGATTACCTGCCCAATCCGTTTGTGGCAGAGCTGGGTATGTCACTAAACCTGTCGTATCACACGTACCTGGTTCAGTGGTACCACCACCCGTGCCCGCATTTAGGTCACCAATTGGTAGATCTGGCTGTTCAAACTTAAACGCAAACTCTTTACCACCAGAAATCACTGAGTAGTTAGCCGGACCAGAGATTGGTAGATAGTAAACCATATCAAGCTCGTAAGTGCCGCCCGCTGGCAAGTCTTTCCATGCTGGTAGAGAGAACGACACACGGTGCATTACGCCATCTAAGCCACCAATGTTGTTTGCTCGAGTATGTCCAGAAGCAATCACTTTCAAACCACCACCTGATTGGTCTTTCGCATTGTCCGGCGCAGATACTGGGATATCGAATTGGAATTCAGTACCGCCAGGGATCGCTTGACCAGTGTTGTTCGTAAACGTGATTTTCGGGTTAATTGGGTAGTTTTGGTCGCCAACTTTGAAGCCGCCAACACTAACAGTAATGTCTACTGCTTCAGTTGGTGTTGGACCAGTCGCTACTTTGTTACCGTAAGGCGTCGCAGACTTAAACTTGTCGTAGATAGCTTTGGTCATAGTGTTACCCATGTGGTATTCACCATTACCCGCCGCACAAGCTTGTTCAGTTGCATCTACTGCCGTACGATTACCATTTGCATCCAGTACGTAACAGTTGTAGTCACCGGCTAGTTCCCAGAACATGATACCGCCGATCTCTTTATCGATAACGTAATCGGCTTTCACCTCGATAGAAGCTTTATCTTCCGTAGATAGGAATACGCTCTTCTCTGCGTTCCACAACCAAGGTGCCACAGCAACGCTATCGTAATGACGGGTATAAGTACCAACAAACTTATCTGAAGGATCGTTGACAGGGTCGAGACCGTAAGCAGCTGCGTAAGAGCCCCAAATACCGTTTTCTAGGTTCTTAGCATGCCACATTGGGTTAGAACCAGCGCCCATTTCGTTTCCTTTAGGGTCGGTATCATGCCACATGTTGTCGATACCAATAGCACCGTGACCACAGTTGTTCTTCTCACCTTCACCTGTGCCCGGTTGGCACTCTGCTTGGTTTGGTAGTGCCGCTCGGCCCCAAAGGCCATTTTCGCCACCAGTAACACCTTGCCAACCACGGGTGTAGTAAGGAACACCAATGTTGATACGACCTGCTGGCATAGAACCACGGAAGTAATGGTAAGCCCAGTCTGTGTTCAAGTAACCGATACCACCGTATGCAGCAGTGCCGTATACGTTCCACTGCGCTAGCTCCGAGTCTTTACCTGTATCGAATAAAGCCGCGTTGTGACCAACGTGATCATTCCAAGCCCCATGCAAGTCGTAAGACATGATGTTTACGTAGTCTAGGTACTTAGTTACATCGAAGGTTTCCATCCCACGTAGCAAGTAACCTGAAGATGGTGCTGCGATAGTCAGCATATAATGAATACCATCTTGCGCGGATGCCGCATCAAGTTTCTCACGCAATACTTTCATCAGCTCTTGGTAAGACGCCCATAAATACTGACGACGTGGTTCCATGAAGTCTTTGTCGTAAGGGTTACCAGCACCAGCCATTGACGTCGGGTATTCATAGTCAATATCCAGGCCATCGAACTTGTACTGACGCATCATTTCAACGGCTGAAGTTGCGAACTTCTCAATACCAGCATGATTAATAGAACCGTCCGCATTCGTCGTCATGGTGTAGAAGCCACCATCAGCTACACGATCGCCGTTCGTATCGAAGTGACCGCCCGTTTCAGCCCAACCACCAATCGAGATTAGCGTTTTAACATCATGTTTTTGCTTGTAAGTTGCTAGTGCACCAAAATGACCTTTAAAACCAAGAGCAGGATCTACCTCAACGCCTGGCCAAGTTTTACCTGTAGCAGGGTTGTTAGGATCATTTACGTCGCCAACGTTTACTTTGCCGTCAGAACCAATGCTCACAAAAGCGTAGTTAATGTGAGTAAGTTGTTCCCAAGGAATGTCTTTAACAAGGTAAGTCGATTGTGGGTCGTCACCTGATCGCCAACTGGTGAAGTAGCCGATTACACGACGTGGGTGATCAGCCCCCATTTTCTCACGGCCCTCTTCGTCATAAATAGAACAGTAAGGAACATCTACACCCGTTGTTTGATAAAGACCATCAGGACGACAATTAGATGTCACTGCGCCGCCGTTTACCGTTAACGTCGCAAGTGCAGAATCTGCTCTTGCTCCAGCATCATCGGTAGCTCTCGCATATACACTTAATGAGCCAGCTTGTGAAGGGGTTACATCCAGCGTGTATGGCGCTGCTGTAGCAGTGCCAGCAAGTACACCTGCAACATAAAAATCAACTTTAGCAACGGTACCATCCGCATCCGTAGCATTTGCAGTCAGTGTTACGGAACCACCCAGGTCAATAGAGGTCGCAGAAAGCACGACATCCACTGTCGGCGCTTCGTTACCAGGTTGCGCTGATGCCACAGTTAACGTCACAACACTTGCCGTACTAACGGCACCTGCATCGTCATAGGCCTTGGTAGAGAACTCGTGCTGTCCTTCAGTTGCTGTCCACGATGCAGCATACGGCGCAGACGTTGCCTGACCAACTAATATACCATCAACAAAGAACTCTACTTTGCTAACAGTCCCATCAGTATCTGCCGCATCTGCAGCTAGGTTAACAACATCACCCGCAGTCACAGAAGCCGACGCAGAAGGCGATGTCAGAGTAACCGTCGGGACTTCATTCTGAGGTGGATCAACCGGTCCAGCGCCATCACAAGCGCCAAGTGTTTCCCACTCGCCCCACTCACCAGATTGCGCTGGATTGTTGTTTTGCGTCCAGTAACGCGCTTTATAAGCATTACCTTCATGCTGAACTTGGTCGCCACCGTTATAAACTTTTGATGATTGCCAAGTTTCTAGAGGGGCACAGTCAACTGCTGCGTAGCTATTGAAGGCCATAAGACAAGAAGCGGTGAGTGTGCTTAGTGTGAACACGTTTTTCACTGCGTTGCCGTTTTTAAGGTGCATAATCGCTCTTCCTTAAGTTATTGTTAAAACAATACTAAATGCGCTAAACGAAGCGCATCTATACTTTTATTTCGACGTAAAATAACTTAAGTACAAGTTGGTGATTTCACACTATCTATTTACGAGTTTTCCACACCGCCTCGCAACAATCCACTAAATGATTGCAACAACGTACCTATTATTTGGCACCAGTAACTAATTTTATAACTCAAATAAATATGTCACTCGCAAATTAATAAAAAAGGTAAAAAAAGTCGCCATTTTGAAATAAAGATCACTAAGCCTTTGTTGACCTTGGCGTTTCATTAAAATGCCGCTTGTACTCGCGACTAAACTGTGATGGGCTCGTGTACCCGACCATTCTCGCTGCATCATTAACACGTCGCCCCTCTAACTGGATCAATTCGCGCGCTTTGTTAAGTCGAACTTTCTTAATATATTGCAGCGGAGATTCAAGCGTGACATTGCGAAATGCTTGATGGAAAGCAGACACACTCATGTTGGCTTCTTCAGCCAATGCTTGTACGTTCAACTGTTCATGATACGCTTGATGTACACGATTTAGTGCTTTAGCGACCCTCGCGTAAGAACCTTCTTGATGTGCTAGGTCAAATAAAACATACCCCTCTTTGCTCACCAAAGTACGATACACAATTTCCTCAAGAAGCAGCTCGCCAAGCATGATGACATCAAGCTCGTTACACATTGCTTTCATTAACCGCTTGCACGCATCCAACATACCTTCATTCATACGTACCGACTTAAGGCCGCAACGGGTTGCATCCAGACACTTATTACTGAATTTCTCAGCCTCTAATTTTTTAACGAGTTTATGAAGAAGCGTTGGCGAAATATCTATCGAAATGCCAAGTAAAGGCTCATTGTTTGTCGCAAACGCTTCGCACTCTAGTGGCATGGGAACCCCGACAACAAGGTAATCTTCGGGCCCATATTGCACTGGTGTATCACCAATATGAATGTTCTTATGCCCTTGACCCAATACGATGATGCCGGACTGATAGACAAACGGCTGGCGATGATTCCCTTTGCTACTGCGATAAAACCATACGCCATCTATCGCTGTTTTCTTCATACCTTCTAGGTCATGCAGCCCCTGCTTTTCAACATATTGCTGCATGATATCTGCGAGAGTGTGCATTAGAGCGCTCCATCAATGACCAACGAGTTTGGTCTTTATTATCGTTTCGAGCACTATACTTCCTCTCGACATTAACTTTCTAGCTCAAGAGCATTAATTTTGTAGAAATAGGCAAATTATTTGCAGAAATCGACCTGTTAACGATCGTTAATCAGGACTAATATGCATGTATTCAATCTCCTTCACTGGAAGCAAGAGGGCTAATAATGAACTTTTCTTATGTAAACCCAACCAAGATTTTCTTTGGTCAAAAACAAATCGCTGCAATCAAAGAAGCTATCCCATCCGACCAAAAAGTTTTAGTGGTATACGGTGGTGGCTCCATCAAAAAAAATGGCGTGTACGACCAAGTAGCAGAAGCTCTTGAGGCACATGAATGGCTAGAGTTTTCAGGTGTTGAACCAAACCCAACCAAAGAAACACTCGATAAAGCAGTCGCAATGGTAAAAGAGCATGGCGTTGACTTTATTTTAGCGGTAGGTGGTGGTTCAGTCATCGATGGCTCCAAATACGTAGCAGCGGCATCAAAGTATGATGGTGATGGTTGGGATATCATGATTGGTAAGCACCAAGTCACTGAAGCGACGCCTCTAGCTGCAATTTTGACATTGCCAGCAACAGGCTCAGAGTCAAACATGGGCGCAGTTATCACTAAAAAAGAAACTCAAGACAAACTTCCGTTCATGTCTCCAGCAGTGCAGCCAAAATTTGCCGTGTTAGACCCAGATGTAATGAAAACACTGCCAGAACGCCAGCTTATCAACGGCATTGTTGACGCATGGGTGCACGTATGTGAGCAATACTTGACGCTTCCTACCGGTGCAATGGTTCAAGATGGTTACGCAGAAACACTGCTGAAAACTTTAAAAACACTCGGAGAACAGTTTGCGGAACGAGACGACGATATGTGGCGCGCAAACTTAATGTGGTCTGCTAACCAAGCATTGAATGGGTTAATTGGTAGTGGCGTTCCACAAGACTGGGCGACACATATGATCGGCCATGAATTAACGGCTCTATGGGGCGTTGATCATGCGCGTTCTCTTGCAATTGTCCAACCGTCGTTACTTCGTAACCAAATGCAGTTTAAGCGCCCTAAGTTAGAACAAATGGGTCGCAACGTATTTGGTCTTGAAGCAGGTGAGGATTTAGCAGAGCGCACAATCGAATCTATCGAAGCGTTTTATCATCAACTTGATGTCGCAACTAAGCTCGAAAACTATGGTGAGAGCCGTGAACAAGCTATCGATGCCATCATTGATCAACTAAACAAACACGGCATGACTGTTTTAGGTGAAAACCAGGCGATCACACTTGAACGTAGCCGAGAAATCTTAGAGTTAGCTGTCTCATAACTGCAACAATTCTTCACTGCCCTTCCTAGGGTTTAACGGTATTGTGACTTAACAGTCACAATACCGTTTTTTTATGCTATTTTGTAAGCCACATCACGTTCAAAACGAGGAGGCTTCTAAAAACAACGATTCCCTCCAGACAAAAAATCGGCCGTGTTGGTTAGTAAAGAGACAACTGTCCAGCTTTACACAAATAAAAATAATTGAGATCAAAGAACGAGTTAACTCGTTAATTAAGTTTTGATTTGTTGTAGTGATGTACTACATAATTTTGTCTGTTCGAGAAAACACTTTATGTGGCTAGTTGTTGTCGTATTAGCATTCATACATATCATCAGTATCCGTAAAGGCTCTAAATGGCTCTTTTACGTTTCTAAACCATTACCAGTGCTCTGTATGCTTGGTATTTTAATTCAGTCCCCGGCTTACCCAATGCCATATGCGCATTGGATTTTGATTGGCTTATCGCTCTCGTTGCTTGGTGACGTGTTATTAATGCTCCCTAGAGACAAGTTCATTACAGGATTAGTGCTCTTTTGCTCTGCCCATCTCTCCTATAGTTATGGTTTTGCCATCATGTCAGCGTGGCATTTTACACCTTGGCTCCCAATTGCCTTGTTCGGACTCGGTATATGCGTCTACTGGTTGTTCCGACCGGATCTCGGTAAAGAAAAACGGCCAGTTGCTAGTTATATATTGGTACTGATGACTATGTGCTGGGCTTCGATCGAGTATTATTTGAGTGGGAAAACACAATCCTCCTCTTTTGCAGTGCTCGGAAGCTTTATCTTTATTATCTCTGGCATCGTATTGGCTTTCGAACGCTTTGGAGGACGGTCAATATTTTCACGACAAGTTGTCATGGTGACCTACTATTCTGCACAGACACTAATGGTTATGTCTGTTGTTGCGATTGTTGTTCGTTATCCGTATCTCGTTGAACTGAGTTAGTCATACTCTAGACTGCACCAACATTAAAGAAACATGGATGTATCTTGTAATCGATCTGAATAGAGTCTTAAAATCATCGCCTAAACATTAGCTTATTCTTAATGAAATTATGCGCACAACTTGCTATTGTAAAAGGATATTTTTCCGTTATAGCGTGCCCCTTTGAAAGAGAATACTCCCGTCGTTGAGTTTAGCGACGTAAACAAGTGGTATGGCGATTACCACGCTCTAAAAGATATCAACTTCTCCGTGCATTCTGGCGAGATCGTCGTGGTGTGTGGCCCTTCTGGTTCAGGAAAGTCAACGCTCATTCGTTGCATCAACCATCTTGAATCGATTCAAGAAGGCCAACTTCATGTGTTCGACCAGCCTTCTCATGCAAAATCCCTTAAGCCCGGCAAAATCGGCATGGTGTTCCAGCACTTCCACCTTTTTCCTCATTTAACTGTACTGGAAAACCTTACCTTAGCGCCGATTCGCACACTCAAATTGTCAAAACAAGAAGCTGAAAAACGCGCACGGCATTACCTCAAGCGCGTCAATATTGAAGAACAAGCGAGTAAGTATCCTATCCAGCTTTCTGGCGGTCAGCAGCAACGCGTCGCGATTGCCCGCTCCTTGTGTATGGAACCGGATTTACTCCTGTTTGACGAGCCAACTTCGGCGCTTGATCCGGAAATGATCAACGAAGTGTTGGATGTCATGGTTGAGCTGGCTCAAAGCGGAATGACGATGATTTGCGTCACGCATGAAATGGGATTTGCCAAAAAAGTAGCGAACCGCGTGGTATTTATGGATGAAGGCCAAATCGTGGAAATGAACTCTCCAGTCGCCTTATTTGAGACACCACAGCATCCACGAACCCAAGCATTTTTGAACCAAATTTTAAGTTACTGATGATAGTTCGCGTAATCAAACCAGTCCTTCAAGCTTTACTGCAAATGACGCTCCTCTTCATCGCGATTGTGTGGGTGTTGGACTCTGGTGCCGACGCTATGGGCTATCAATGGCAATGGGAGCGCGTACCTGATTACATCGCTTTTTATGAAGATGGCGAATGGTGGCCGGCAGAACTTATTGATGGGCTATTGGTCACGCTTAACATCTCGGCTATTAGTCTATTTTTTACCTTAGTATTAGGGTTGGTTACCGCGTTACTAAGGCTTAGCGATTCGAAAGTCGGCAATGTTATTGGTACCACTTATGTCGAAGTAATACGTAACACGCCGTTGTTGGTGCAAATCTATTTACTCTACTTCGTGTTTGGCCCCGTGATTGGTTTAGACCGATTCAGTACCGCCGTTTTGGCATTATCCCTTTTCCAAGGTGCCTACACCGCGGAAATATTCCGTGCAGGTTTAAACAGTATTCCTAAAGGGCAATTCGAAGCAGCACAAACTCTCGGACTATCACCGTTTTACACCTACAAAGACGTAATTTTTCCTCAGGTTTTACAGCGCACATTAACGCCATTAACCAATGAAGTGGTTTCTTTGATCAAAAACTCTTCCATTGTAAGCGTGATGGCGATTTTTGATCTAACAACACAGGCACGCAACATCGTCTCAGAGACGGCGATGCCGTTTGAAATTTGGTTTACCGTGGCAGCAATTTATCTTGCTCTCACTCTGTCACTTTCTGGCTTGTCTGCATGGCTAGAACACAAACTCGGAGCCAGTTGGCGCAAATTATAAGGAGATAACATGAAGTTATTCAAAGCGACCATTACTGCATTATTAGGGCTAGCCATCGCTATGCCTACTCTCGCGAAAGAAGGTGTTGCCACACCCAATGTAGATCAAATCAAAGAACGAGGCACTTTGCGCGTTGGTATGTCAACATTTGTACCTTGGGCAATGCGTAACAAGCAAGGTGAGTTAATCGGTTTTGAAATCGATGTTGCCAAACGCTTAGCACAAGATTCAGGTTTGAAAGTGGAATTCGTACCGACTGCATGGGATGGCATTATTCCCGCATTACTGGCGAAAAAGTTCGACGTGATCATTGGTGGCATGTCTGTTACGCCTGAACGCTCCAAAAGCGTCTTGTTTACTGAGCCCTACTCGCACTCAGGCGTTCAAGTAGCAGCAAACAAAAAACTCGCCTCTGGTTTTAGCGAATTTTCGGATTTTGATTCACGACGCGTAAAAATTGCGGCTCGTCGCGGCGCATTCACCGTTCAAGTAGCCAGAGAAACCTTCCCGAAAGCGAAGATCCTGCAATTCGATGACGACGCACAAGCGTTCCAAGAGGTGCTGAATGGTAACGCCCACGCGGTCATTGCTTCTAGCCCAAAACCAGAACATGAGACAGTGAAACACAGCGACAAACTATTCCTTCCATTCTCTGAGCGACTATCACAAGGTAACGAAGCCTTTGCAGTTCGTTTGGGGGAAGAAGATAAAAAGGCCTTTTTCAATAAATGGATTGAAGCAAGAACCCAAGATGGATGGTTAAAACAACGTTATGAATACTGGTTCTCGACATTAGATTGGCAAGATCAAGTCGCGCAAGGCCAGTAATCTTAATGGCTCGTGGACGCCGCGAGCCTATACTCTCCAATCATTCATTTTACTTTTCCATAACTTATCGGAGTCAAATTTTTGGGCGAACACACTACCACTCGCACAGCACCCGCGAAATCCAGCACAGGCTACCTTTTACCGCAATTAAACACACTAGACTGGGTACTACTTGTTATGTGCGGTATCGGTGGTGTTTGGCTGTACCATCGGTCCGCTGTTGGTGTGCATTATTTGTGGCAGTGGAAAGAGGCGCTTGAATTACTTTTCACGCCTAGAGCAGATGGTAGTTTGCCCTACTTCTTCCAAGGTTTGATTTCGACGTTAAGGCTCAGTGTTTGGGGCATAAGCTTCGCATTAGTGTTTGGCACTTTGTTAGGCTTAGGACGCTTCTCTCGTTCCGTTTGGTTGCGCACACCTGCCAATGCGTTTATCCAGTTAGTGAGAAACATCCCTCCGTTGGTGTTTGTTTTTATTTTCTACTTTTTCATTTCTAACCAATTGATCCCGTTGCTCGGTTTGGAAGATCTTCTACGAAACTACAACGGCGAACCAAATGCGCTACAGCGCTTTCTGTTTGGGCCTTCTAACCTTTGGGAAAACCTTGCCTCTGGCGTGTTATGCGTCGGCTTACTCTCTTCTGCCTACATTGCAGAAGTTGTGCGCGGTGGTTTACAAAGTATCGACCAAGGTCAGTGGGAAGCGGCTGACTCATTGGGCTTGTCTCGATGGGTGAAATACCGATTTGTTATCGCGCCACAGGTGCTTAAATCAATAACACCTGCACTTGCCGGTCAAACCATCTCTTTGGTGAAAGACACCTCTATTGTTTCACTGATTTCGATACAAGAAATGACGTTTGTTGGGACAGAGATGGCAAATTCATCAGGGTATATATTTGAAATTTGGTTGATTGTCGGCCTTGCTTACTTCTTAATTTGTTTTGGTCTGTCACTTATTTTTCGCCATATTGAAGCAAAATCGGAAGCCATTTCAAATTAACTCAACCGCATATGTAATTAGGCACATTTGATTCTTCAAATCAGAATTGCACCCTGTTACATTGGCAAGATGCTAAATTTTCGGCGTTTTTCATGGAGTTAAAGAATCAATCCGACTACGAGCGATACATAAAACAAGATAATCTTGGTGAATATTACGTAGTTCTCAATCAATTCACTTTTCACAGTGTTTATCAGCCAATTTTTGATAGACGCCAACGTATTATTGGTATGGAAGCCTTACTGCGTATTCGTGGCATTGATGGTTCCCTAATTCGTCCTGACGTGTTTCTGGCCAATAATGGTCTTGATCCCTACTTTCGCTTATGTGTAGAGTTTTTATCCAGAGCAATGCACATTCGAAATTTTGCACGCTATTTCGCGGGGACGCCGATCAAACTGTTTCTTAACGTCATGCCTCAAACGCTACTCACACTAACCAAAGACATGGGCTTTAAAGATAACGGCCTGCTTTACAAACGCCTTTCCGAACTTGGTATGAGCCCATCAGACGTCGTTTTTGAAGTAGTCGAAGAGTCATGCGGAAATACGGATTTATTAATCAAAGCCGTACAGTTAATGAAAGCAAATGGTTTTATCTTTGCTATCGATGATTTTGGCGCCCAACATTCTGATATCGCACGTGTTCAGCAGCTCTGCCCTGACATCATCAAAATCGATCGTTCCTATTTGCTAGACTACTGCGCCGGAGAAACCTTTTCCATACATAGCGCCGTTGATCTAGCGGATCATATGGGAGCAAAAGTCATTATAGAAGGGGTTGAAGAAGACGTGCAGCTACAAGCTATGTATCAACTTAATTTGGATTATTACCAAGGCTTTTACTTAGGAAAGCCTTGCGCCATTCATCACTGGACAGATAGCCTAAACATCGAGACGACTGTGCATTAACACTGCCCACTTACAGCACAGTGAAACCAAAAAAGCGCCGATATAATATGCTCGGCGCTTTTTAGTTTTACTCAGATGTCACTTATTTAGTTAAGCGTTCATTTCCCTAGAAAAAATCAATAGAATTACGACCGCTCTTCGGATCACGAGTGGCTTGCGGTTTGTCTTCTTTTTTGCCTTTCTTAGCAGACTGAGACAACGCTTCTTTCTGCGCTTTACGTTCTTTATGCGCTGCTTTTCGGCCTGTTGACTTAGGTCCAGAGCCTTTAGCTGGCTTGCTTTGGCGAGATTTCTCTTTACGTGCAGATTGCGCTTCTTTCTTCGCTTTCTTTTCTGCTTTTTGCTCTGCCGTTTCAGGTTCGGTTACTGGCGCATCGCAAACCACAACATAATATTCCTGGTTAAACTCAAAAAAGTCACCATCATACATCTTGCGGCGCTTACGTGTTTCTAGTTCACCATTCACCGCGACGTAGCCTTCCTCGATGATATGTTTTGCTTCGCCGCCACCGCTGACCAAGTTTGCGATTTTAAAAAGCTTGTACAGTTCGATTGGATGCGCATCAACATCGATGCCAATCGCTTCGATCTCAATCTCTTCGCCTTCTAAATACTCTTCGTGGTCGTAATCTTGGGTCATGTTACTTACTCTTACTATTTGATGCCCTGAAGTTTAAACGCAATGCTTAAAAATAGAAACCTCTGGCGATGTTCAATCACCGATTCACCTTGGCATTTGAGCACCTCTTAACCCATTTAGCTTGTCGCTCGTTAGCTTGTATCTCGATGCGTAGCTCAAACGAAGCTGCAATTACGCAACCTGAAGGTATATACTCTCTAAGTTATTGTTGAAAAGAGCGAATACTTTGTCTCAACCAAGTAGAATTACCTTTGTCACTGCGAACTTGTTTAATTTTGTCGCACCGCCTAACGCTTACTATGATTTCGAGAACATATACTCGTTAGAGCAATGGCGAGACAAACTTTCGTGGACGCAACGTCAAGTTGAAAAACTGGAAGGCGACGTGATTGGCTTACAAGAAGTATTCAGTATCGAGAAGACCCAGGCATTCTTTTCAACCATCGGCTACCCCTACTTTGCGACCGTTGACACCCCACATGTTGAGGATGAGTACATTTACTCAAGCCCTGTTGTGGCAATCGCATCTCGGTTTCCAATAGAAAAAGTACAAGCGGTAGAGTTTGACTTAGCAACGCTTGAGCCTTTTGGAGTAAGTGTTGTTCCAGAGTTCAGTCGCAAACCTATCTATGCCCAAGTAATACATCCTGTACTTGGTCATATCGCCGTTTACGTAACGCACCTGAAATCTCAACGCCCAGCCGACTCAGAACAACCAGAAACGTCTAGCACGATTATTGGGCGCTGGTTATCCACCCAGCAAAGAGGCTGGGAAGCAGCGATGTTAAGAGACGCGATGCAAAAGAGGTATCGAAAAGAACCAATGCCGACAGTGTTAATGGGCGATATGAATCAACCTATCACTCCTATCAGCGTTAACAGCTCATTAGTATCCAATACTAGTGACAGCGTCACTGAATTACAACTCAAAGATGGTTGGTTATTGCAAAGTGACCCCCTGAAGGATGAACGCCCAGCCACGCACTATCATTTTTCCACTGGGAATGTACTCGACTATATCTTGCTCTCACAAGAGTTTGACACCTTATCAGATATATCGGTTGCCGAGGTTGTTGACTATCAGGTGTCTAACCAACATCTGATCAACCCGATTTATGACAGAGATAAAAACGCCAGCGACCACGCATTTGTGGCGCTGACGGCTGAAGTAAAGCTTTGAGCAACCTATTTAGTGACTTAGTGACGTCTCACAATTTTACGCGGGATAAGTTCTACGCCAGGCTTGTAACGCTTAGCGGAAGCGTTGAGTGCTAACTCCATTGCGCTGTCCGCGATCAACTCAAACTGTTGAGGCAAAGAGTTGATTTTCACAGGCAAGAAGTCCAGCAGTCGATTATCACCAAATGTCGCTAAACGCACCTTTCCCATCAGTTCTGGTTTTTCTAGCATTACATCCAACACACCTTCTAACAGTGTGTATGACGTTGTAACAATGGCATCTGGCAATGCGTTCTCTGTTAACCATCTCTCTAAGACTTTCTTGCCTTCTTCCCGGGAGAAGTGTTGTCCATAACCCACTGTTGCCGTTTTACCACCTTGTTGAGAAGCAGATAGAAAACCGAGCTCACGCTCTTTTGAGACTTGAAGATCTTGCAATGCACCGATTAAGCCAATGGACTTAATATCCTCTGACAGTACTGACTGAGTGAGTTCAAGTGCGGCATCAAAATCTTCGCTGATGACACAACAAAAGTGCTCATCATCCATTGGACGGTCTAGCGCGATAACTGGCGTACCAGAATTTTGCAACTTAAGATAATACTCGTTTGCAGTGGGCATACCACTTGCCACAAACAACGCATCAATACGACGACTGACTAATGCTTCCGCCACCTTTTGCTCTGTCTCAGGATCATCATCAGAGCAGCCAATCAAAATTTGGTACCCCGCTTTCCGAGAGTTCTGCTCTATCAACTTTGCAAGACGCGCATAACTGGTGTTCTCTAAGTCTGGGATGATAAGCCCAAATGAGCGTGAATTACCTGCCCGCAAGGAAGACGCCGCATGATCTGGCTTATAATTGTACTCATCTACAACGGCCATCACCTTTTTCTGAGTCTTCTCGCTGATGCGGTATTTCTGCGCTTTTCCGTTAATCACATAGCTTGCAGTTGTCTTAGAAACACCCGCTAATTTGGCTATTTCATCCAGTGTCATATTCTAAACCTTATTCTGTGCGCGCGATCATATTAATACATCAACGATCTTTCGATAAGTTGAATTATAAGCTGAACCGATTCAGTATAAAAGCTGAAAGGATTCAGCAAAACTTAAAAATTGACGTAAATCACCTGAATACACAACAAACCAATTTGTGAGCTAGGCTATAGGACAGCGGCAAAGGCTCGTTTGTTAACGTCAGTTTTTAAAACAGTTTTTCTGAGTCTTTTAAAAAATTTACCAACAAGCTGAATCGATTTAGCTTGAAATATAAAAGGTTTGAGGAGTGATAAGCGCTCAGAAGAAGCGGCGTTCAACTTCTCACACAGAATACATTTTTAAATTGATACCTTAAGGCTGGAGAAGCACCATGCTTAAGCTAAATAAGAACGACATTACCCTCTCGCAATCAGCGACAGATAAGTTTGAAGCAATAAAGAGTATTGCTCATAGCCTGACTGATAAAGGCCTAGTTGAGCAAGGTTACGTTGAAGGCATGCTAAACCGTGAAAACCAAAACTCTACGTTTTTGGGGAACGGTATTGCAATACCGCACGGTACAACCGACACTCGTGCAATGGTGAAAACAACGGGTGTTGCTGTGCACCACTTCCCACAAGGTGTCGACTGGGGTGATGGCAATACTGTGTTCGTCGCTATCGGTATCGCAGCTAAATCTGATGAGCACCTTGGCATTCTTAAACAGCTCACCAAAGTGCTAGGCGCAGATGGCGTAGAAGAACGTCTGCGTAATGCAAAAAATGAAGACGAAATCATCGCCCTACTGCACGGTGATGTTCAGCTTGAAGCAGACTTTGA
The DNA here is from genome assembly GCF_033338775.1 of Vibrio sp. Vb1018. Taxonomy (NCBI): domain Bacteria; kingdom Pseudomonadati; phylum Pseudomonadota; class Gammaproteobacteria; order Vibrionales; family Vibrionaceae; genus Vibrio; species Vibrio sp. Vb1018. Next base: position 141,422 of record NZ_JAWOTI010000002.1, read on the forward strand.
CGCTTCTTTAATTCAACTGATGTTCCCTGCGAGCGACATGCTACAGATGAGTGCTGTTGCTGGTGGTCTGTTGAAAAATACGGGATGTGCTGATAACGAATTCGTTGCAGATCTCGTTACCAAACAACCAACTCACTTAGGTAATGGCCTGTGGTTAATTGGCAGTGACAAACATGTCACTCGCACAGGTGTGTCATTTGTCTCGACGGCAAACGACTGCGAATATGAAGGTCAAAAAGTGCGTGCACTTGTCGCGTTCGCGGCATGTAACAATGCTCACCAACCTATCCTAAAAACGCTTTCTAATATTGTGTTTAACAATGAACACGGCAAGCTTTTAGATGCATCAGTAGAACAGATTCTTGCTTTGTTCAAAGGTGAAGAAGTCACAGCTGCATCTTCAGAAGAAGGCAATACCGCTGTATTTAAAATCAAAAACTCTCACGGCCTACATGCTCGTCCGGGGGCAATGTTAGTCGCAGAAGCGAAAAAGTTTGAATCCACTATACGTGTTTCCAACCTAGACGGAGATGGAAAAGCAGTAAACGCGAAGAGCCTAATGAAAGTCATCGCGCTGGGCGTTAAGCACGGTCACCAACTTCAATTTACAGCAGAAGGCCCTGATGCGCCGCAAGCCTTGGAGTCTATCGGAAATGCAATCGCTTCTGGCCTTGGTGAAGGTTAAGGATCCGATATGACAAACAAAACAAATAAGGTTGTCACTATTACGCTCAACCCGGCATTGGATTTAACAGGTTCAGTAAATGAACTAAACGTTGGTTCCGTGAGCTTAGTACAGCAAAGCAATCTCCACGCTGCAGGTAAAGGTGTCAACGTAGCAAAAGTGTTGAGCGATTTAGGCGCAGACGTCACGGTTACCGGCTTTCTTGGTAAAGATAACCCTGAGCTATTCCATCAGCTTTTCAATGACATCGGCGTTAAGAATGAGTTTGTAGAAGTACAAGGTGCAACTCGTATCAACGTCAAGCTCGTTGAGGCTAATGGAAACGTTAGTGACATTAACTTCCCTGGTGTTCAAGTTACGGCAGAAGAAATCGCGCGCTTTGAAGAAACCCTATTCCGCCTTGCTGAAACACACGATTACTTTGTATTGGCAGGCAGCCTACCGGGCGGTGTTACTGCAGAGCAATGCGCTGCATGGATAGAAGCACTGCATCAACAAGGCAAAAAGGTGTTGTTCGACAGTAGCAAAGCCGCATTGAAGTCAGGTATTGATGCTCACCCATGGTTAATTAAACCTAACGATGAAGAACTTGGTGATTTTGTTGGCGAACATCTAGCAACACCTGAACAGTGCCAAGCTGCAGCGCAAACACTGAGCGACAAAGGCATAGAAAACATCGTGGTTTCTATGGGACCTGACGGTGTTATGTGGCTCAACCAAGGCGAATGGCTTAGTGCAAAACCGCCTCGAATGCATGTCGTGAGCACCGTTGGCGCAGGCGATACGCTGGTCGCTGGCTTGTGTTGGGGCCACATGCAACTGATGCCTAAAAACGATTTATTGCGCTTCGCTACGGCACTTTCTGCTTTGGCAGTTAGTCAAGTTGGCGTAGGGCTAACCAGTCAGGAAGAACTGGAAAATATCAAGCGACAAACTGAAGTTAGCGCGCTTTACCCTATTACAAACTTAGAACAAAACTAAGGAACAGAAGGTTATCGTATGAATATTGCCATTATTACTGCCTGTCCGAGCGGTGTAGCAAATAGCATCCTTGCGGCAGGATTACTAGAACAAGCCGCCGCAAAATTAAACTGGAATGCCAAAATAGAATGTCAATCAAGTGTGGTTGAACCAACACTATTGACGGAAGCTGACGTTGAACAAGCAGAAGTCATTGTCATTGCGGCAAATACTAGCGTCGACACTTCTCGTTTTGTAGGAAAAAAGGTTTACCAAGCGGAAATTAGCGAAGTAGCAAAAGACGCAACTGCGTTTCTCCAGCAAGCGGTTGAAAACGCCACTTTACTTGAAAAAGCAACCACACTTGCAGCCCCTATCACTACAGATACAACATCAGCATCAAAGAAGATTGTTGCAATCACGGCATGCCCTACTGGCGTTGCGCATACCTTTATGGCGGCAGAAGCTTTAGAAGAAGAAGGCAAGCGTCGTGGCCATCAAATCAAGGTGGAAACTCGTGGTTCAGTTGGCGCTAAAAACCAACTGACTGAGCAAGAAATTGCAGATGCCGATCTGGTGATCATTGCTGCGGATATTGAAGTGCCACTTGATCGCTTTAACGGAAAAAAGATGTACCGCACGAAAACAGGCCCAGCTCTGAAAAAAACAGCCGAAGAGATGGACAAAGCATTCGAGCAAGCCACGATTTACCAACATTCAGGTTCTGCAAATTCTGCTTCGGCAGCAGACGAGAAGAAAGGCGCTTACAAACACTTGATGACAGGGGTATCGCACATGCTGCCTGTGGTTGTCGCTGGTGGTTTGATCATCGCCCTATCGTTCGTGTTTGGTATTGAAGCATTTAAAGAAGAAGGCACACTAGCAGCAGCCTTGATGAACATTGGTGGTGGCTCTGCATTCGCATTGATGATTCCTGTACTTGCTGGCTATATTGCGTTTTCAATCGCTGACCGTCCTGGTCTGGCTCCTGGTCTTGTTGGTGGTATGCTAGCAAGTTCAACGGGTGCTGGTTTCCTAGGTGGTATCGCAGCTGGCTTCATTGCCGGTTACGCAGCGAAACTCCTCGCAGATAAGGTGAAACTGCCACAATCGATGGAGGCGCTTAAACCGATTCTGATCATTCCATTTGTAGCAACATTGTTCACTGGCCTTGTGATGATCTACATCGTAGGCGGCCCAGTTTCAGGCATCATGAACGGCCTGACTGACTTCCTAAACAACATGGGATCTGACAGTGCAGTACTACTGGGTATTATCCTTGGCGCAATGATGTGTTTCGACCTAGGAGGCCCTGTCAACAAAGCCGCTTACGCATTTGGTGTTGGCCTTTTGGCTTCACAAACTTACGCGCCAATGGCGGCAATCATGGCCGCAGGTATGGTTCCTGCGCTAGGTATGGGTTTAGCGACCTTCATTGCGAAGAACAAATTTGAACAAAATGAACGTGAGGCAGGTAAAGCATCATTTGTCTTGGGCCTTTGTTTCATCTCTGAAGGCGCAATTCCATTTGCTGCGAAAGATCCAATGCGCGTGATTCCATCTTGTATGGCAGGTGGCGCACTTACTGGTGCCCTATCGATGCTATTCGGTGCGAAATTAATGGCACCACACGGCGGTCTATTCGTGCTGCTAATTCCTAACGCAATTTCACCAGTATTAATGTATTTAGTGGCTATTGCAGCAGGTACAGCGGTAACTGGCTTTACTTACGCATTCTTAAAAAGCAAAGCAGAAGCGAAACAAGAAGTCGCAGCTTAATTAGAGCGACTCCGGTTAACAATGCCACCCTCGAATTTGGCATTTAGCACCTCCCTTTAATTCCGGTTAAGGGAGGTGTTTTTTATTCCGCAGCCGGAACGGCTACAATGTCTACTTCCCCACTGCTCATATCCACCGTTGCTTGATAAGCGCTATGCGGGTCACCGTAGTGCTTGAAGGTAAAGTGGTAAACGTTAGCTGGCGTCCACAAGGTTTTTGACTCTGCGGGCAGAATGTCATAGCCGTCTTGCTGATAAAGCTCTGTCGCCATTACATTTGCGATTGCCGCCTGCTGGTTAGCGTCTCGATCCACCTTTTGCTCTAGTGACGGGTTACTTGGATAAGACTCACCGTTGTACCTCATGAGTCGATATGAGCCATTACTCCAAACGATAAAGTCCTGCCAACCATTACTGTAACTGTCGGCTAGTACAATAGGCGTGCGAGTTACCGACATTCGATTAATAACGTTTCCCTCATTATCAAACATATATGCAGAGCAGCCACCACTACCACAGAAATAGCGATCTTGAAGCAACACTATGTGTTCTGCCTTGCCGTCGCTGTTTAGGTCGGCGCTACCCGATAGATAACGTAGATTGTCTTGCTCGAGCGACAGCCCTTCAGGGGCTAAAACCTTACTATCAATCCAACTGGAAATGACTTCAGCACTAACACTGTTGACTTTAGGGGCAGGTTGTTTGGTTTCTGTCGGCATGCTATCCGTCGCGGTGCAGCCAACCAAGGTGAAAGAACCAACGAAGAAGAGTCCGTTTAATATACGCTTATTCATGTAATCTCAATCTTTGATGTGTCGTTACATCAGTATACGCATGATTTGCATTGTAATCGTAAGAAAATCATTAAAATCAAGCAAATGAATGGTTTGGTATATATTAGTAAGATCAAAAAAGCCCCGAAGAAAACCTTCAGGGCTAGGCAGGAAGCTGGCAAATAGCCAGGAGTCCCTATGCAGTGGTCGGTTTTACCCTAAACAGAATTGCAAACATCACTGGCACCACTATCAGTGTCAGTACAGTAGCAAAACCAAGACCTGCCATAATCGTTATTGCCATCGAACCAAAAAAGGCGTCGAAGACCAATGGAATCATCCCCAAGATAGTTGTTAGTGCCGCCATACTTACCGGACGAACGCGGCTTATCGCACTATCAACAATCGCGAGGTAAGGATCTTTACCAGACTCCAACTCAAGGTTAATTTGGTCAAGCAACACAATACCGTTTTTCAAAATCATGCCACTTAGGCTTAACAAACCAAGGAATGCTGTAAAACTGAACGGCATGTTCGTGGTAAGCAAACCAAAAGCAACGCCAATGATCGCTAACGGAACGGTGAACCAAATGACCAACGGTTTTTTGATTGAGTTAAACAGTAAAATAGTAATGATGAACATCAACAAGTAACCCATCGGCAATGAACCGAATAGGCCTTCTTGTGCATCTTTGGATGATTCGTACTCACCACCCCATGTGATTTCGTATCCTTCTGGAACATGCAATGCCATCACTTTAGGCTGTACACGAGCAAATAAGCTTGCTGCCGTGTCGTCACTCAACACATCATGGTCCGCGAGAACGGTTAACGTACGCTTACGGTCACGACGCTGAATTAGCGGCTCACTCCAATCCAGTTGAACGCCATCAATCACTTGATCAACCGGAATGTACGTTTGCAACGAAGGACTCCAAATGGTCACGTTTTGTAGTGATTCAAAATCTACGCGTTCTTCTTCAGGAAGGCGTGTCATAATTGGCAACGTATGTGTACCATCACGCAAGTAACCTAAGGTGCTACCACCAAACGCCATTTGCAGTGTGCTTGAAAGATCTTCTTTCGAAATACCTAAGCGACGAGCTTTAGACTCATTGAAAACGGGTACAAGTTCCTTGGTGCGCTCTCGCCAATCGTGACGAATGTTTCGGGCACCAGGGTCGGTATGAAGGATGTCTTCGACTTGCACCGCCAAGTCACGTAAAACTTGTGGATCAGGGCCAGTAATACGCGCTTCGATCTTAGACGCTGGTGATGGACCAAATTCCATCAATTTAAACTGGAACGTAGGCGCATCAAATGTTTTCGCCAGATTCGCATCTAACTTATGCAGTAAACCAAACATTTTCTCACGATCAGTCGCGCGAACTTGGAACTGCGCGTACGCTTCGTAACTTTTTTCTGGTTGATAGGTTAAAGCAAAACGCTGTAGGCCCTGCCCAATCGAAGCAGAAACAAAGTCAATATCATCTTGCTGACGAATGTAGCTTTCGATCTCTTCAGCTTTTTTGATCGTTTCACGGATGTCAGTACCCTCTGGCATCCACATATCCACGTAGAACATCGGCGTATTCGATGGTGGGAAGAACTGCTGTTTTACATTACCAAATGCCACGACAGCACCCACTAATAGCGCCACCATGCCAGCAACGGTAAGCCAGCGGAATCGCAATGCAAATTTCAGTGATGCCCCAAATACGACAAACAACCAGCCTTTATAAGGATCATCTTCGCTAGTACCCTGCTCTTTGTTTTCCTCTTTCAACAAAAGATCGGCAAGGAAAGGCGTCAGTGTAATAGCGGTAATCCAGCTTAAAAATAGTGAGAAACACAGCACCCAGAATAGAGAGCCCATGAACTCACCTGTCGCATCTTGCGACAAGCCGATAGGTGCAAAAGCCGTAATTGCAATAACAGTTGCGCCCAGCAAAGGCCATTGTGTTTGCTTTACAATATCGACAGCCGCTTGAACTTTGGTACGCCCTTTCTTTAGGCCAACCAATATGCCTTCCACGACAACAATCGCGTTATCAACCAGCATACCCAAGGCAATAATTAACGCGCCAAGAGAAATACGATGCAGTTCGATGTTGTTGTAATTCATCAAAATGAAGGTACCAAATACCGTCAATAACAACACAACTCCAATGATGACACCACTGCGTAAACCCATAGTAAACAGCAACACAATGATTACGATCGCCACTGCCTCCGCTAGACTAATTACAAACGCTTTAACAGATTCATCCACCTCATTGGCTTGGTTGTAAAAGTAGTTCATATCGATGCCAGCAGGCTTGATAGACTCTAGGCTCGCGAGCTCCGCATCCAAACGTTCACCAACCTCAACCACGTTCACACCCGACGCAAACGAGATACCGATATTAATCGCTTTTTGACCGTTAAAGAGTACGACGTTGCCTGGCTTCTCTTGAATACCGCGAGAAATCGTTGCTACGTCTTTTAGACGAATTAGATTTCCTGTGTCACGGCCATGAATGATCAGATTTTCTAGTGCTTCTACAGTGTTTAAGGTGCCGCTTGGGCGAATAACAAGGCTTTCGCCATTGACCATCACTTCACCTGCTGAAACCACATTGTTTTGCTGGTTCAACAAGCTCGAAACCACATTCATGTCTAAGTTCAGTGCAGCAAGGCGATCAAGTGAGATCTCAACGAATAGCATTTCTTGCTGATCGCCCGTAATGTCTACCTTACCAACACCATCAACAAGCTCGATTTCACGGGTCAGGTAATCCGCATAACGTTTCAGCTCTACATAGTCGTAATCGTCACCAGTGAGCATTAACATCACGCCATAAACGTCACCGAAATCATCAATGATCTGTAAAGACTGAACACCTTGAGGCAATGATGGTCGTAAATCATTAATTTTACGGCGCATTTCATCCCAAATTTGCGGCAGTTCATCAGGACCATAGTCCATTTCCATGCTCACCGTTATTTGAGACATACCATTAGAAGACGTAGAGGTAATTTTGTCGATATAAGGGAGTTTTCGAATCTCTTTTTCTAGAGGATACGTCAGTTCTTCTTCAACTTCTTTTGACGTCGCGCCAGGGTATGTTGAGATAATCATGGCATCTTTGATCGTAAATGCCGGGTCTTCTAATCGTCCAAGCTCCAAAAATGACGTTAAACCACCAACAGCAAGGATAATAATGAACAACCAGCTGATGACTTTGTTTTTTATTGAATACTCAGCAATGTTCATTATTGGTTATTCTCCACAACATCCACATGTTTACCTTCGCGTAATTTACGCAGATTTGAATTAATCAGAATATCGCCCTGGCTAACACCTGACGACACAATGGCTCCATTGCCATTCACTTGAGAAATCATGACAGGCACCCGTGTGACAATGTCACCTTCTTTTTTCCACACAAAGAACTCATTCCCTTCACTGCCTGCTTGAAGCGCCGTGACAGGAACACTGTAACCATCAATAGAGGTAATGCCCGCCTTCACCATATCGACCAAAACGCTTACGCTGGTTCCCGGCAATATCTCTGTTTTTGGCTGTGGCATCGTCAAGTACATTTCGTAGGTTTGAGTTTCAGCGTTGGGTTCACTTGTGTGCTCTAAATAGTCCAAAGCAAATCTGCCATCGATGCCGGAGAAGGTTGCTCTAGGCTTGTAGCTCATGCTGTCTGAGTTTGGGTCTACCATCGCTAAAACATTGTCGGAAAACTCAATGCGCACGTAAACCAAATCGTTTTGGTATAGGTTTAACACGGGTTCACCAATTGCCACACGCTCAAAACGTTCTTTGAAAACATCAGATACTTTACCGGCGAACGGGGCGAATAAACGGGTGTAATTCAATTGATTGGTCGCGTTATAGAAAGTAGCCTCAGCTAGCTCTTTATTGGCGGTTAGCTCATCAAGTTCCGCTTTTGAAATCATTTGACGTGCATGCAAGTCTTCACCGCGTTTAAGCTGACGAATTGCAAGTGTGTATTGTGCTTCTGCGTCATTCACGGCTTGCTTCTCTTTGCTATCATCTAGCTTTGCGATCATTTGCCCCTGCTTCACAACGTCACCCGCTTTAACCAATACGTGCTGAACTTCCCCAGCGCGGCGAAATGCCATTGGCGTTTGCTCTGCAGGCACTACTATGCCTTTGAACGCGCGATGTTGACTTTGTACTGGTGCATCCACCGAGATAGTCGACACAAAAAGTGGCTGCTCGACGATAGCTTGGTTTTCATTTTTGCACCCTGTTAAAACTGCAAGTGCAATCGCAGAGATCGTAAGTAGAGAACGTTTCATTAAATGCCTCCCTCACGAACCCAAGCTTTCACCACTTGTCCTTCAACCAGTCTCTCAACACCAGCAATAACAACGTAATCATTGTTATCAAGCCCGGCTTTCACACCACCTGCTGCGTCAAGTGACACAGTGACTTTATTGACCTGCTGCGTGCTTCTGTCCATTACCCAAACTTCACCTTGCGTCCCATTTTTGTTGACCCAAGCAGACTGAGGTAACGTCATCGCGTCCGATACATGTTGTTTAGCAATGTGTACCTGCCCAGTCATACCTGTCAGCAAATTGCGATCTTCTGGTCGAGTGATGGTCACGATCGCCTCATAACTATTGATATCGATGTTTGGCTGCGTCGAAATTTCTTTAAATTGCCCAGGGATACGTTTTCCTGGCTCGCTATCCATCGTCACCCACATATCGGAGTTTTGCAGTGACTCGAGTGATACAGATTCCGCATAACTTACTGGCAAGGTGAAAGATACATCCAACGCCGTGTTATCAATGAGATTCAAGATCTCCTGCTTCTCTGCGACTACTTGAAACGGGTTGACATAGGTATATGACACAATGCCATCAAACGGTGCGTGAATTTTGGTATAGCTCAAATCGGTTTTAGCTTGTTCGTAGTTCGCCAATGCCGCTTTATATTGAGTTTCTTTCTGATCGTACTCATCAGTACTAATGAGTTTTTTTCCGTAAAGGTTTTTCGCGCGGTCCCATTGTGTTTTCGCTAACGCGTACTGCGCTTGAGCGGCATCTAACGCAAGCTGAAGATCTTTAGGGTCTAACGTTGCGAGCACTTCACCTTTTTGGACTTTTTGACCCATGCGTACACGTAATTCATCAACCTCTCCACCAACCTGAAAAGAAAGCTGCGCGCGATATGTTGCATCAATACGCGCTAAAAAGGCGTGCGAGTCTTCAAGTTCTAGGTCTTTGACCGCCAGTAATTTTACAGGTTTGATTAAAGGTTCAGACGGCTCAGAAATGGCTTTATTACACCCAGTTAGCATCCCAGAAAGACTTAATGTCACCACTGCGCCAACTAAAGTGCGCTTTAAATATTGTTTTCGCACCCGCTTTCTCCGTAGGTTTTATATATTACACAGCCGTGCAGTATAAGCAGAATTTGAAATTGATCAACATATTTTCCAGGTGGATAGCAAATTAATTAGTCAAAGCGTTCGGTTTCTGGTAAAAGTAAGCGCGTGATTAATATTCGGGAAAATTCGAACTATGAATGAAAGAAAGCAGGGGCGTAGAAGTGCTGAAGCAGCAGAACAAACTAAGTGTCTGATCCTTAAAGTGGCAGCAGATATGTTTTGTGAACTTGGTTACGAGCGTGTCTCGCTGCGCAATATCAGTGAAAAGGCTGGTGTTTCACATAGTTTGATCCGTCACCACTTCGGCAGCAAAGAGAAAATCTGGCAAGCGGTTAGCGATGCAATGGACGAGTTCATGCAGTGCTATATGGCTGAACTCATCAATGAAATGCCGGAGAACACACCTTCGAATAGAAAAATTTATCTGTTTATGGTTCGCATGCTAGCATTTGCTCTCGTCAATCCTCACCCAGTACAGATGATCGCCGATGCCATTCGACAAGGCGATGATGGTGCTCTGCTGCAGTATTTCTTAAAGTCAAAAGATGAGTTCGCTGCGATATTTACCGGAATTTTCGAGCAGTACAACAGCGAAAACCCTAATGCACAATTTGATCAGTGGGAATCAAAGTGGCAAATGTTGATCTTCGCACATGGTGCTGTCAGTCTCGCGCCAATGATGCAAGAAACATGGCCGGATATTGCAGATAATCGCGAAAAACTGCTGATCAAGCATTGGGAATTGTTTAATACCATTATGGCCTCTCAATTTGGGATCCCAAAAGAAGAGATGATTCATCCGGAAAAGCTTGAAGATATCGTTATTGATATGTGCTGTACTATTGATGAAGCAGTAAACTAAAAGTAAACAAGCGAAAAGAAGACATAAAAAATGCCGAGCTACAAAGCTCGGCATTTTTGTTTCAATTCGTTTTAACCACGGTAGTAACGTTGTGGTACGAACGGCATTTTTTCAACTGTCATTGGTAGCATTTTACCACGCACTTCAGCGAACACTTCAGTACCAATCGCCGCCAAATCCGCACGAACATAACCCATTGAGACTGGCTTACCTGCATTCGGACCCGCCGTACCGCTGGTTACAACGCCAATTTTAACGCCGTCAGCATCAAACAGTTCAACACCTTCACGCACTGGCGCTTTGGTTTGACCTACTAGACCCACACGCTTACGCGCCACATCTTTAGTCTCAATCTGCTTAAGAATAATGTCTGCGCCAGGGAAACCACCTTCACGTTCACCACCAATACGACGAACTTTTTGGATACCCCATAGCAAGCTCGCTTCAACAGGTGTTGTTGCTGTGTCTAGGTCATGACCGTATAGACAAAGGCCACACTCAAGACGAAGTGAATCACGAGCACCAAGGCCAATCCATTCAACTTCATCTTCCGCAGTCAGTTTACGTGCTAGCTCTTCCGCTTTGTCAGCAGGAACCGAGATTTCGTAACCGTCTTCGCCTGTATAACCACTACGAGAAACAATGCACTCGGCGCCTAAAACATCGACTTTACAAATATCCATGAACAGCATTTCAGAAACTTCTGGTGCAAAACGCGCCAATACAGCCGCCGCTTTAGGGCCTTGGATTGCAAGTAGAGCTCGGTCTTCGATAATTTCTAGCTCAACACCAGATGGTAAATGCGCTTGTAGGTGTGCGATATCTTGTGCTTTACATGCTGCGTTCACAACCACAAACAGATGATCGCCTAGGTTAGCCACCATCAAGTCGTCCATGATGCCGCCCTCTTCATTAGTGAAAAAAGCGTAACGCTGTTTACCAGACTCAAGATCCACAATATCCACTGGGACTAATGTTTCTAGGAACGCAGCTGCACCGTCACCAATTAGGCGAAGCTGTCCCATGTGAGAAACATCAAACAGACCTGCCGCATCACGAGTATGTAAGTGTTCCTTCTTTACGCCTAGAGGATACTGAACAGGCATATCGTAACCCGCGAACGGGACCATTTTGGCACCAACTTCAACGTGAAGTGCGTGTAGTGGTGTTTTCAGTAGTTCTTGAGTCATTTTCGTCTCCATTTAGATAGACCCGAGAATGCTATCGGCATTCGATGTGTTTCCAATAATAAACATGGCTCATTCTATTTTGCACGAACAAGACGTAGATCGACTTGCAAAAGTGTGACTCTTAACATTTTAATCACAACAAATCGTACAAAAAAAGCGCTTTAATGAGCAAGTTCTCATCAAAAAAGCGCTTTTTCATCATAACGACCACCAACAGCAATCGTTTGCTTTCACTATAGGAAATTTACAAGTATTTATCACTATTTGGCTGTCACCCACAAAATGAGCGCATCTTCCTCGCTAACACTGGTCAACATATGTCCCATATTTGCATCGTAATAAACGCTGTCTCCCTCGCTTAAAACAACAGGTTCGTAAAACTCAGAATAGAACATGACCTCACCAGATAAGATAAGTAAAAATTCTTCGCCGTCATGACGAACCCAGTCTTTATATTCATCAAAACTACGAGCTCGAATTTGGCTCTTAAACGGCATCATTTTCTTATTGGAAAGTTGAGTAGCGAGCAGTTCATGTTCATAAGTTTGTGTTGGGTGTGGTTTACCTTCATTCTTCTTGGTAACATCCCTGCGCCCTGTCGCTACCTTTTTTCTAGGTGGTTCAAAGAGTTGTGGCATGTCAATTTGTAAGCCTAGTGCCAATTTTTGCATCGCTTGAAACGTCGGGGAGATCTGCTCATTTTCTATTTTGCTCAGTGTAGATCGAGCAAGCCCGGTTCGCTGACTCGCTTCTTCTAATGTGATACCAAGTTTCGAGCGGATATCCTTAATACGCTGGCCCAGTTTTAACGGCTCGATATTTTGGTCATGTTGCTCTTTTGCCAACGTCATCGATGGGTATTCATCGTAAATACTTTCTGCCATAAATCCCTCTATAGATATCCATATTTTTTGTCTTACTCGCATTGTGCATGAAGCACATAGTGGATAGAAGTCCACCAAGTGAATTAAAGCGTGCTCTTGTTAACAAATTTTGAAATCTTGTTTCCTATAGGAAATTTTCGGTTGATTGTTCCCGCCACAGGCGCTATGTTACCAACTTGTTAGATGTAGAGATGCATATTTCCGTAAGAGATTGGTAAAGGAAACACGCAATCCAACGGAGTTTTTTGCCCAAATTTAGGGCCGGATGTTCACTCTGTTCTGCTACGCAGTTCAGCTGTTTTTGAGGACAAATGAACCACAACCGCAAATCATAACTCATCTATTGCGGGTTCATTTTCAGATTTGGAAGGTCAACTACCATGAATAAGAGTTACCCTAACCACAGCTTGGAAAACTTTTTCTCTACCAACCTCTCTGCGACAGATGATGCTGTCTTTGCTGGAATTCAAGCGGAATCCGCTCGCCAAAACGAACAAATCGAACTTATCGCTTCTGAAAACATTGTTTCTAAAGCGGTAATGCAAGCTCAAGGCACATGCCTAACAAACAAATACGCTGAAGGTTACCCAGGTCGCCGTTACTATGGTGGTTGTGAGCACGTAGATACAGTGGAAGCCATTGCTATCGAACGCGCAAAAAAACTTTTCAATTGTGAATACGCAAACGTTCAACCACACTCAGGCGCACAAGCAAACGGCGCAGTAAAGCTGGCACTGCTTCAACCTGGTGACACCATTCTTGGTATGTCTTTAGACGCAGGTGGTCACCTGACGCACGGCGCACGCCCTGCACTTTCTGGTAAATGGTTTAATGCAGTTCAATACGGTGTTGATCGCGAAACACTAGAAATTAACTACGAAGATGTTCGTGAGCTTGCACTTGAGCACCAACCTAAAATGATCATCGCAGGTGGTAGCGCTATTCCACGTACTATCGACTTTGCAAAATTCCGTGAAATCGCAGACGAAGTAAATGCAATTCTTATGGTCGACATGGCGCACATCGCTGGTCTTATCGCAACAGGCGCACACCCTAGCCCACTGCCACACGCACACGTTGTTACGACTACAACACACAAAACATTGCGTGGCCCTCGCGGCGGTATGATTCTTACTAACCACGAAGACATCATTAAGAAAATCAACTCAGCCGTATTCCCTGGCCTACAAGGTGGCCCACTGATGCACGTTATCGCAGCCAAAGCGGTCGCATTTGGTGAAGCGCTTGGCCCTGAATTTAAAACTTATATTGATTCGGTGATCAATAACGCAAAAGTCCTAGCGGAAGTATTGCAAACTCGCGGTTGCGACATCGTAACTGGTGGCACAGACACGCACCTAATGCTGGTTGACCTTCGTCCGAAAGGGTTGAAAGGCAATAAAGCAGAAGAAGCTCTAGAGCGTGCTGGGATCACATGTAACAAAAATGGCATCCCATTCGATACGGAGAAGCCTATGATTACATCGGGCATCCGTTTAGGAACGCCTGCGGGTACAAGCCGCGGCTTTGGCGCTGAAGAATTCAAACTCATCGGTAATTGGATTGGTGACGTACTGGACGGTTTAGTGAACAACCCTGAAGGTGACGCAGAAGTTGAAAAACGCGTTCGCAAAGAAGTAAAAGAACTTTGCAGTCGCTTTCCTCTATACCAGTAAACGATTTTTTTGAAATCATAATAATTCCTGACAAGTTATTCGGAGATTAAGCAATGGACAAAACACTGAAGTTTGCAGATAGCCACGAGTGGGTACGTGACAACGGTGACGGCACAGTAACAATTGGTATTTCTGAGCATGCACAAGAAATGCTAGGTGACGTGGTATTCGTTGACCTACCAGACGTAGAAGACGAAGTTGAAGCAGGTGAAAGCTTCTCTCTCGTTGAATCTGTAAAAGCAGCGTCAGACATCTACGCACCAATCACTGGTGAAATCGTAGAAATCAATGAAGAACTAGAAGACAGCCCAGAGCTAATTAACGAAGAGCCGTACGAAGGTGGCTGGATCGTAAAAGTGAAGATGTCTGATGTATCTGAACTAGATAACCTGAAAGACGCAGACGAATACCTAAACTCTATCGAAGAAGAGTAATTAGGATGTGACGAAAGCTGTTCCCTAGCCTGTTTAGAGAACAGCTTTTTTTCTAGGTTCGGACGTATAATTTAATTTATCAGTAACGCAAATCCGTTACCCGAACCAAGGAGTAGGTAAAGGACAATGACTGAATTACTTCAAAGCCTCAGCACACAAAACGAGTTCGTTGCTCGCCACAATGGACCAAACAAATCTGACCAACAGAAAATGTTGGAAGCGATCAACGCAGTTAGCCTAGATTCGCTTATCGACGAAACCGTACCAGCACAAATTCGCCTAGAGCAACCAATGAGCTTGGCAGAAGCGAAAAGCGAAGCAGACATGCTGGCAGCAATGCGTAAGTTCGCCGATCGGAACCAAGTTAAACGTACATTCATTGGTCAGGGTTACTACAACACCTTCACGCCGAACGTGATTCTACGCAACGTGATGGAAAACCCGGGCTGGTACACCGCTTACACCCCTTACCAACCAGAGATCTCACAAGGTCGTTTAGAAGCACTTCTAAACTACCAACAAATGGTGATGGATCTTACTGGTATGGAAATCGCGAACGCGTCATTGCTCGATGAAGCAACGGCAGCAGCAGAAGCGATGACACTTTGTAAGCGTGCGGGTAAAAGCAAGAGCAACGTATTCTTCGTTGCTGACGACGTTCACCCACAAACCATCGAAGTGGTAAAAACTCGTGCGAAATTCATCGGCTTTGAAGTCTTGGTTGGTTCTTTAGAATCACTACCAGAGCAAGACGTGTTCGGCGCACTAGTTCAATACCCAAGTACAACAGGTGAAGTTCGTGACCTAACGGACATCATCGCTAAAGCGCAAGCAAACAAAACACTAGTGACTGTAGCAACGGACCTTCTTGCTTCTACCCTACTTAAACCTGCAGGTGAAATGGGCGCAGACGTAGCAATCGGTTCAGCACAACGTTTTGGCGTGCCGATGGGTTACGGCGGTCCACACGCTGCTTTCATGGCAACGCGTGATAAGCACAAGCGTACAATGCCTGGTCGTGTTATCGGTGTTTCTATCGATACCAATGGTAACCAAGCACTGCGTATGGCAATGCAAACGCGTGAACAGCACATCCGTCGTGAAAAAGCGACATCAAACATCTGTACTGCTCAAGCACTGCTAGCGAACATGGCGTCTTTCTACGCGGTTTACCACGGCGCAGAAGGTCTACGCACGATTGCTCGTCGTACGCACCACATGACAGCCATCCTAGCCGCTGGCCTAACTAAAGGCGGCTTCGAGCTTGCTCACAACAGCTTCTTCGACACCATCACTATCAACACAGGCGCACAAACTGAAGACCTATACGCGAAAGCACTAACCGCAGACATCAACCTACGTAAGTTGGATACTCAGCTAGGTGTGAGCTTCGACGAAACCACAACCGTGGCAGATGTAGAAGCCCTATTCGCAGTATTCGGTGTGAAAGAAGAAGTCGCAGCACTATCAACTGAAATCGCAGGCAACGAGTTTGCAGCCATTCCAGAAGCATTGCGCCGCACAACAGAATATCTAACACACCCTGTGTTTAACACGCACCACAGCGAAACACAGATGATGCGTTACCTAAAACAGCTAGAGAACAAAGACTTCTCACTCACGCACGGCATGATCCCACTGGGCAGCTGTACGATGAAGCTGAACGCAGCAGCAGAGATGATTCCAGTAACTTGGCCTGAGTTTGGTTCGATCCACCCGTTCGCACCAGCAGAACAAGCAGCTGGTTACGCTGCACTCGCAAAAGACCTTAAAGAAAAGCTATGTGAAATCACTGGCTATGACGCATTCTCACTACAACCAAACTCTGGTGCATCGGGTGAGTACGCAGGTCTTATCGCGATTCAACGCTACCACGAAAGCCGTGGCGAAGGTCACCGCAACGTATGTTTGATCCCAAGCTCTGCGCACGGTACTAACCCTGCGACAGCATCTATGGTGTCAATGAAAGTGGTTGTGGTTAAGTGTGATGAAGAAGGCAACATCGACATCGACGACCTAGCAGCGAAAATCGAGAAACACAAAGACAACCTATCAAGCATTATGATCACTTACCCTTCTACGCACGGCGTTTACGAAGAGAAAGTGAAAGAAGTGTGTGAAATGGTTCATGCCGCTGGTGGTCAGGTTTACCTAGACGGCGCTAACATGAACGCGCAGGTTGGTCTAACATCACCAGGCTTCATCGGTTCAGACGTTTCTCACCTAAACCTACACAAAACCTTCTGCATCCCGCACGGTGGTGGCGGTCCGGGTATGGGTCCTATCGGTGTGAAATCTCACCTAGCTCCTTTCTTACCAGGGCATATTGAAGACGGTGTAGAAGGCGCAGATTTCGCAGTATCAGCAGCAGATATGGGTAGCGCTTCTATCCTGCCTATCTCTTGGGCTTACATCGCAATGATGGGCGAAGCTGGCCTAACAGATGCTACAAAAGTAGCAATTCTGAACGCAAACTACGTGATGGAAACACTTCGCCAACACTACCCTGTTCTTTACCGTGGCAAAAATGGCCGCGTAGCGCACGAATGTATTATCGACATTCGTCCGCTGAAAGAAGAAACAGGTATCAGCGAAGAAGACATCGCGAAGCGTCTAATGGACTACGGTTTCCACGCACCAACTATGTCGTTCCCTGTAGCGGGCACGCTAATGGTTGAGCCAACGGAATCGGAAGATCTAGAAGAGCTGGACCGCTTCTGTGATGCGATGATCGCTATCCGCGAAGAAATGGAGAAAGTGAAAAACGGTGAATGGCCACTGGATAACAACCCACTTGTTAACGCGCCACACACACAAGTTGATCTTTCAGCTGAAGATTGGGACCGCCCTTACTCTCGCGAGATTGGCTGCTTCCCGTCTAAAGCGACCAAATCTTGGAAGTACTGGCCAACGGTAAACCGCGTAGATAACGTATACGGCGACCGTAACCTAATCTGTTCATGCCCAAGCATCGATAACTACGAAGATTAATTTTTGTAGTCTCTAAATCGACAAAGGCGAACCGTTTGGTTCGCCTTTTTGTTTTTGGTGTGCCGCCCTAACACTTGTTGATACATCGAGAAGGAATGATGGCTAGTTATTGTTTGCACAAAAGTGATTTAGAAATACAGTAACTTCTGAGAACCTTTGAATTAGCACTAATATCTCAGAGCCTTAAAGGCTTGTTGGAAACTCCTCATGAACACTATGCTATGCAGGTGCTATGTAGTTTCTAGTTCAGTTGCAGTAAGTCCCATTTATTACCATAGAGATCTTGGAACACCACCACTGTCCCGTATTCTTCCACACGAGGCTCTTCATTAAATACAACACCATTTTTCTTCATCAACTCGTAGTCACGCCAAAAATCATTAGTTTGCAGAAACAGGAAAACACGACCACCTGTTTGATTTCCTACTGCATGCGTTTGCTCCGGTGTACTCGCTTGAGCTAAAAGTAGGTTTGTACCATTGGAGTTTGGAGGAGAAACTTGAACCCAGCGTTTACCACCACCTAGGTTGGTATCTTCAACCAGAGTGAATTGAAGTTTTTGAGTATAGAATTCGATAGCATCGTCGTAATTTTCAACGACTAGAGCAATGTTTCCGATTTGCTGCTGAACAGTTTTGGCCATGATGATTTCCGCTGTGTCAAAACGCTAATTGTACTCTATTTTGAGACTTTTCTAGAAAGCACATAACGCCTTGCAAATGTGTAAGGCACACAATACGAATGCTTACGCACGGCGCCTTTGTCACTAGAACCGACAAACAATATAGCTGCCACCAGTGTCGAATCTTGATTGAGCAACTTATTAAAGCCTTAGCTATAACTCAAGAGCAAATCTCTAACCTAATAAAGAAGGCTGCTCGTATACCACGGTATTATAGTTCTTCTAGTTTTCCCTTAGCTAAATCTTCTTGTTGCTTAAGGAACATGAAGAAGTTTGCCTCACTGATAAACGGGTTACCGCTTGTGCCGAGCTTCTTCCTATTTTCAAAAAGGAAATTTTTATGTGGATGGTTCGAAAGGTTAACGTTCACAATAGGTGCCTGTAGTGAAATTTTTCTAATTTTCTCCATGCTAGTCAGGAACTGGCCAATAACTTCTGGATCATTGCTACTTACGCTATGCCCACCAACGATAAAAGCACGATATTGTTCGCCATTATCTTCAACAGTGAAGTCTAAGGAATAATCACCTTCCGTGTGGCCAGGTGTGAGATAGAACTTAAACTCATGTCCACCAATAGCCATAGAGCTATCGCTTTTTATCTCTATGTCTAAATTTGGAGGAAGGAACTTGTTCTCACCTTCGCTTTTGTTTGATTGCTGTATAGATAGTTCATGAGCGCTTTTGGTCATCACGACTTTGGAACCATACTTCTCTTGAAGTAACTGGGCGCCTCCAACGTGGTCAGAATGCCCATGAGTTACCAATATGTGCGTTATTGGCTTATCTTTTAGCCCTAGCTTCTCTAGGTTGATAGGTATCCACTCAGAGTAAGGGAAGTCAAGCGTATCAATGATAACGAGTCCGTCGTCTGTAGCAATGGCATATGATGAGACCCACTTGTCTCCTACATAATAGACATTATCAAACATTTGAAATGGTTCTACATAACCGTTCTTATCATTCATTGCTGGAACATATTGACTTAAGGAAGCAAAAGACGAAGCACTGAAAAGTAAACCTACAATAATTTTTTTCACGAAATCACACACAAATATATCCTTAATAATTTCTTATAGAACCTCGCGGATGAGAAAGCTCTAAACGATTTTCAGAGGCAAATACAACTGCAAATACTTTCTACTTAGCTTGAGTTTTAGCTGACCGAATCACTTGTAAACTCGAATCCCATTAACTGCCTATGTATTCATGATTCTTTTAGAGGTTAAATAAATGAACTCAATTGAAGCAGAGTCATGAAGCTTTACTTGAGGTTACCGGCACAGCACAATGTGATAAACCTCTTTCAAGCAAACATTTGAATGCGATTTTTCCAATTTAAGACATGTTCAATAAATGCATCAACTCTTGCAGGCCTTTTATCGCGGTCTCGATACATAATGAATACTTCTTTACCCGAGCATTGCCATTCTGGCAACAAAGGCAGCAGGTTATGTTGATCATGATTTAGCTCATGAAAGTAATAGGTTGGAATCCACGCAATTCCTAAACCATGGATGACGGCGTCTCTAACTAGCAGTACATCATTTGAAGTGAATTGAAACTTTAGCGGATGATCAAATGTTTCATTGGTGATTTGATTAACTAATTTCCATTGGCTGTCGTTGTTTACCGTAATTAGGCGATGATGAACAAGTTGTTCTGGATGGGTAATCGGTTGGTGTTGTTCTAAATAGCTTCGTGATGCACAAAGCGCAAATGGAATCGACCATAATTTCTGAGCAATCCAGTCTTGTTCAATAAGATCACCAAGACGAAAACTAACATCGACACGGTTAGATACAAGATTGATTTTTTCATTC
The DNA here is from genome assembly GCF_033338775.1 of Vibrio sp. Vb1018. NCBI lineage: Bacteria > Pseudomonadati > Pseudomonadota > Gammaproteobacteria > Vibrionales > Vibrionaceae > Vibrio > Vibrio sp. Vb1018. The sequence goes on from NZ_JAWOTI010000002.1 coordinate 161,576, forward strand.
TGTACATCTAAATCGATACATACCTTCGGATGTTGCTCTGCAAATTCATAAACGCACCGCTTTAACCACATCTGTGTCATGTTAATTGGCGCTGATATTTTGATCGTTCCGCTTAAAGACTGACGCTCAGTCGCAATTCTCGATGTCACATTATTTAAGCTAAGAAGTAGCGGCTCACAGAGTTGATAATATTTTTCGCCATCAGTTGTTAACGCAAAGTGGTGTGCACTGCGGTTAAATAGTCTGCAATTTAAGTTTGTTTCCAGCCTTTTTAACTTCCGGCTTAGCGTGGCTAACGGGACATTAAGACGCTCAGATGCTTGTGTTAGGCTTTGATAGCGAGCAACAGAAACGAATAACAAAAGATCATCCAAAGAGTGACGTTCCATATTTGGGATTAACCCTCTTAAATTTGGCGATTAAAAATCAAATATGAAATATATAGCATTATCGCGTCAAGTTAATTTTTATCAGGAAGATCTATGTCTAAACATTTATCAATTTGGTGCGGTGTTGTTGTCGCTATCTTTTTTTGGTCTAGTAACTTTAACGTAATAAAGGCTATTAATAGCGATGTCTCTCCTTTGGATTCAGCGACGTTACGATTTTCCGTTGCAGCTTTAATACTCTTACTGATAAGAGGTACTAAACGCTCTCCATATGGAGCCAAACTCACACGAAAAAGTATGTTGTCGTTGTTTGTTATAGCAACCGTGGGTGTAACTATCCAAAACTTCTCTATTTTCTCTGCAATGAGATTTACTACCCCAGTTAACGCAGCGGTTGTTCAGGCAAACCTACCACTTGTCACTATCTTGTTGTCGGGCTTTATTCTCAAAACTTCCATTTCGGTTAAAACTCTTTTAGATGCACTAATCAGTTTTTGTGGAGTGGTAATCGTCATTACAGGGGGAAATATTCATTCTATTAGCAGCAATAGTAATATTGGTGATCTATACATGTTATTTGCTTTAATTAGTGGGTGTTTATACACAATTCTAGCGAAGCGTTTAACATCTCATATCCCAGTAACTCAGCAGTTACGTTGGGTGTTAAGTATTGGTGCCATTCAAATGGTCGCTATAGCGATGTACCACGGCGACTTTAGCCGTAGCTTAAATGCCATAACATTTAAAGACCTAGCATTAATAGCTTACATGAGCCTGTTTGGAACTTTGATTGCTTATTACTTTTGGATGAAAGGCGCTATCGTTCTTGGTCCAGATAAGATGTCTCCATTATTTAATATTATGCCGGTATTCACTCTACTGATTTCGTTCATTTCTGGTGAGCAGGCTCAATGGGAAAATGTTTTAGGCGTCTTTATCGTTGCGGCTGGTGTGTATATAGGTAACTCAGCACCTTTTGCTCGTTTACGGAAGGTGGTGGAGTAAAAATAGACGCCAACCTTAAGTCCATTATTTAGAGCAATACTTTGTTAATTGGCATAAGTTTTCTTGGTTTCCAATAGGTACACTTTTCGCTTTCGTCGTTCACTCTTTTATCTAACTTTATTGAGTGCATGTCGAAAATCTTCAATCTTTTGCTAAGAGCGTTTTTTACTATGTAAAAAACAGAGGAGAATGACCATGAAAAAACGACTCAACTATATTGAAGTAGCGCCAAAAGCAATAGAAATCCTATACGCTCAGGAAGCTTACTTCCATGAACAATTTAGCCAATCAGAAACTATGAACATGATCATATGGGAACTGGTTAAGTTACGCATATCGCAAATCAATCAATGTGCATTTTGTATCGACATGCATAGTAAAGATGCGCTTCAGTTAGGTGAAAAGCCGGAACGCATATGGGGGCTTAGTGCATGGAAAGATATGCCATTCTACAGCGATGCAGAACACGTTGCACTAGGCTGGGCTGAACTACTAACTGCTGGCCTACCAGTAGATGATGATACCTATCAGCTGACCTTGAATACCTTTGGAGAAGAAGCTATGGTCAACCTAACAATTGCGATCAACGCGATCAATAGTTGGAACCGAATAGTTAAGGCATTTAAGCCAAAGGTTGGAGTCTATAAACCTCGATAATTCTATTTGACGGTTCTTACTTGTAAGCCACTGCTTATACCTCAACTTAATAGGATGAAAAGTACATGTGTATCACTTTCTCATTTAAGTTGAGGTTAAATAGGATGATTCATTTGAACTTAGAATTTGATATTTTAAAACCTCAAAAGGCTTTAGCTGGCTATGTTCAAGCCATTTGGTCAGCATCCGTCAAACCTGATACGACGCAAACCGTACGTAAACAATTACTCAGTGATGCTGGTACAGGTGTGGTATTCATTTTACAGAATGAAGTACAAATGGATGGTGAGTGGCAGACGCCGGGGGTTGTCCTACTGCCTATAAGCATTCTGGCACATCAGGTCTGCCTACCGCCAGGCGCGGTGATGACTGGCGTACGCTTTCATCCTGCTGTTGGTTATCAACTATTTGGTAAACGTCTAGAACAGCTATTGCGGATTCAAGACGACCACCCTTTGGCTTCTTCTGCACTAGCAACATTTGAGTCTCTGCAAACAGCGCGTTCGCCATATGCAAGGATTTCTACGTTATATCGCTGGGTTCAAACACTGATTGAGGAATATGAACCGCAGTATGTCGGCCACATTATTGAACAACCTACAGGGACCATCAGTCAGCGCCAGAGAGAGCGCAATTTTCAGAAATGGTTGGGGATTACTCCTAAACATTACCAACGCATTAAACGAGTGAAGCACACTTTAGAGCAACTCCGAGCGCAACCCGATCTTACTTTATCGGAATTGGCGCTGGAGCAAGGCTTTTCCGATCAAGCACACATGACTAGAGAGTGTAAGCAGATTGCGCGCATGACACCGAAGCAGTATGTCCGAAAGAGAAACCTCTAAGCCTTATTAGCTTTCTACATCAAACCCAATTGATTCAGAATCGACGATATACTTGCTACAATGTTCGATCATATATCACCTACTTTTTAGAACGCTCATTCCAGCTTGATGTGAGTTGGTTAGCTCGCTTTTGATGCTGCGTGCTGCTCTACCATAAACGCGATCACTTCTTCGTTTAAGCAAGATTTGCTGATGTATTGGCGTTGTTTACCAAGGTGAAGGATAAAGCCCAAATCAGTTTGTTCGAGTTGGTCGATATCATTCCAAGCGAGGCTGCGGTCAACTTTACCGCTTTTGTAGCGTACGCCATCTGCATTCACTTCAAACACCACTTTACTGCCGCGGCTTGAGCTGATGGTTTGACGCCACAGCCACCAAGTTCTTTTGAAGTAAACGCTGCACGCTTCAATCACACTCAATACGATAAAGAACCAACCGACGTAACCGTTAGGTAGCAGTTCAAACTCCAATAAAACCACACCAAAAATTAGAAAGAGGATCCCTTTCAAATACGCTTGCGGCAACTTAACTGGCTGGCTAGTTTGATCATAACACTCAGCAAAAAATGGCTTGTCGAGTGTGTATTCTGTAGTGAATTCGAAATCTTTAGACATGTATGGTTACTTCAAGGCTTCTGTAAATGAGTATTCTTGGTTGCACTCTTGCAACGCGAGCATTGTAGCGCTTCTCTGGCTTTATCTTTAGCCCTTTTGATGCTGTTTTGTAAATCAATGATAACGAAACATTAGAAGGCCTCGGTGCACTTGCCAAGATCAGACAAGGCAAACCACCTGGCTCGCCTTGTGAATTAATGACCTATGTAACTTCTTGAGGTTTTTACTTTAGAGGATCGTTGTCTGGCAACGCACTGTGTATCCATACTGCCAGTCGGTGTTTGATGCTTGCGCCGTCTAGCTTGCTTTCCGGCAATGGCGTGATCTGTTTTGCATCGACCAAGAATAGGTAAATCGCTTTTACTCTTAGAGGTTGTGGTGACTGAGGAAGGTCAAAACCTTGTAGCTTCGCCATCTTCCCACCAATCTCTAGTGCCTTCTTAACCAGTTTGTCTTCATTGTGAAGCTTGGAGCTTTTTGACATTGATAAATCCTCTTCTTCGCTTCAATTAAGAATACATGAAGTGTCACGTATGGCGTGTTAGTAAGCTCGCATATTGAGAAGTTTATGCCTTCTTACCGAGTAACTGATTGAAAAACGACCTTAATTCGTCATCACCAAGATTGAGCAGGTAGTCACCAATATACCATTCAACAATGGATTGATTTGGATGTGCCGTGACTTGCGGGTTACCAAACCAAATGCCCTTTTCCGTGGCAAACGTGTGTTGGAGTTCTTTCAACTTTTCACAGCTGAAAGGTAGGATCAGGTACAACATGTTTGCTCGAGGTGCTGCCGAACGGCATTGCCGCAGACACTACATAAGGTGTTCTATTAATGATTTATTTAGAACAGAGATCATGCTCACCGTAAACGAGCCACTTTGGCAAATATGCGGTTTCTGGAATTGTCCAGCCATACTTATCGTATGCCAATGCAGCAAGACCAGTCAGTTTCAGAGAAACATTTCCTTTTGGCGAATAGCGAACATCTTCATTCATGTAGAACTGGTAATGCGCCTCTAACGCATCCCTCAGTGCTTCTTGATAATGTGCCTCATCGCCATCGATAATGGCAACAAACACATTCACAAATGGAATAAACAAAGAGTGTACATATGGCACTCTGGTTGATTCTAAGTATTGCGGGGAGGATTTCTCCATCACAGTTTGCAATAACTCTGGTAACGCTGATGAATTGCTAAATACACCGTTAACGAACTCGACTAGCGCAACATCGAATGGATCTTTTAAACGCACTAACGACTCATCCATGATGGTCATCAGCTCTACGCAGCGCCAATCTCTCGCGGCCATCGCTAAACAGATTTCATCCAACCAAGCATCCATCGTTCCCCCTGCAATAGAACGGTTACCTACTTCCGAAAAATGTCGGTGCCCAACGGAGAATTCAACCACTTTGTCTGAATGATTGGCCAGCAAGTACACGTTATTCAGTAACTCAAGCGCTCTTTTTATATAAGCTGGCGAGGCCTGATGTTGTCCGTATTTTGAAGCAGTGAAGAATGAATCAAGCGAATACCAAGCGTCGCCTTTCATTCTTTTGAGAGGTTGCTGATAAAAAGATTGTTTTTCATCAAGCATTTCTTCCCAAAAGTTGTAAAAATCTTCATCTTCCTCACGAAAAATACGCAATTTTCTTTCTTCAGGTATCTCTAAATAATGATTCTTCATTGCTTCCATCGTTCCCTAGCCTCGCATTATAAGTTGTTCTAATTTTTTGCCGTGATGATATTCATACTCAAAATCAAGCCGTGAATGATGCCGAAGTTAATTTATAAAATCAATTTATAATCAGTATGTTGTATCGAAAGTTAATGCTTAACTGAAATGAATCGAAAAGCCGAAAAACATTTGAAATATAAGGCTACCGCACAAGCCGCGATGGGTAAGCCAGAACGTACCTGTCCATAAACAGTGGACGACGAACACTGACTTTGTGGAGTAAAGATAGACAGATATTCACCATTGTGTTCGCCTTTCTTTTTCTGTCGCTTTCGATAATACTCTTGCGCAATATTACTCAGCTGGAAAATTTTATGCCTCAAGCAAACTCTGTGGTCGTACTCGACTTTGAAACCACAGGTCTCTCTCCTACTTTAGGTGATCGCGCAATAGAAATTGGTGCAGTAAAGTTAGTCAATGGCGAGGTTGTCGATAGTTTTCAGCAACTCATGAACCCCGGTTTCAGAGTGAGTTCTTTCATTGAGAACTACACCGGCATTACCAACAATATGTTGCGATCGGCACCAAGCTGCGAAGAGGTAATGGCGTCATTTAGTGAGTTCATTGCTGGCGAGAACCTTATCGCTCACAACGCGTCCTTCGATAAACGATTTTTAGATGCAGAGCTTGAACGAATCAACTGTGGTTATTCGGGTGAGTTTGCTTGCTCCTTACTGGTAGCAAGACGGCTCATTCAAGAAGCCCCATCACATAAGCTAGGTGAACTTGTTCGCTATAAAAATATCGACAACGACGGTGTTTTCCACCGTGCACTAGCCGATGCGCAAATGACAGCCAAGCTTTGGCTCTTAATGGTCGAAGGGATAGAAAACTCAGGCATCGAAAAACCAAGTTTTAAGTTGATGCAAACGGTCAGTAAAACAGCCAAAGGAAAAGTCGACCTGCTACTCGCCAAAAGCCGTGCGTAACACCCTCCGAACTAAAAGCTGATTCTAGTCTCTTCGACGTTTAAGTGATTTTCGATATACATGCGATATTGGTTATCCCAGTTAATTTCCTGATCCGAAAGCGGTAGTTCGCTGGTCTCACCAACCAAACTGGCTTACTATGCCAGGTACCTAAAACGCTTTGTGAGTCACTCATGAGCAGAAAAAATAACAAAAATCTCAGCATTCTTCTTAAACTCAGCACCTTTATTGCACCTTATAAATGGCGGGTTGCGGCAGCCTTGGTTGCCCTTGTCGCGACAGCAAGTTTGACGTTATCCGTTGGCTATGGAGTGCGCATACTTATCGACCAAGGCTTTGCTCAGCAATCATTGCAAGAGCTTACCAATGCGATTCAGTTTATTGTCGGTGTCACATTGTGTATTGCCATTGGGACTTTCTTTCGCTTTTACCTTGTCTCTTCCGTAGGTGAGCGCGTTAGTGCGGATATTCGCCTTGCGGTGTTTAACCATGTGATTACGCTGCATCCGAGCTATTTTGAGACCAACAGTAGTGGCGATATTATGTCACGCCTGACTACCGATACCACATTGCTGCAAAGCATTATTGGTTCATCGTTCTCGATGGCGATGCGTAGCGCTTTGATGTGTTTTGGTGCCATCATTATGTTATTCGCTACCAACGTTAAGCTCACGCTGATTGTGCTTGCTTCTGTGCCTTTGGTTCTGGTTCCGATTTTGTTTTATGGACGACGCGTGCGTGCTCTCTCTCGCCAAAGTCAGGACTCAATGGCCGATGTTGGCAGCTACGCTGGAGAAGCGATAGAACATATTAAAACCGTGCAAAGTTTTAGCTCAGAGTCGCATGAACGAGCGGCTTTCGCTGTCGAGGTGGAAAAAGCTTATGAAGTAGGTAGACAGAGAGTAAAACAGCGCGCGATCCTGATATCAGGCGTTATTGTGATTGTGTTCAGCGCGATTGCAGGCATGCTTTGGGTAGGCGGCAGCGATGTGATTCAGGGAAAAATGTCTGCGGGTGACCTAGCCGCATTTGTGTTTTATGCCATTATGGTTGCCTCATCGACTGCAACCATTTCCGAAGTCATGGGTGAATTGCAAAGAGCCGCAGGTGCTACCGAACGGCTGATTGAGATCCTTCAAGTAGACAGTGATATTAAAGCGCCAAGCAACCATTTGCCTGTCCGTGCCGACATGCCTGCTGAGGTTAACTTTAATTCGGTGAGTTTCAACTACCCTTCTCGCCCAAATCAACCAGCAATCAAAGAATTAAATCTAACCGCTGAACAAGGAAAAGTACTGGCGTTGGTCGGCCCTTCTGGTGCAGGTAAAACAACACTATTCGAACTGCTGCAACGATTTTATGACCCACAGCAAGGGCAAGTGTTGTTTGGTGGTGAAGATATTCGACAGTTCGACCCAAACGAGCTTCGACGTCAAATGGCGCTCGTACCACAACAACCAGCGCTGTTTAGCCATGATGTTTTTCATAATATTCGCTACGGTAATCCTGAAGCGACGGATGTACAAGTTATCGAAGCCGCGAAAAAAGCCCATGCCCATGAGTTTATTGAGAAGCTTCCCGAAGGCTATCACAGCTTTTTAGGGGAGCGCGGCGTTAGGCTATCAGGCGGACAAAAGCAGCGCATTGCGATTGCTCGCGCGATTCTAAAAGATCCAAAAATCTTACTGCTAGACGAAGCTACCAGCGCCCTTGATAGTGAAAGTGAACATCACGTTCAGCAAGCACTTGAAGCTCTAATGAAAGGACGCACAACGCTGATCATTGCTCATCGTCTTTCGACTATCCAACATGCGGATAAAATTGCGGTGCTCGACAATGGCGAATTAGTCGATGTTGGTAACCACCAATCATTAATGCAAAGCTGTGAGTTGTATCAGCGACTTGTGGCATTGCAATTTAAGCACTTGGAGTAACGCCTAGTTAAGCGCTCAAAAATAAGCAAAGGCGGACCAAATAATTTAATAACAGGAGTTTAACGATGTTTTTGTGTCAGTCCAGCGAGCCCTTGCGAGACTAGGAATCTAATAGCAGCGCTCTGAGTGGTTAATGAGATAATTTAGACCATGAAAAGCTAGGATAGAAGATCCCACATCATATCCCATCGTCGCTGTACAAGGTGACGAAATACAAAAGATGCCACTCGCAGTTAAACGAGCGGCATTAAACCAAGCAGCTCGCCTTTTAACAAAGGAATTCCAGTAAGAATCCAGTAACCAGCGTATTCTTCCTTCAACTAGAAACACCGTTCACAACCACCATATAAAAACCATTCAACTTCATTTGTAACAATCTAGGTTTCAAAAATAGGAAATCATTGCTGAAAAAGTTTACCGCGTTTTGTGTTGCTATCTATGGTTACAATGTTTGAGACATCAATGCCTTTAAACCAAGCAACACAAAAGCGGCACCGATATGAACAGCGAAGCGAAACAACTATTTTCTTATCTATGTCAGCGATACGATGCGCTTTCTCAAGAGCTTGAGTCTCGCCCTTTTCCTGAATTTTCTGAGACTATTACTCATCCTCTTGGGCACTGTTTAGTCCGTTGCCCAGCAGGTAGCCAACGCTTTTCTATTGTAGCAGTCAACTTTGCACCCTCCGTTCGCGGGCAAGGCGTGCTTACTGCATTTATCGACTACATCAAAAGCAATCCTTACCACTACCAAGGTGTTGAGGTTGCAATCATTGAAAACAAGAACTTAGCTAAACGGCTTTTGTCTCTTGGCTGGAAGTACAAGTCCCTGTTTGGCAAGATTTTCTTCGCTAGCAAGCCGACCCTAGTAAAGGACTTTCAGTCTGCGTAATAGTTATTACGAAACCGCATCGACATCCAAAGTAAAACCATCACTCAAAATCCGTAAGCATGTTGAAAAAAACTTGGCGATCTTCTGCAGTACTTCCTCGATGAGCAGTGTATTCAACGTGCGCGTCTGCGCTGGCTTTTGGGGATAGATTGATGCCCCATAACGCATTAATTTGGTTTGGTACGATGGAATAACGCATATCAACAATTCGCATTTCATTATTCGGATCCGTCGCCACAAAACCGTTTGAAAACCAACGGAAACGTTCGATGTCTCTTGCTTGTTGCGATTGCGGGTTTAGCCACGGAAATTGCTCTTTTATATTTAACTTTGGAGTTGATTCGCCAGGGTAAATTTTTATTGAACGCCCCACCCTTACGGCATCTACATAGTAGCTCTCTTCCGTTTCATAAATTAGTTTCCAAACCAAAAGATTGCTAAAGCTTGGTTTGGCTTTTAACTGTATAGCGTTGTGTTGTCGCTCTTTGACGATTTCCCAACCAGCTGCTTCTGCTCTATCTCGTTGGATCATTCCAAGGCTTAAGTAAGCCAGACACCATAAAAATGCAATGCGGGCATAGTTTGGGCTTCGCTTCAGTGCAGCAAACAAAAGCAATATTAAAATAGGGAGTGTGAACGCGGGGTCGATTACCGAAATAGTGTTCCAAGCATAACGCGTGTTGCTTATCGGCCATAGAAGCTGTGTTCCATAACTGGTGCATGCGTCTAATAACGCATGGGTACTATAACCAAGCGCGCAGTAAAACCAACTCTGCCGGAAGCTTAGTCCTCGCTTTTTTGCGAACAATGGATACAACACCAAAGCACAAATGAAACTACCAAACGGGATAAACAAGAGCGAGTGAGTAAATTGGCGATGGTATTCCAAATACAGCAAAGGATCAGTTGAAGAACGGATGAGCACATCTAAATCCGGAGCCATCCCAGAGACCACGCCCAACACGCCAACAACTGCAAGGTTTCGCTTGTTGCTCACGGCCAGTGGCAAAGCTGCACCCAATAAACCTTGCGTTAACGGATCCATCGTTCACTTCCTTTAGATAGATGAAGCTCAGCTGGAAAGCGTACACGCTCAATAGTCGGTTCCAATTTAAAAACCAGAAGGTTCTTCGACATAAATTATCCGCATTTAAGTGGAAAACAATACACGACTTAGTCATGCATTTGCTTGTTTAGCAACAAACACCTTGATTTAGTGTAAGAAGGAATCACGCCGTTCGCTAGTGAACGAACAAATCTGAGTCTAGGCTTGTTTGGTATTTCAAACCCGAAGGTTTATCTGACGCGAAAAAACAAGGCGAACCAAATGGCTCGCCTTGTTTCTAATTTACTGAACGATAAACGACAGGTGTTTAGTCTTGAGGATTCTCTTTCGCGTTGATTTCAGCGTAAGTGTGTAGCAGCTCCGTCAATGTTTTTACCCACGCAAAAACATCCGAAGGTGCATTTTCGATTAGTTTTTCCACTAGAGCACAGTGTGTTTCTAGCGTGATGGCCTCTTCCAAACGGAATGAGATCGCGTAGAAATGCCAAAGCACCAATCTCGTCATTCGCTCGCTATTTTGCTTTGCGTTGTCTGAGTCATCAAACGCTTGTTGAATTTCACTCAGTGCGATTGCTGTCATGCGTAGCATTGCATCAAGACGTGCAGACAACATGCGGTCTTCACTATCCACTTCTTCTTGATCAAAAGTGAACAGCTCATTCATCACGTCTTCTGGCACCATTTTACTGATCATACGAGCACTAAACTCTTCCAGCTCATGGCGAGGCATAGTTACAAGACAATCGAAGGTGTAATCACGAAGCATAAAATCACTCTAGGTTAGAAATCAATTTCAGCCTCGCATTCTAAATATTGAAATTTCAATTGCCAGTGTTAATTTCTATCCATCTACGAAAAACTACAAAACACCGTTGATTGCAATACCAACACCAATCCGCTGCTGATTATGATCATAGTCGATCAAGCTCTTACCATAACCAGCTGAGTATTGTGCGTACCCCTGAACTTTGCCCCAAATCGGAAATGACACACCCAGTTCTGCAAAACCCTTATGTGTTTGAAAGTTCTGGCGACCTAAAAAGGTAAACTCGTAACCATTCCACTTGTAAGCACTCGATAGCTCAAAGTGTCCCATATAGTCCTCGATATCCGGGTTATCATCACCTTTGGGATCATTAGGCGATGTCTTTTCATCTTCAGGTATACGCCACCAAGGCTGGATAGAAACCGCAAAATTGTCTTTTGCAAAGGTTAAGTTGGCATAGACACGGTTCCAACTGCGCGATAGCTCCTGTCTCTGACCGTTAGACTCATGTTCAATACCAAAGCCTAACCAAGTCGAACCATCAAGTGGTTTCCAGTCTGTTGGGGTGTAGTAAAAAAGCTCTGGACGATAATTGGTTTCACGGAATGGACGAGATGCTGCCCCCGTGTATACCTGCCAAAATGATTTAAGAGTCATTCCAAAAAACAGACCATCGCCATCAAACAACAAGTCATCATAGTTCATTGGTACTTTAAAACTGATTTGGAACTCCGCCTCTTCCTTACGCAGTTCATCGCCGTATTTGGTGTCGGCATACGCGCGTTTATTTACTCGATCACTGTACGTAAACGGAAGAATATAGTTAACGCGATGCGCGACCAGACTAAACGGTTCAAACGCGTTTTCTCGTTCTGATTCCAAACGCTTGTCGACCAAGCTTTCCTGAAGTTCTTCTGGCTCTTCAATTTCTGGATCAGCGGGCACTGTACTGGTTACTGTGTCAAGCTCACACTGCCCGCGAATGCTCTTTATGGTTTCCTCACCTTTGCTTTGCTTTATTTTGTCTAGCAAACATAAATCATAAGCACTGGCTGTTTCTCCCATCGCAACTGGCGCTGCCAATAAACTCAGTATTGATATCCCTGCCACTTTTGAAGCCATCTGAAACCCTTAATATTCTTTATGTCAAACCAAATAATTTTAGTTTTTCTTGGTGAACCGCTTGCCATTCTGACGTTAAGACAATGTTAAATGTCCGCCGACTTTACGTCTTGGATAAATGCAACAGACTTCGAACATATCGGCCAACTATGAGCAAAGCGCAAAAAACAACCAAGAGTTGAGCATCATAGATAAAAACCACTCGTTTGCATGATGCTCATGTTCTCTATGCAAAATACTGGCTCGTAACTTTGATTGCAAACCCGGCTATGAATAAACCCAAACCAAAACCCAAATGCGCCAATGTGCTAAGAAAACGGGCTTTCCAAGGTGTTGGGGTTTTACTCGCAGCAAAGCCAAATCCTAGACAAGGTTGAATGACCAAAAATGGGAAGATCAACGTTACCACGCCTGTAATTAAGCTGGGCATTAGACTGGGCTCTACCAACCAATGATGACCAAAAACAGTAACGTGAGCCAAAGCGAAAGTAACGCCGATGGCATAATGCAAAAACCAGCCAAGTGACTTTTCTCCCGGCATCGCCTCTGACGCCATAATTGGCGCATGCATAAACTTTCCTTGGGGCATGTACAAAACCCAGCGCGCAACCAACGCATAGTTTAATGAAGGAATACCAAACACTCTCCTTTGTAACCATGCCCATAAATCCATTATCAAAGTGGCACCAATCCCTATTAGCGCAGCTTGCAATCCCATTAAAAGCAGCATTTTTCTCTCCTCAAGTTTTTGATTTGTTAAGGTCTTAGTTGCATGCTACAACTTAAAGCCAACTTGAAGTCAATGGGGAATAATATGGATATTGCAGAAATGGTTAGAAAATCAGGATTGCCGACTTCAACGCTCAGGTACTACGAACAGCTGGGGTTAATTCGCTCGATAGGAAGGAATGGATTGAGACGCCAATATTCACCAGAGGTACTCAATACACTCAATTTAATTAGTTTGGGGCGTATCGCTGGAATATCGCTTAACGAAATGGCAGAAATGTTGAATCAATCAGAAGTTTCAAAGCCATATATCGATCGTGACTTACTAACGAAAAAGGCACTTGAGATTGATGAGCAAATAAAACGTTTGAAAGCGGTGCGAGACAGCCTAAACCATGTTGCCTCCTGCCCTCATGAGTCACATATGGACTGTTCTTCATTTCAGAAGCTTATGAAGGTCGTAAAGCGTTATGTCCCCCAAAAACAGAGATAAACCGCTCTCACTACCTTCCTATTCTTGATTTACAAGGAAGTAACTCGCGGTTGTGAGTTACTTCCTTTCATATTACTTAGCTTGCGATTTTACGTACTTCTTCACTTTTTTCATCGCCATTTTTTGCTTTAACGGTGAAAGGTAATCAATGAACAAGTTACCAGATAGGTGATCAATTTCGTGCTGCATCACAATCGCTAAGAACTCATCACTCTCGATTGTAATCGGGTTGCCATCACGGTCTAGTGCAGAAACAACAACTGACGTGTAACGCTCTACATCTGCGTAGTACTCAGGAACAGAGAGGCATCCCTCTTGACCAAGTGCTTTGTTTTCTCCGCTCACCACTTCTGGGTTAACCAAGATTAAAGGATCATTGCGTTCGTCAGAGATATCGATGACAACAACCGCCTCTTTTCTGCCTACTTGGGTTGAAGCTAAACCGATACCATTGCCCGTTGCGTAAAGTGTTTCTAGCATATCGTCTATCAGCGTTTGTACTGTCGATACATCAGTGACTTTTTCTGCTTTTACTTTAAGCCTTGGGTCTGGAATGGAGAGAATTTCGAGGACTGCCATACTTACCTTTCATATCTATAAATCGTAATTCGTGGCGAATTATACACACGTTTCTCGATACATAAACCTGCTAAGCTATCTTGCGCACAAGGCATAAACCATTAACTCAAACGACAACACAATAAATGGGTTTGCCTTTTAGACAAAAAATCCTACAAACAGGAAACTAAAACGCCAGCACATTATGGCTGGCGTCTTGTCATGATCCTAATTGAATCGTTTGTTGTATTTTATCTACTGACTTTCCTTGGCTTTGAGTAATACTCTAATCGCCATTTTCTCACCACTTTTTAAAATTAAGTAGGCGATGCCAATCGTTATTAGCATTATGATAGCAATAAAAATACTTACCCCACCGAGCTCAGATAATAAATAAAACGGAGAAATATCTAACGACATTAAGATAAGAGAGAACACTACCAAACTTGCTAAAGCCCACAGTAAAACAGCATACCATCTTGTTTTTGATGGCATTACATCTCCAGTCTTGTAGCCGAAGTAATAACCAACACTCATGGCTGGGATTAACGTGCTAAGAAAGCCTGTACCACTCATTTCTATCCCAACAATATATTCAATGGCCAACAGCAATGCAGCCCAACAAACGGACGCCAGACACAACAGAGACGTAACAAGAAGTACCGATGGTGGCTGGTTTATTTCTGATTCTGAATAGTTACTTTTTAATTCCACTTTCATTTCCTTCCATTTATTTGAATAAAATAAGCGTTTTAGATCATGCTTCCGCTTGGACAACCTAGAGAAACAACACCGCCATAACTCGTTGTTGGTGTAGCTACCATGACTAAATCAACAGGAAGAAACACAACGTCCGTTGCTAACGACAAAGGAATGTCAATCAATGATAGTGGGTATAACGCGATAGAAGTAATATCAGCTCTTAAATAGCAAGGTTGTCGTGCGACTGATAACGCGGTCCCTGAAAACGGCTTTCCGTATCCGCCACCAGCATGCGCATCTATAGACGAACACCCCACCATTAAAGATGCTGACACCACAAGAAATACAACTTGTAGCTTTTTAAATAGTTTTATTTTCATTTAACCTAGATTCCAACTAACTATTATTTTTACAACTAAACCCTCTCTCAAATTGTATGTTCAATGAATTTACTCATATGGGCCAAGTGCAACCATGTTAATACGTTCTATGTATCAGAAACAATTCATTTAGTTCCAATGGCACTAGTGAGATTATGCGACGTGATTGGAATCTCACTTAAGTTTTCATGGACCTATCGCGCTGAAAATTGAATCCTCTACCTGTCATAGAATAAAAATCCGTCAAAACCAGTGGTTCTGACGGCTTTTTGTAAGCGCCCCGTGGGCATTACCTACACCATTATTGCTTGAAGCTTATCTAGTGACAGACCTAGATAGCTAATAGTCGCACTTGCTGTCGGAGGATTTTATTGGCTTTTACGCGGACTTTAACCAACACATCACCATCGACCAACCTAAGGTCGAATATTGGTGAATGTCGCGATGGTGACTCCATCACTTTGTGACGACAACGATTTTACGTCTGCGCTAAAGTAATATGGATTAAGTGGCATTTTACTCTCGGCTAGTCGCGCGTAGTAAAGCTTGGCGGGCTGTTTTGCCATTTGTTGCGCGTACAAATACCCGACCAACGCATGTTCAAACTGGTGGTAACCATTTCCCCAATGGAACGCTTTGGTTGATTTAGGACTCAGACCGACTCCTCCATATTGATGATCCACCCATGCATCCATAAAAGTGGGTAACGTGTATTGAAGCGTTTCTTTCATCGAACCATCAACAAGGGAAACTGTCATTGCCGCTTGATCGAGCTCTGCCCATTCCCAAGACGAGCTATAGTGCTTGTATGGTCTTGATTGCCAAGCAGGAATGCTCTCTTGTGTCCATTTACTCTGCCATTCTGGTGAGAAGAGCGCTTTGACTTGCTCAAAGTTTTGCTGGTATTGCGCTTGTTTAAGTGTATGTTTCATTCCTTTGAAGCCAAACTCTGTCCAATTGGAATTCTCCAACAACTGACCAGTGAGATACGTCATCCAATACGCTTTGATGGTGTGTCCAAAATCATTGTGTTTCGCATCTGGCATCATTACCGCTTTGTGGTGTATCGCGCCATAAAAACGCCGCTCTTTGTCGGAGTGGTAGTTATCCAGCATCACTTGCGTCAGCCACTCCAGATCTTGTTTCCACTTGGCTTGCGCTGGTTCTGGTAAAAGTGGCGCCGTTAACAACAGGTAGCCATTAATTTGGTCAAGTTGAGCGACTAGCTCTTGCTGCTTCGCACTTTCCCCATCACCGTCTTTCAAAACCCAAGCCAGACCGCGATCATCGCTTCGTCGGTATTGTTTAAATATAAACGCTTGCTGGTCGATAAGCGCTTGTTCGACCTTTGGATCTTGAGTCAAGTAGTAGTACATCGCCAAACCCACTAAGGCGTAAGCTTGGTCTTGAGAAGTTCGTTGTTGCCACTCCATCCCCGGTTTCCCACTACGCGTAAAGCTCACAAACCCGCCGTTTTTCTCATCTTGTTGATGATCAATCAGGTAATAAGCCCCTTTCTTTGCCAGCTCTAATGCTTGCTTGTCACCCGTAAGATGAAAAAGTACGCCATAAGCGTAAGTTTGGCGCGATTTCATGCGGGTGTACTCGCGATCGAAGTGCGGGCTAATCCACCCTTTGTTTAATTCTTCACACGGCTTTTGTGGGTCGAGAATGACACCGTTATCACAACGAAAAGTCGGAAAATTCCCCGCAGGTTGCCCATGCGCGCTTTCCATCATCCAATATGGGGCTAGGCCATTCGTCACATGGTTTAACCAATCATCCCCCGAAGGCAGGCCTACATCAGCAAAGCTGTTCATACTCATCGTTGCGAGCAATAAGGTAAGATATTTAAAAGACATAATGCTCAATTAAGTTATTGAATTTTATCCAGTATAAATAACTCCCTTTACGCATATTGTTGTCGTGCTCACAATCGCCTTACGCATTTGTTTGCGTCAATCATCTTTCAGCCTCGTTCGATGACTGAGCCGCGAATAAACGCTACTCTGTCTTCGACTGACATTTTGGGCACTTCGATCAATTGATAACCAAATTTGTGATAAGCGTTGACCATCTGTTGATACGTAGCCACCGCTTCAGAAAAATCTTGCTTTCGCTCTTCGTCGTTGCTGAATATCGATGCCCAAGGTGGAAAAATGAACACTTGAGAATGATAACGAAGCGTCTGGCAATACGTGATGAGCTCATGCGAGATTGGCAGTTGTTCCAACTTACTGTAGCCATATACGTCCGCAATACTGCGATCAAAAAACACATTCCCTTGGTGGACATTGAAAGCTCGGTAATTGCTCACTTCTGCCTTCATCATTTCGTCTCGAAAAGCTTGTTTGTCATTCCAAGGTAATGCTGAACCGTGATTGGCAACCTGCGTTTGTATCACGTGACGACCGGTTTCTGGCGCGCAGATAAAGCCTTGTGTTTTTAGTTGTTCGATAACCGAAGTTTTCCCTGCACCGGGACCACCAGTGAATACGATGAGTTTATTCAAAATTGTTTCCTTATTTTTTGTTTGAGTGAAGTAATGCGTATACAGCCAAGAAAATGGGCATCATCTGGCGTTTGAAATTGGCATTTGGCACGCCAGCGTTAAGCGAGATCGGTAGTGGGAAATTTGGGGGAATAGAACTGGGCAGTGAAGAGATATACAAAGTAAGAACCGAAACGACGTGTTCATCGGTTATGGAAAACGGAGGAATTTTGAGCGAACCAAACGTACCCAAAATATTGGGTTAGGAAATGGTGCGATTGGTTCTGCTGGTTAACACGTCAATTGGATATCTATATCAAGAAAATGGCACCTAAGCCTAAGAACGCAAAGAAACCGACGACATCGGTAACGGTCGTCAATACTACCGAGCCAGCCACGGCGGGGTCAATGTTAAACTTTTTCAACGTGAATGGTATCAACGTACCCGATGCCGCGGCCGCCAAACTATTGAGGAAAATGGCACAGCAAATAATAAGCGCCAATGGCAAAGAGTCAAACACCATGTAAACGACACCCGCGATCACCAATCCCATAATTAAACCATTAATGGTGGCGATTTTTAATTCCTTATTCACCAATAGCTTCAAGTTACTTTGGTGCAAGTGGTTCAATGCGATACCCCGAATGGCCACCGCTAAGGTTTGGCTACCTGCGATGCCGCCCATACTCGCCACAACGGGCATTAAGATAGCAAGCGCAACGACTTGCTCGACCACATTATCAAAAAGCCCAATGATGGCGGAGGCTACGAAAGCGGTCAGCAAGTTAATCACCAACCAAAGTGCTCTTAGCCTTGTCGCCACGCTTAATGGTGTAAACAAATCTTCTTCGCTTCGTACGTTTTCTGCCACTACAGCTTGTAGGCTGAGTTCGCGCAACGTAATCGCAATGGTCGCCATCGACAAGACGCCCATAATTTTGCCACCAGCCATGATAGGAAACCAATGTGCTCCACCATCAATCGAGACTTGTTTGCTGACGCTTTGAATCGTTTGAATATCTTCTAGAATTGGCGTAACTACGGTCAAGTCGGTAAGTTTGATATGATTTTCGTGCAGCAACAGGGTTTGCGGCTCTATCGTACCAATCACACCACTTGCATCACGCACAATAATCAACCGCACAGGACTTTGCCCGCGTTTTAGCAGCTCGGTTTTGATGCCTCCTACGCTGTTTTTAGGGTTTGCGACCAGAAAGTGAGGCTCGGCATAACGTCCAACTTTGTTGTCTTCATACGACAATGCTTGTTGGATATGCGCGACAGACTCTTCACTTTGATCAATAAGGTATTCATCTACAAACTCGGTCGGTAGAAAGTCCGCAAAGATGATCAGTTCAGAATCAGTTATGTACGTCAAGCGTTCATGTTGTAAGTCTTTATTGAGTGATTGATGAATGTGCTTGGCAGTGTCGTATCGGAGCAAATTTAATACCGTCCAATACTTCTCAGGCGGCACTGCTTCTATGACACGTTTACGGTAAGCAATGTTGACCGACTCCAAAATGTTCGCAATCTGTGCTTCTTGATAGTCTTTCAAAAAGCTCAAGTCTTCGGTCGATTCTATCGCTTTAATGATCTCAGCAAGCAAATGTGGCACTTTGCGGTTAATTTGCAATTGGTTGGAATCTATCATTACTTTTACCTATAGCTTTCACTACCACATTCGCCGCATTGACGATATGTGCTATCCGAAGGCATGAATTCTTGATGTTAAAATTCTAGGCGATAGTTGACTTAATTGCGGAATTTATATTTCGCTCGCAGAAACAAAACGCCTCTGCATCAGTTCATGGTATAGACTTGAATGTGTGTCAGGCTCATTCGCCTTGTTTGATAATGGAGTAATCAATGGCACCTGTATTTTTTCTGACTCAGCAGGCCGCCTTACCAAGTCGTAAGGTGCTTCGTAAAGTGATTCAATTTTCGACAGCGCTGGCCCAGCCTATTGTAGTTTTAGTGGAAGACCATCGCCGAAGTGAAGATCACGCATTCGCTCATTTTCTCAGTTTCAACTCTGACCATATAGAAAAAAGACAAGCTGAGTTTGAAGCTTGGACCTTAAAGTTCAACGCATTAATTTTCGAACTTTGTGAAGAAGAAGAGCTTGAAACACCAACGCTCTCTTACGAGCATTTCAAAGGGAGCCATTGGGTTGAGCAAGTTGCGAAACGACTTGTTGACCACACTGACTTACTACTCGTGGGACACTTTAACAAACACGAGATTCAAACGATGCTCACAGAACTAGCACAACAAGATTGCGACTTGTTGCTACTGAGTGAGCGGTCATGGCCTTCTCACGCCAACATGCTTTGTGCAATCGACCCACTTCATCGAGGGGATGAAAAGTCGATAGTAGATAAAGCCATCGTCTCGCGAGGCTCAAAATTGGAACAAACCTTAAGCGGGAAAAAGACGCTCGTTTACTGCCGATACGTCGCACCATACCTCTCTCGCTATCGTGCAGAGATATTAAGCAATCAAAAAGCAGGCATTACAGATTTTATTAGTGCGCAAAAGTTAACGCGAGTTCCATTACTATTACCGGAAGGAAACCCTGAAACGGCGTTACCAAAAGCAGTTAAGCAATCACAAGCGGCGATTTTGATTATGGGGGCATGTAAACGAAGCATGTCATCTCAATTTTGGTCTGGCAGCACTGTAGACACGTTACTTGATCAACCACCTTGTGACCTACTGTTGGTCAACAGTTCCAAGGGCTGACTAGGTATTCTCTATTAACCTATCCTTTCAATACCAAGCGCAGTTATTGGCTCTTTACATCTTCTAACTGCGCGGCTTCATGCTCTGCGTTCAAGGCTTGTTTCTGCTGCTGTTTTATCTCATCCCAACTGCGTCCCGACTCAATCGCAGATACACGCTGATCGTATTTGTTGCAGGCTCTTTCGAGTACTTTCTCAGGATCTATCCCCTTTTCTCTTTCCAGCGCTTTTAATACGTTAAGATAGTTCCACAACACATCGCCTAACTCGTCTTCCAAATGACAAAGGCGATCCTCACGAATCTCTTCGCGGACTTCATCAACTTCTTTGCCAATGGCCTCCAGATAAGTCTCTACGCCTTTAAACCAAGTGTTGGTTTGGTCATATTGAGATTTTCTCGTCGCAATTGCGTACAACTCATCAAATTTCTTCATTATCTCTCCGTAGAACGAGTTTTTATTTACGCCTCTTTAGGACGAATAAACTTCCCTTTTGCCGTCACTCTAACTTCATTATTGACCAGCAATTGAGCCACCAATTGATATATACCGCGGCGTTCACCTTCACAGTGTGCAGTAATCGTGACGTGCTCATCTAACTCAATAGGTGCATGGTAGCGCACATCCAACTGCGCGGTAAGGGCTTGAATGTCTCTAAATAACAAACAGTGCGTCATTGCACCATCGAGCAGCGAACTCGCAATGCCACCATGCAACAGGTCGGTGTAACCCTGATGACGCGGTAAAACGTGAAACTCTCCGACAACAGAACCATCAGCTAGACACTGGTAGTTCACAGCCAAAGAGTTAGGATTTGCATCGATTGAAGAACAAACCGCACATTGATAATGAGATTCGTGAGTGGAATGACAGTAGCTGTTTGTGGACATGATAGTTACTCGGTTTCTCAAAAGAGTAATTAGCATATGCCAACAATTAAAAAGAAACGGCGAGTAATCTTTGTTTGCATGTTGCAGGGCCAGCAACCTCGCTTTTCATAACACTAAATAATCATTTTAATAATTAACGATAATTTCCAGTTTATTTAGAGTGGCGATATGGTTTGCATAGTGATTACGCAACGTTATGAAAAGGCGACTTATGAAGTTTCTCCACACGATGATCCGTGTAGCTGACCTAGACAAATCTATCGAATTTTATACAAAAGTTCTGGGAATGAGTGTTTTGGATCGTTTTGAAAACCAAGAATACCGTTACTCACTGGTGTTTGTTGGTAACCCTGATCAACCAGATGGCGCGACCATCGAGCTAACTTATAACTGGGATACCGACAGTTACGACTTGGGTAACGCATTCGGACACATGGCACTGGGGTCTGAAGATATTTACGCCGCTTGCGAAAAAATTAAAGCGCTTGGTGGCAACGTTACTCGCGAGCCAGGTCCAATGAAAGGCGGAGAAACTCACATCGCGTTCATTAAAGATCCCGATGGTTACCAAATCGAACTCATCCAAACTCAAAAATAACGAGGTTTCCTATGACAGGCGCATTATTTCAACCCATTCAACTTGGCTCTCTCTCATTAAAAAACCGTATCGTTATGCCTCCGATGACGCGCTCTCGTGCTTCTCAACCAGGTAATATCGCTAACGACATGATGGCGACATACTATGCTCAACGTGCTGAAGCGGGCCTAATCGTTGCTGAAGGCACACAAATTTCGCCAATGGGTCAAGGCTATGCATGGACACCAGGCATTTACAGCCCAAAGCAAATTGCTGGCTGGAAAAAAGTAACTGATGCAGTGCACGAGAAAGGCGGCGTTATCTTCGCGCAATTATGGCACGTTGGACGTGTGACTCACCCTGATAACATTGGCGGTGAGCAACCTATTTCTTCTTCTGCGCTAAAAGCAGAAAACGTGAAAGTATTTGTCGATAACGGCACAGACGAACCGGGTTTTGTCGACGTGGTTGAGCCACGTGAAATGACCAAACAAGACATCAAGAACGTTATTGAAGAGTACCGCCAAGCCGCACTAAACGCGATAGAAGCCGGATTCGATGGTATCGAGCTTCATGCAGCGAATGGCTACTTGGTTAACCAGTTTATCGATTCTGAAGCGAATAACCGCACCGATGAATACGGTGGCTCTATTGAAAACCGTCTGCGTTTTCTTGGTGAAGTGATAGAAGCGATGACGCAAGCTATTGGCGCTGAGCGTGTTGGTGTTCGTCTTGCACCATTCACTTCGCTAAATGGCACCGTTGATAGTACGCCAGTCGAAACCTACACCGCCGCTGCAGCGCTGCTTGATAAACTCAATGTGGTTTACATTCACATTGCAGAAGTAGATTGGGACGACGCGCCAGACACTCCGCACAACTTTAAAACCGCAGTTCGTGAGGCGTACAAAGGTACACTGATTTATGCCGGTCGTTACAACGCAGAAAAGGCGCAACACGCGATTGAAAGTGGTTTAGCTGACATGATTGGCTTTGGCCGTCCGTTTGTTGCAAACCCAGACTTACCAAGCCGCATCAAGCATGGCTATCCACTGGCAGAACATGACCCTGCCACTTTGTTCGGCGGCGGTGAAAAAGGCTTAGTGGACTACCCTGCGTACCACGCGGGTTAATTCATCTACGTAAAGCTGATTCGTAACTCGCGACAAACCAAAAGAACCTTGCTCTTCCCCCTGTGACACCAAGATGTAGGGTTCTTTTTAGGCAAGCCACCAGAATTAACGTCTTTGACAAGATGTACAACCTCGGCACGCAGAGCGCGTCGTTTTACTGAGCAAACTGCGTTGTACTTTACAGTAAGCATTCTTTAAAGCACGACGACCTGAAAACCAATCATCCGGTTTAGTGAGGATTAAGTAGCCGTGAAACCTCTTAACCAACTCGGTTCGATTGTTTTCGATAAATCGGCTATCAAACTCGATGTCGAAGTAATTCAAAGCCTCTTCGATACAAGTAAAGCTGGCAATTTTTTCCTGAATCGTATTCTCTGTCATCGTTTCTTTAGCGTAATCATTTTCAATGAAGTCTAAGTGCCTCGCGCTTTACGTTCTTTGATTTAGCTCTTCTTAAGATCATTCTTTATGGGGTTTCCATATTGAAATTCAATTTGGGAATTCGTTAACCCACCTAGCATTTTCATTTTGACAATCACTTTAAGGTACTGATTTAAATAAACATTATTTCTGGTTCATATTTTGCTCTACTTCATTAAACGGAATGTTGGAGCAACACGATATGACTTACAGAGCAGAAGTAGACGGATTAAGGGCGATTGCTGTCACGTTGGTGATTTTGTTTCATGCAGGAGTTGAGCAATTCGCTGGTGGCTTTATTGGCGTCGACGTGTTTTTTGTGATCAGCGGCTATTTGATCACCACCATCGTGATTAACGACTTAGAAAACCAGAAGTTCAGCCTTGGTGATTTTTATGAGCGACGCATTCGTCGCATACTCCCCCTCTTACTGGTGGTGATCGCCGTCAGCTATTTGATGTCTTGGTGGCTATTTTTGCCGCAAGCACACAAAGACGTTGGTCAATTTGCAGTGTCTTCCATTCTCTCTTCATCCAACATTCTTCTGTATTTGAAAGGCCACAATTACTTCGGTTTAGAAGATCAAGCCAACCCGCTGTTCCACACATGGAGCTTGGGCGTTGAAGAACAATACTACATTGTCATTCCTTTGCTACTCATGCTACTCGCTCGTGGCAAAAACGCGTTTTACCTGACTTTTTTCATCACGGTATTTGTGCTGAGTTTGATGACTATTGTCTACGCGAGCAACGATCCTGATTTCGCTTTTTACATGATCTTCTCTCGCGCTTGGGAGCTGGCAACCGGTTCATTACTCGCATTAGTGATGAGAAAAGTCCAAGTTCAATCTAACGATACTCTAGCAACCATTGGCATCGTTTTGATATTGGCTTCCGCGCTTTTGTTTGAAAAATCGCAAGATGGCGCGGGCATTACGCTGCTGGTGCCGGTCATCGGTAGCGCGTTGGTGATTTTGTTTGCCTCTAAAGACAATGTCTGCGGTAGATTACTGAGCCTAAAGTGGGTCGTGTTCGTCGGCTTAATCAGCTACAGCTTATACTTGTGGCACATTCCATTATTTGTCTTTTACCGCTACGTGTTGGACACAACACAAGACATCAATATCCCACTTTACGTTGTCACTCTTTTTGTACTTTCTTACTTCACTTGGCGCTTTATTGAAAAGCCGTTCCGTAGCCGAAAAGCCATGAGCATGCGCACTGTGTCCGCGGTTATTGTGTTGTTGACGTTGCCCTTGCTAACGCTCGGCGTTATCGGTCATCAGAACGGTGGTTTTCCAGAAAGAAGCGCATTTTTCGAGGCCATGCGCGTTAACAACGGTTATGGTTTAGATTGCAACGGCAACACCAACGTTAACGATGTGTGCTCGTCTGCGCCGCAGCCCGCCATCGCTGTGTTAGGCAATAGTCACAGCATGGTTTACGTGAAGCGTCTATCCGAAGTAACACCAACTGGCGTGGTGCAACTTACTCAAGATTCCTGTGCGGTCGGTTATGTCGACATCCTAGAAGCTGCTGGCTCAATTTCTTGCCGACAGTTCTTCAATGAGGCTGTCGATACCATTCTAAGTACCCCTTCCATTCGTCGCGTTGTTATCTCTTCTAACTTCAATAAAGAGCTTTCACAAGCCGATTATGAAGCATCATTAACCAAATTATTGAATGAACTGAAAGGAAAGGAAGTGGTCGTTTTCGGTCCAACCCCTTCTGCACCGTTTGCGGTAGGAGAATGCCTTTGGAAAGCGCGTTTGTTTGGCGAGACAGAAGAGTCTGCCTGCGACTTTTCTCCCAAACAACATCACCCTCAAAACGTGGCGAAGTTAGTGAACTACTTTGAGCAATTTGAGCACGTTGAGTTTGTCGACTTGACCGATGCCATTTGCAGGAATGGCGTATGTCGAATGAAAGTTGGTACAAACAATGCGATGTATACGGATGACAGCCATTTATCTTACAAAGGTGCTGAGTTGGTGCTTGGGCATTACCACAACAGTACAAATGAAGCGCAACAGTTCACTTACGACCGACAATAACCAAGGGAATAAACTTTTATGCTTCAGCGCTTATCTCAGGTAAGCGCTGAATGCTTTAAAGCAAGACAAAGCTAGGCGTCTATTTGAAAATGCGCGGGTCAAACGCGAAATCGAGCTTTTCGGCTTTCTTGATGATCTCTTTCATTTTGGGATGATTTGGATTCACCACGTAGTTTTTATCACGAGGTGAAATCGTTGAAGGCACTTGCAGCGCGGCAAACTCTGGATGAGGATCATTGAGAAACTGATCACCAATGTACTGCGTAGACTCGCTCGCCGGTATTGCTCGCCACGTCACAGGGAGATCTTCTTCATCTAAGGTGGCGATGAGGTATTCTGGCATTTCAATACGATATAAATCGTAAAGTTTGGTGATAGCAGGATCGTTGTTTACGTGCACAAACACTTCCAACGAGCAAAGGGATTCCGATTCAGAGAAGTAGAGGGCTTCGGTTCCTTTTGAGTTCCATCGCCCTCCAAATAACTTTGCGCCAACGGGGCTGAATGGCGTGTCAGCAAATTTCTTTTGTGTGAGACGATAGAGCTTCATATTACGAGAATACCCCGTGCTCTAAACGGCCGATCAAATCTTTTACGATTTCAAAATCCACCGTGGTCGAGACCATATCAAGTGGACGTTTTCCACCTAAGCCATACACATTCTCTCTCATCCATTTTAACGCGCGCTCTTCGTCGTCAAACAGTTCTGTCGCGAGTTTCAATAACATCGCTAATCGATAGATTGCATCACTTTCTTGCGTATTGAAGCGCTCATCGTTTTTTAGACGACGCTTGATCGTGCTAACAGGTATCAATGTGACGTTTTGAAACTCACTCTGAGAAAGCTTCACACGCTCAACAATATTGCGATACACCTTTGGCTCAAAGCCTTTGTGAACCGCATCAGTGCGACCTGTTTCAGCGTCTTCAATACCCAACATAAACCAGAAATTGGCTTTATGAGGTTGTTTCGGTTTGAAGCTTTTTAATGCTGCAGTTGCCATATCAAGCTCCTATGGTTCATATGGTCCAGTTATTATGGTTCAAATGAGCTTAACTTTCAATCAAAGTAACAATCAAAGTAAAAAGATAGGTAAAGAAAAAGGCGAGCTTTTCGCCCGCCTCTCTTACTTATTCATCAACCCATCTACCGACGGGCATCGTTTCACTTATTGCAAGTCAAAACGATCCGCGTTCATGACTTTCGTCCATGCGGCGATGAAGTCATGGATGAATTTTTCCTGATTATCATCTTGCGCATACACTTCCGCATACGAACGCAGGATCGAGTTTGAACCAAAGACAAGATCCACTCGAGTAGCCGTCCACTTCACAGCGTCGGTTTTACGATCACGGATTTCATATTGATTAGCACTCACTGGTTTCCACGTATATGCCATGTCAGTAAGGTTCACGAAGAAATCATTCGACAAAGTGCCTACTCGGTCAGTAAATACGCCCTCTTTTCCACCGCCGTAGTTACTGCCTAGAACACGCATACCACCGATAAGTACCGTCATTTCTGGCGCCGTTAGCCCCATAAGCTGAGCACGATCTAATAAAAGCTCTTCTGGCTTAACCGCGTAGTCTTTCTTCAACCAATTTCGGAAACCGTCAGCAACAGGCTCAAGTACTTCGAACGATTCCACATCCGTCATCTCTTGGGTGGCATCACCTCGGCCTGGCGCGAATGGTACGGAAACATTATGACCTGCGGCACGCGCAGCCAGTTCAATACCTACGTTCCCAGCAAGCACGATAGCGTCTGCAACACTACAGCCCTCTTCTGCTGCTATTTTTTCTAGCACAGCAAGAACACGGCTTAGACGTTCAGGTTCGTTCCCTTGCCAATCTTTTTGCGGAGCCAAGCGAATTCTCGCGCCATTTGCACCGCCTCGGCGGTCAGAGCCACGGTAAGTACGCGCACTATCCCACGCCGTACTTACTAACTCACTAATGGATAGGCCACTTGCTTCGATTTTTGTTTTTACTAAATCAACATCGTAGTCTGTCTTACCTGCGGGCGTTGGGTCTTGCCAAATAAGATCTTCGCTTGGCACATCAGGGCCGAAATAACATGATTTTGGTCCTAGATCGCGGTGTGTCAACTTAAACCAGGCACGAGCAAAAACGTCATCAAAGTACGCAGGGTCATTTTGGAACTTTTCTGCAATCTTACGATATTCAGGGTCCATTTTGAGCGCCATATCGGCGTCGGTCATGATTGGATTGTAGCGCTTAGAACCGTCTTCAACATCGACAGGCTTGTCTTGTTCTTCAATGTCGATTGGCTCCCATTGCCATGCGCCAGCTGGGCTCTTTTTCAGTTCCCAGTCATACTTAAATAGTAGGTGGAAGTATCCGTAATCCCATTGTGTAGGGTGTGTTGTCCAAGCACCTTCAATACCACTCGTTACCGTGTCACGGCCAATACCACGTGTTTTGTGATTAATCCAGCCAAGACCTTGCTCATGAACGTCTGCTGCTTCGGGCTCTGGGCCAAGGTTTGCGGCATCACCATTACCATGACACTTACCCACCGTGTGACCACCAGCTGTGAGCGCGACGGTTTCTTCATCGTTCATTGCCATTCGAGCAAAGGTCACTCGCATGTCATGTGCTGTTTTGAGAGGATCTGGGTTACCGTCTACCCCTTCAGGGTTCACATAGATAAGACCCATCATTACCGCAGCAAGCGGGTTTTCTAAATCTCGCTCACCAGAGTAGCGGCTGTTATCAGCGTCACTTGTGGCTAACCATTCTTGCTCAGAGCCCCAGTAAGTGTCTTTTTCTGGGTGCCAAATGTCCTCTCGTCCAAACGCAAAGCCAAAGGTCTTAAAGCCCATGGATTCGTACGCCATGTTACCGGCAAGGACAATCAGGTCTGCCCAACTTAGTTTGTTGCCATATTTTTTCTTGATTGGCCATAAAAGGCGTCGAGCCTTATCGAGGTTGGCGTTGTCTGGCCAAGAGTTGAGAGGAGCAAAGCGTTGGTTGCCTGTAGCAGCACCGCCACGGCCATCCGCAATACGATAACTACCCGCTGCATGCCATGCCATTCGGATCATTAAACCACCGTAGTGTCCCCAGTCGGCAGGCCACCAGTCTTGGCTATCAGTCATTAAATCTTTTAAATCTTTTTTAAGTGCTTCGACATCTAGCTTTTCCAGTTCTTCTTTGTAATTAAAGTCCTGACCAAATGGGTTGGTTTTGGAGTCGTGTTGATGCAGGATGTCTAAGTTCAAGGCATTCGGCCACCAATCCATCACCGACTTATCTGTAGATGTTTGCCCACCATGCATAACTGGACATTTACCTACCGAACCGCCGTTTGCTTTGCTCATATAATGCTCCTTCGTGTCGTGGTTGTGGTAACCACTCTTTGTTATTCAATAAATCGAATATCCACCTCAAACAGCGTAGTTCATACACTGTTTTTTTAGTTAACGCCAAGTCAAAATTTCAAACATTTCAGCGAATAAATAATTGTTATCAAACATGTACCTATATGCAGAAAATATGGATAGAGATCAGTTTAAGTCCATACCTGAATACTTAATCCCAGACAGCCTCGCCATGTTGTGATCCCAGGTCGCTAAATCATGATGACTAAATTCATTCAGAGCGTGATGACCACAAGCCCTCGCCATGACTTTCATGAGCTCGACCGAGGATTCGAAGAAATTTTTCAGTTGCTGGGATGACTTTTCAACGTCGAGACGCTGCCTCAAATCGGCATTTTGTGTCGCAATGCCTGCAGGGCAATTATTGGTGTTGCAGATGCGAGCCGCGACACAACCGATCGATTGCATCGCACTGTTTGCTATCGCTACTCCGTCTGCTCCAAGTGCCAACGCTTTGACAAAATCCGTAGGAACTCGCAACCCACCAGTGACGATTAATGTGACGCTGTCACTTACACCTTTTTCATCTAAGTACTTACGTGCACGAGCTAATGCAGGGATGGTGGGCACACTAATATGATCACGGAACATAGTTGGCGCCGCACCCGTGCCACCACCGCGACCGTCTAAGATGATGTAATCAGCCCCAGCATCAAGCGCAAACTGAATGTCTTGCTCAATATGGTTGGCACTGAGTTTAAATCCAATTGGAATACCGCCTGTGATACCACGAACTCTGTCAGCAAACTTTCTGAAATCGTGAGTAGTGTGAAGATCTTTGAACGTTGGTGGTGATATCGCTGGTTGTCCCTCGGGGATGCCTCTCACCTGAGAGATCTTACCTACATTTTTATTTGCAGGCAGATGACCACCCGTGCCCGTTTTTGCTCCTTGCCCGCCTTTGAAGTGAAACGCCTGAACATTAAGAAGCTTAGATTCGTCGTAGCCAAATTGAGCACTAGCAAGCTCATAGAAATACCGTGAATTGGCGGTTTGCTCTTCCGGTAACATGCCACCCTCACCAGAGCAAATCCCAGTCCCTGCCAACTCTGCACCTTTTGCTAGTGCAATTTTCGCCTCTTCAGAAAGTGCGCCAAAACTCATGTCCGACACCAACAAAGGAATGGCGAGTCTGAGCGGCTTACGCGCGTTTGGTCCCACAATCAACTCGGTAGACACAGGAACGTCTTCCAACAACGGTTGTGTCGCCATTTGCGCCACCATGATTTGTATAGCATCCCAATGTGGTAGCAAATGCCTAGGAACCCCCATTGCAGCCATCGGACCATGATGACCGAGTTTAGAGAGTCCTTCTCTCGCTAATTGGTGGATAAACTCGAGGGTTGGTTCTTCTTGAGTAGCAGACGCCGTTGGTTCGTCTCTTTTCTCTCGCTTTTGTTCCGGTCCCTCTTTACCGACTTGCTCTGCGGTAAATCGCTTGTGTGTACCATCACAAAAAGGAGCATTGGCGGTATGCTTACATTGGCAGAGATAGGCATCTTCGTCTTTTTCCGCACTAAAGCTCATTGGCTTTAAGCCGGTTCCCGAATGAGACCCATCGCAGTAAGGTTGATTTTTAGAACGCCCACATCGGCAGAAGTAATATTCTTGCCCAGCTTTCAACTCTACTTTGATCGGCTTGTTATCAGCGATGATTGGCTTGCTCATGTTGCCCCCTATTTATTATTGTTAACCATGCTTTCTCGCTGGCTTGCAATAAGCGTAGAACAGGAGCGTAAAGAGCGTCAGTGTCGCCGAGTAAAATGCGCGATTGTCGCCCGACTAACCTATACTTTTTATGGGTCTCATACACGTGGAGGCTATATGACGATTGCAACCCGATTAGATGAATATTTGACTGAGCATAACATTCACTTTCAAACCGTGAATCACAGCCACAGTCATAGCTCGCTACAAAGTGGTGTTGCAGCAGGTGTGCCTTTAATGAATATCGCAAAAGGTGTGATTCTAGAGGCTCATGAAGGGCGTCATATGATGGCGGTCTTACCTGCCAACAACAAAATCAGTTTGTCGAGATTAAACGACGAATTTAATGCCACCTTCCACTTGGTGAAAGAGCGTATGGTTTACCGACTCTTCACCGATTGTGAACACGGCGCTATTCCACCGATTGGTAGCCCTTACCACATGTCGACAGTTTGCGATGAAAGACTAGCAAACTTGGAACATGTCTACCTTGAAGCTGGCGATCATGAAACTCTGATTAAGCTGGACCGAAAGGCGTTTAAAGAACTGATGAACGACTGTAGATATCTAAGATTCAGCAGTGAAGTTCTGCATTAAACTTGCCAAGATCTCTCGACACTTCCTGAACAAGGCTCTATCAACAAGAGCCTTTCTTTGTTTTGTTGGTAGCACGCGATGGAAGTTTCTCGGACTTTGGTGCCCAGCGTTTCAGAGCATATAGAAACAAAAAACCGCCTATTCGGGCGGTTTTTTATCAATCAAATCATAATTATTATCGAACAAAGATCTTTTGGATCGCTTTTATCGCCATAGCCCTACGGCGTATTAATACGCTCGTTCTTGGCAACCATTTCGGTGTGTGAAGAATGGTTTTCGCATGACTAAAAGTTCTGAATCCTTCCTCTCCGTGATAATGCCCAATACCCGATTCACCAACTCCACCAAAAGGCGCATCTTCAGCGCCAACATGTAAAACCGTATCATTAACGCCGACGCCACCACTGTGGGTGTTGCGTACAATATGTTTGATAGTCGATTTGTCGTCCGACATAACATACAGCGCAAGTGGTCTTTGGTGCTGATTAATGTAGTCAATCGCTTCATCAACGGCATTGTAGGGCTTAACAGGTAGAAATGGCCCGAAGATCTCCTCTTGCATGATTCGCATATTCGGCGACACATCCGTGACCAAATGAGGATACAGAAGTCGTTCCTCTTGGGGCGACGCCTCAACAGTGTGAAGGTTAGCACCTTGCGCTTTTGCATCCTCAAGTAGCGCAGTCAAACGATCATATTGTCGTTGGTTGACAATATGGGTCAGCTTTTGATTCTTGTTGGATTTTAAATAGAGCTTTTCAAAACGTTTTAAGAATAGCGAAATGAACTCTTCGACACGTTCTTGCGGTACAAATGCGTAGTCAGGCGCGACACAAATCTGGCCTGCATTAATGCATTTACCAAACAAGATAGCATCAACGGCTTTCTTCATGTCTGCATCTTTTGCAATGATCACCGGGGACTTTCCACCCAACTCTAACGTCACCGGGGTAAGGTTTTCCGCTGCCGCTTTTGCCACTGCGCGACCAACACTCGTAGAACCCGTGAACAAAAGGTGATCGAATGGCAGTTGGCTGAATGCTTGTGCGACGTCTGCTTCACCCTCAAAAACTTCGACATACTCAGACAACCCACGGCAAATATCGACGATGACTTTATTGGTTTTTGGCGTAAATTCGCTGAGCTTCATCATCACGCGGTTGCCAGCAGCCAATGCTGTCACTAAAGGCGCAAGGCTCAAAATCACAGGAAAGTTCCAAGGTGAAATGATCCCGACGACACCTAACGGTTGATACTGAACGGTGACTTTAGAAGGTGCGAGCAATAAGCCGGATTCGCGCTTGCTGGGTTTGCACCATTTTTTTAGTCGTTTGAGGGTATAATTAATATGCGAGACCGTTGGCAAAACGTCGGTCATAGCGGTATCAAATTCTGAGCGATAGCCAAAATCGTCACTTAACGCTTCAACCAGCGCTTGTTTGTTCTCAAGCAGCGATTTTTTTAACAAAACGAGGCGCTGTTTACGTTCATCCAAACTAGGATAAGGCTCGGCTGCATATGCCGCTTTTAAGCGTTCGAGGCTTTGCTGTAACAAGTTATCTACTTCAACCTCTGTGATTGCGTTCATGATGCTTCTCCTAGCCTAGTTTCTGCCAATGACGCCCCAAGTTAACACGAGCGCAACAATGTTACTATTGTAGCGCTCGTGAAGTTAGAGTTCGAACTCTGATTAAAATATCTCTAGGGTGGATACTACGTCAAACGTAGTTCATAAATGCCTAGTCGTTGAGAGCGGTCAAGCATATCAAACTCATGATCAACGTATTCTTTTAATGTGGCGCCTGCACGCTCAGCAATATTGATGCTAGCGATGTTATCTTCCAAACAATGGAACTGAATGAATTGTGCGTGCCCTTTCTTCTTCAAAAAAGGGATCAATACTGCAAGTACTTGATCAATCACACGATGGCCTCGCCCACTATTGGCAAGCCAGTAGCCAATTTCAGTAACACGTGTATGTGAATCCACACCTTTAATGCCAATAACACCCGTAAGTTGCTCATCAAAATAAATTGCGCACCAGTGGGAATCCAGCGCGTTACTGTTCACTCGCTGGGAAATGTAGTTAACGGCCTCTCTATGATTCGTGACAGAATCCGTCCAAGGTAGATAGCCCTCAAGGCTCTCTCGGTGAGTGTTCACAACCTCTAGTAAAGCGGACGCGTGTTTCGTGTTGAGGGGCTCAATTGAGACCCTTTGCGAGACGGAAAAACGCTTCTGTAAGTGATTTCCTTGATACGTCTCTTGGCATGTGACTTCATCCATAGATGTTATTCCTTTTTATTGTGAACGCTCAGCGCAAATCCTAACGCTTCATTTTATGAGAACAAACCTCTCTATAAAAACTAATCAAAGCCGTTGCCGTTCATTTAGCCCTTTTGATCGATCAGCGTAAATGGCGTTAGTGATGCCACATCTACATAATGTTTCCATACATGTTCATATAGGTGATGCTGATTGGCAAACGGAGCCAGCTGCTTAGCTTCTTCAAGCGTACACCAGCGATACTCTGTATGCTCTTCGTTAAGAACAACTGATTGGTTAGGCGGACAAAATAGCACAAAACATGGGATAACCATGATACGGTTATTTTTTGCTTCGTAGAACTGCTCTAGAAAGTCTGCTGTATGTAACTCAACTTGGTCAATTAGTGTCTCTTCTTTTAACTCTCTTAAAATGGTTTGCCACCCGGCTTCACCCGCTTCGATACCACCTGCAACATGGCACCAATAGCCACCTTTTACGCGTTTGAGTAACAGCATTTTTTCTATGCCATCAATTTTTGAAATGACAACGCCTGAAACATGCGTTGCTTTTATCGGGATCATGTAAGCTCCTTAAATATCGAGTTTTTATTGTTACGCTGAGAGAGGCAGATTAATTGCTACGTATTCTACTGTTTATTCATCTTGTCGACAGAAGTGTTTGAGTTTAGAGGATTTAATCGCTAACTAAGTATGCTAAAGTGAGATCTGTCGCAACAAATGAGCAGTAAAATGTCCAATTCATTCAACACTATGATTCCCATCGGTGTGCGCTTTATGGTGCTTTCCGCGTTCGGCTTTGCTCTGATGTCGGCTACAGTAAAGCACGTCGGCAACTACGGTATCCCCGTTTTTGAAATCGTTGCAGCAAGAGCGCTCGTTTCACTTATCATTAGTTATTTCGATGTAAAGCGAAAACGAATTTCTGTATGGGGCAATAATAAGCCATTACTATTTGCACGCGGTGCTGTGGGCACGATGGCTCTGATGTGTGTATATTATTCAGTGACCACCTTACCTTTGGCAGAAGCGACGATATTCCAATATATTCATCCGGTGTTTACTGCACTACTCGCCGTATTTTTCTTGAAAGAGCGCATCCAGCCGTCAACTTTCCTTTGTATTGCGTTGTGCTTACTCGGCATCTATATCATGGTAAGCCCAGAAACGGGGCAAGGCTCAGATAGCGCTTTACCAATGTTTAGCGTCATGATTGCGATCTTAGGCGCATTTGGTAGCTCAATTGCCTACGTCATTGTCAGAAAACTGAGTCAGACAGAAGACAGCTCAGTGATCATTTTCTATTTCCCGTTGGTTGCTCTCCCCGCTTCACTCTTACTGATTGGCGACGATTTTGTAATGCCCGATCTATATCTGACTTTCATGTTGGTTCTAGTTGGTGTCTTTACCCAAATTGGGCAATTGGGGTTAACCAAAGCGATGCAAACTCAACAAGCGGGTAAAGCCTCCGCTTATTCGTATATCCAGATCGTATTTTCTGTGTTGTTAGGCATCATTTTCTTTGGCGAGGTTCCGATCATTTGGACGTACGTCGGTGGCGGTCTGATTGTTACAGGCGCATTAATTAATGCGTTTGGTCATCACTTACGGTTACCTTTTATTAAGCGCAACGCTTGATATACCTACCCAGAACCGTAAACACGACATTTAGAAAAACAGCCAGAGTGACTCTGGCTGTTTTGTGTTTAGCCTAACGTTAAGCTGATATTTTTAACCCTGCGATACCAGCGACAATCATTAGCAAGCTTAAGGCTTTGATAAGTGTTGCTGGCTCATTGAACAGATAAATACTCACGACTGCCGTGCCTATTGCGCCAATCCCTACCCATACGCCATAAGCAATGCCTAAAGGCAAGATTCTTAACGCAATGCCAAGCAACCAAAAGCTCAATAACATAAAGACAATAGTGAATGCCGAAGCACCGAATTTGGTAAACCCTTGTGAATATTTAAGACCGACAGCCCATGCGATTTCACACAAGCCCGCAATGAAGAGAATTCCCCAAGCCATGTCACATTTCCCAACGAGATGGGGTCGTCCCCGAGAAAAGATAGAGCGGTGAGGTCGTCCTCACTTCTGATTGACTGCTTATTATATACAGAAATTTAAACATAAAAAATAAAACACGGCGATAAGCATACAACTCAAACATCTCATGTACGCTTAAATTCTACGCTTTTCTTTTTAACGGTGGCGGACTCTCTATTTCGCATCAATAACGACACCGTTTTTTAACAATTTACATATAACCTTCTGGTGTTGAAAGTGTTGCATTTATTGCACAAATCACACAAAAACTAATTGAACATGTAAATATGAAAACGTTTGTGTGACTAATATCGCTTAAAACAATGACTGATGACTTTAATATTCAGCCGAATTAATTATAAGGTATGACGTACCCATGAAAGCAATCAAAACCTCTATCGCTGTCCTTGTTGGCGCCGCTCTACTATCTGGATGTAATGACGATACTGAATACGTCAATGTCCAGCCTAAAGAAGTAAAAATAGCGACTTACAACCTCTCTTTTGACCGCGCTACCTTCGAAACTTTGGTAGATGAAATGCAAATTGAACCAACGCAGCAAGCTGCGTTGGTCACCTCTTATTTAGACGGTTCAATCGCAGCCGAAGACAAAACCACTGCGGAAAAAGTCATTCAAATTCGTAACGTTGCAGCAATCATTCAAAAGAATCGCCCTGATGTTCTCATGATGGCGGAATACAACAACGATGGAACAGGTGAAAGCAAAGCAGCCATTGAAGGATTCCAGAAGAACTACTTGTCTGTCGCGCAAAGTATCGATGGCGCGGGCGGTGAAGCAAACCTTGAGCCTATTGAATACCCTTATGCTGAATCTTATTCAACCAATACAGGGTTATTGAGTGAGTTTGATCTCGACAACAACGGAACCGCAGGTCAAATGCCAGGTGATGCATGGGGCTTTGGCATGTACCATGGTCAATATGCATTTGCCCTTATGTCTAAGTATAAAATTGACACGGCAAACACACGTACATTCCAAGCATTTAAATGGAAAGATATGGAAGGTGCGAAAATTCCAACCATTACTATCTGTGACGGTTCGCAAAAGATTCCAGACGGCATGAAGTGTGGTGATGAATGGTACTCAGCGGAAGAATGGGATCAAGTGCGTCTATCTTCGAAAAATCACGTCGACGCGCCAATCATCATTCCAACTCGCAATGGCGAAGAAGTTGTACACTTGTTGATGTCTCATCCTACTCCACCAGTATTCGACACCGGTAAAAACAAAGCGCAAAACGCAGCAGAAGTGGAGTTTTGGCATCATTACATTCAAGGTAAAGACTATTTTTACGACGATGCGGGTAAAACAGGTGGCTTAACGAACGGCACTAAATTCGTAATGATGGGTGATCAAAACCTTGATCCAGTGGCTGGTGACGGTATTAGCTCTGTAATGCAAGAGCTGCACAACGATCCATTGGTTAATCAAACCGTGATGAATGGTGAGCTTTACCCAACAAGCTTTGGTGCAGCTGAACACGCTGTTGACCGCAGTTCAACTCACCCATATCCGAATCGCATCACTTCAACGTTTGGCTTAGGGGTAGACTATGCCTTGCCTTCAGCAAATTTGAATGTAATAGACTCTGGTGTGTACTGGTCAGCGTCTTATGAAGAAGGCCGTAAACTATTTAACGATGCACGTATCGGTAAGTATGGTGATGGTAAGGATGTATCTTCCGACCATCGCATGATCTGGATTAAAGCACAGTTCTAGACTGCATAAAAAAAGCCAACCACAAGGAGTCGTGATTGGCTGTATATATTTGTGAACAAGATGGTTCACTAACAACGTCAGTTGGCTAGGTGACCCTCGGCTTAGAAAGGGTCACTCATACTAAAGCATGAGGCGTGCCAACTTTTCAGTGCACAAAAACAGGTTGTTATTTAATCACTTTCATTAAAACTTAACCAATAGCTACTGTTTGCTCACCGAATAAATTGCAATTTGCAAACTACCATTGGCATTTCGCAATAAACCTGATCTTTAGCTCTTGCTTTTATTGCTTCCTAGCTAAGTCGCGTGCAAGGATTAACGCAAGTCCGAATACTTGCAAGAAGAGTCCGATATTCTTGTACCAAGCGATCTTTTCATCCTGCTTTGCCATTACCTCATTGAGCTCTACATTCTCAATGTAGTAATTATCGATGCGGTCTCTATACGAAGCTTGTGCCTGATTTATCTTTGACATCAGTTGAGGAAGTTGATCAATTTTTATTTCATCCGACTCGTTGAGAACCCAAGAAGATAAATGCCCTGCTAATACCTCTTCTAGCTCTAAAGGTATCGCTACGCTCTGACTTATGTGCACATGCAGCAGTAAAGCTTCTCTTTTCCTTTCTAGGGTTTCCACACTGTTCCATGCGAGTTGGATGGAATACAAGTTTTCTGCTGTTTGCTCTGCGAGCTGCGAGTGCTGTTTACCCAACTTATCAAGGACTAAGCTAGTAACGATGATCGCGCCAATATTCAGTACTAATCCAATCAGAACGAGTACCCAAGGTGGTGGAATGTAACGTCGCAGACTTACCATAACTTATCGTATGGCAGGTAAATCATATTTAACACAACCAATGAAAGTATCACCAGAAATGTCACCTGCATCCCTCTAATGCGCTTTTTCAAGTCTTTTTTCAATATGCCTTTAGCATGAATAACTCGACCAATTACAAAAATAATACCGGTGAGATGTATCCATGTTGGGTAAGCACTATTGAATTCTAAAAGTGCCATTAAAATCAGGGTGATGGGGATATATTCTGTCGCATTACTCTGGGCACTACGAGCAATTTGTAGAGCCTCTACCCCACCATCTGCATAAGCAATTTGATTTAAGCGACGTTGCTTAATTACTTGAACAGCCAACCAAATAATGAGTATTGCGAGAATGTTGGCATACAGAGCTGTGATCATATGTCGTCCTTCTTGATCTGGTTTTCACTTATATAAGCGTGTCACTTGGCTACAACTATAGCGGTATCATTATGATAATGCGTCAAATAATCTCAAGTTATGATTTCTATTCGGGCAAAAAACGAAAGCCAATGCTTCATGACATTAAAAATGCCCTCGAATGGAGGGCATAAGAATAAAGAAGCTAATATGTGAGAATATTGAAACCACTATAAGGGGTGTTTGACCAGCTTTTTGCGCCGATGCCCTTTGATAATACTTTCAAAAATTGTGAACAACAGCCCTACCCAAATAAATGCAAAGGTCACCGCTTTCACTTCGTCAAACAACTCGCCAAAAAACATAACTGCCAACACAAACTGCAAGCTTGGCTCGATGTATTGCATTAGACCGACGGTTGATAAATTAGTTATACGTATTGCGATAGAATAAAATACGAGTGGTAAAAGTGTGATAGGTGCACTGCCAAAATACAAAAGCAATGTTGTGGTATCTGTGCCCGAAGCCAGTTCACCAGTTGCCCATTGTTTATAGAGCAAATATGCGAGTGCAACTGGAGTCAGTAACAACGCCTCAACAAACAAGGTTGTACTCCAGTCATAATTTATCTTCTTCTTGTACAGCCCATACAAAGCAAAGAACAACCCCATCGTTAGTGCGATAACGGGTAGCTGACCATAGTGAATCACTTGATACATAACACCAATTGTTGCCAGCACGATTGCAATAAGTTTGCCTTTTGAGAGCCTATCCCCAAGAATAAATACGCCCAGCGCAACAGATACTAATGGTCCAATAAAGAAGCCTAAGCTGGCATCGATGACCCGATGATGGGTCAAAGCCCAAGTGAACGCACTCCAAGAAATACACATCAAACTGCTCGCCACAAACGTGTACCACAAGGATTTTTTATCAAGCCAGATTTCTTTCCAATTCAGCCCTCGACGGGTTATCCCAAGTACAATTAGAAACCCGACAGGTACAGACCCAATGATTCGCCATGCTAGCAACTCATCCATAGAAGCATTCGGTAAATAACGATAATAAATTGGTAGCAATCCCCAGATCACAAAGGAGAATGCTGCCATAAAAGTGCCATAACGAGTGTTATTCATAAAACTATCGCCCATCTAAACGACCAATTTGGCGTAAGTAAACAAGTCCGCCATACATAAAAAGGAATGCAATCCCGCAGTGACTTTATGATGCAGATGGCATTATTGGCTCAACGCTTGTACGACGGCGGTAAAGCCACTCACAAAACACAACATAAGTGCCCCAAACCGAATCTTTTCTTTTGGTAACGACTGGGTAGTTTTCATTGCTAGCCAGTAACCAAGCGCCGCAGCAGGTAATAGAGGAATAGTAATGACCAAATGATGCAATGTGAAGAAGCCCACTGGGATTTGTACTATTAGTGAAATAATCGAACTGAAAACAAAAAAAGCCGATAAGTTGCCGCGTAACTGATTTGCTTCTTGATGCTGCAACAATAACGCCATCGGAGGGCCTCCAATCGCAGAACTGGTACCAAACAACCCAGAAAAGAAGCCAGCACATGTCATACGCGAAGGCGTAGGCTCAACCCGAAACGGTAAAACACTCACCAAGACTGCAAACAGCACCAACAAACCAATCCAAAGCGTGAGAGTTTGTGTAGATACAAAAAAGAGTAGCAAGCCACCAGCAATTGATCCCGGCACTCGCCCAATCAACGCCATCTTTAAGCCGCCGATTTCAACACTACTGCGGTGCTTCATCGCATTCATCAACGAAATAAATAACGCGACTAAACAGATTGGCGCAGGAACATATTCTGGCGCCCAAAGAATCAGTAAAGGTGCGGCAACAATAGCCAAGCCAAAACCGATTGCGGTCTGGACATAAGAGCCAAGAAATATCAAACCTATTGCAAGGAAGTTTATCGAATCGAATTCCATTTAGATTATTCTTATATTTGAAAAATAAACACAAAACCAAAGCACATTCACATGGTGAATACCTCAGGCATACTGCGATATGAATTCCGCGTAGCATTCATCAAAGTGAATAAAAAGACAATCCATTTGTGCGGTTCGCCCTCATTTGCATTTTGTATTTCATTCCGCTGATGTACATGTTTGCTTACATCGAAGAGGATTCATGCTCGCCTGTTCACGCAGCATTTCTTCAGCGGAATTAATGACCTCTTAAAATCTAGCAGAATTAGACCCGTGAATTCTCCGTTGCATTTAATGGATTCAGTCAATTAGTGCGGCGTCGGTATAGCACTTTACAACTCACCTCTTTATACTACTGATCGATTTATCATTACCGTACTTATTTACACAATAAACAAGTGTACGGTCAGTATTTTTCTACCTTTAACTTGCTGTGAAAATAATATGAAAAAACAAACGGGATTTACTCTAATAGAGTTAGTCGTAGTTATTGTCGTGCTCGGTATTCTTGCTGTCACTGCCGCGCCACGCTTTTTAAACCTTCAAAGTGATGCACGTGAAGCTCGTTTGGAGGGAATGAAAGGCGCTATTGCGTCAGCATTAGGCGTCGGTTATGGGAAAATTGCGATTGCGGGGTTGGAAAGCAAGCCTTACGTTTCAAACTTCGTAGACAGTGCTTTAATGGCAGATTTACCATTTGACGGCTGTAATATTGGTGGTTCAAAGCGCTGTGTTTTTTTATATGGATATCCTGATTCTGATAGCGAATCGATGAAGTTACTCGTGCAAGGACTGAACGAAGAAGACTCGGATTGGAAAACATTTCATCACCCGGCTGGTTCAACAACTCGCGAAATGGTCATTGCTGCAGCCGACGAAAAAAGAGCTAGCCTTACACAATGCGGAATTTTATATGGGCCACCGCAGACTCCAAACGAGAGTTACACCTTAGATATTCTTCCCTGCCCTCAATAAAAATAAGGCTGCCAATCGGCAGCCTTATTTGTTTCATCTGATCGGTTTTTTACGCAAAGTTAAACACGTATTTATCCATCATATTCACCATGCGGCCAATCTCTGGCTTGGTAATCGTATCATTTGCGCCAAGAGATAGTGCTTTCGCTCGGTTATCCTCACTCATCAATGACGAGAACATAATGATCGGCATTTCATGAAACGCTTCGGTATCGCGTAGTCTCTTCACTAAGTGCATACCATCCATTCGAGGCATTTCTACGTCCGTAACCACCGCATCTAATAGCTCTTTAACTGGCAAGTTTTCTTCTTTCGCAACCTCGATCAAGCTCATCAACTTCTCATGCGCCTCACCACCGTCTTTACATGTGATCACATTGTAGCCTGAAGAAGCTAATGTATCTTGGATCAAAGAGCGAATAAATGCTGAGTCATCCACCACCATGATCGTTTTCGCATTACGCTTACCGACCATTCTCTGGTTGAGATCCACCGACTTGTCCCCTTTCACATCGTATTTTTCCATACTCAATTCTGGGTTGATGTCTGCGATGATTTTTTCAAAATCGAGAATCATGATCAGGTTGCCTTCTTTACGGACAACGGCTACTACACAATCTTGTTCGCCCGCTTCCAAAAACTGACTTGGTGATTCCACATCATTCCAAGAGATACGATGAATACGCGAAATGCTGTCAATTAAGAAGCCATTGGTCATTTTGTTGAAATCCGTAACGATTACAAACTTGCGCTCCAGATCTTGTCGTGTTGGCACACCTAACCAACCAGCTAAATCTACTAAAGGCGTCAGTACATCTCTGGATGAGAACACACCAATCATATGAGGTTGTGCGTTTGGATAATCGGTTGTTTCTGGCACGCGAATCACTTCTCGTACTTTCGCAACGTTAATGCCGTAATAACAAGTTTTTGTGCTGCCATCTGGCAATGTTTTTTCTAAATGAAACTCGATGATTTCAAGCTCATTGGTACCACTTTCTGTCAAAATGGTGCTGGTTACGTTACTCATAAAGCCAATTATCCAACCAAAAATACGCATCAGAAAAAGTTTGATGCAAACGCCATGAGAAGCCATTCTCTGGCTAAAAATCCAAAAGTCCTTTTTAGTCGTTACAACAAAATTTGTAAACCATCAAAAGGACGGCTAACGCACATTTCCATACCAAACCATGTAAAATTGTCTCATTTTTGAACACGACATTATGAGTGGCCAAAGTGCGAATTAACACCTCCACTTTTAGCGGCCGAGTCAATGAAAAGTTTAGAAATAATTTGAAGTGATGTTCAGCGTCAATAGCCAAACCTATCTAACAGATATCAGTACAAAGTTGGCTAGCGTGCTCATGCCTGGTGTAGAACAAGCTCTCTTCAAGTGGCTTGGTATAAAACTGCGCTTGTGAACACACGGGTTTAAATCGAAGCGCTAGAAACATCACAAGAAAATCTGAAGGCATAGAACACTGAAAGAACACTTTCAGTTTGTTAGTTTTCTGTCAGCGTAAGTTTTAAGTAATCATCCTATCACTAGGTATTTCAATACCTGACATCGCTATTCCCATAATCAAGACACTGATTTTCACTTTTGGAAAGAGTCATTTTCCTTCCTCTTAGCAAGGTTTTTCCTACAATCCTATTCATCCAATTGCGCTGTCGCCTGACAGCACACTAGTTGATGTATTAGGTGAGGTTAACTTTGAATAATGTTCTTATTATCGACGCTCAACCATTGTATAGCGAAGCACTTGCTTCTCTAGTTGAATCCGTAATCAACGCAGCTGAAGTGATTCAAACCACTGACAGTGCGGAAGTGATGGATCTTGTTCGAGGCCAAAAGATTGATTTGATTATTCTAGACGTAGTGCTTGGCGACCGCGATGGTATGCGTTTAGCCAAAAACATTTTAGCGACGGGATATCGTGGCCGACTGTTATTTGTTTCTTCACGCGACTACTCGAGTCTTTCTAAAGCAGCGTACGAAATGGGCGCCAACGGCTTCTTAAGCAAACATGAAACAAGAGAGACCATTATCGACGCAATTGTGAGTGTTTCACGCGGTTACTCAATGTTTAAGTCGACTCACACACCATCGTCGGGTAACGTAACACTTTCAAATCGCGAAGCCATGGTGTTCCATTATCTTGTACAAGGCTACTCAAATAAGAAGATTTCTGAACAACTTTCACTCAGCGCTAAAACAATCAGCACCTACAAAACGCGTATTCTGAAAAAGTACCATGCGGACACGTTGATTGAACTTCTGCATACTATTCCTCAGTCAGAAAACATTGAGTTTTGCCGCTAAGCGCTCATGTATTTTGCAATAGCACCGATTAACAACTGGTGCATTGCATCATGTCTTAAGCTTTGCTTCACCTGTACAACCACTTTTGGCCAGCCATCTGGGTAAAAATGCTCTGGCACTCTTATAAATTTATATCCATCAATTGGCGCCTGATATTCAAGTAATACGGTTGCGGCGCTTTTTTGCTTAATTAGCTTCAATACGCTGCTTACGTTGTCTAGAGCCGCAATACGGTTGATGACCATACCGTGGCTTTCCATTGCACGCTTAACGAGCTGCTCTTTCTCTTTCCAACCGATAATCTCTAACATGATAAAGGGAAGTTTGGCTGCTTCTTCCAGGGTGGTAATTCCCAGCTCTTCAGGGACAACTACCACAGCAGGCGCATAGCCGATGAACTTCTGATAAACAGATTTCGGAACATCCTCGTTGAAGTAATGTAACTGCGCATCCACTTTGCCTAGGATTATCTCTTCTATCGTATACTCTGTAATCGTTGCTATCGAAATGTGCGCCTTGGGAAACAGCACCATTAAATCCATTGCAAGTAAATGCCCAAATGAGTATTGAGCGGTTTGCGGTAAACAAATGGTGATGTCTTTTTCGTAATTTTCCGGTTCAAACTCATCTCTAATTAGACAAGTTTCAAGCTTCTCTAGTGCATCGGAAATTTTAGGTAATTGACGTTTTAAATAGTCCGTTGGTTCCATGTGATGAGGATGCCGAATAAACAATTCATCGTTTAGCTGGAGTCGCAATCGGGCAAGGTATTTGCTAATTGACGCTTCACTCTTCCCCATCGCTTTCGCAACGGGCTTGAGCTGACGGTGCTTATCCAGTAAGACAAGTATTTTAAGTAAGTTTAAGTCGAGATCTTTGTTCACGTGCGACACCAGATGTAAGGTCGAGAAGAAATAGAGCAATCACTATTTGTTGACTGCTCTAATATAAAAGACCACTCATTCTGTTTGGTCAAATTAATCAAACAGTTATGTCATGGTTATGTTCCGTAACTTAACATTTAGTCAATACTAGACCTGCTTAATGGGACTTTTGTCTGTGTTTTTTCATCTCATAGAGATCTTCATCTGCACGTACAATAACGTCCTGAAGCGTTTCGTGTAATTCATTCGCCGCGATACCAGTACTCACACTAACTTCGATATCCAAGGTTTTTAGTCGGTTATCTTTAACGACACTACGAAGCTTCTTCGCCAATATTGAAGATTGGCTGATACTGCAACCCGGCAGAATCGCAACAAACTCA
Organism: Vibrio sp. Vb1018; assembly: GCF_033338775.1. Taxonomy (NCBI): domain Bacteria; kingdom Pseudomonadati; phylum Pseudomonadota; class Gammaproteobacteria; order Vibrionales; family Vibrionaceae; genus Vibrio; species Vibrio sp. Vb1018. The sequence goes on from NZ_JAWOTI010000002.1 coordinate 206,197, forward strand.
TCACCACCAGTTCGAACTAGATAATCACTATTTCGAAACACTTTAGACATAGCATCAGCAATAATCCCAATAACTTCGTCCCCTACATGGTGACCGTAATGGTCATTGATTCGCTTGATCCTATCGCCATCTATTGCAATGACGGAATATGGCGCGGTTTCCAAACGACGTTTGAATTCGCTATCTTGAAAGACTCTGCGGTTAAACAATCCCGTTAAATCATCTTTCGTCACGTTCGTCAGTGCTTTCGCGAGGCGAAGTTTGCTCTCTTTAGATTCATAAGCTTTGTTGTAATACGCTAAGGTTACGAAAAAGAGGATGATAAACAAGAACACGTAATCCAATACAATTTTACTGAATGGGTACATGTAAACAATGAGATTGTTGTTGTCTGCGACATATGATTGGGTGTACGCGAATGATGGAAAGGGGTAGCCAGCGAAGTAAATCACCATTTGCTTGTTCCCATTCGCTATTTGAACATCCACCGCTTTCCCATCATTATAAAGCGGCGAGAGGTACAATTGTTCCGAAAACTCTCCCACTAACTCACCTTGAAAGTAAACCGGACTCATGATGCTTATCGCCATGTCATCGGAGTATGTCGTTTTAAATGGTAGGGAAAACAATACCCGGTCCGTCAGTTGCTCTTTCCACGCAGCTAACACACAAGAATAATTACTTTTACACCAATCAACATCAAATGTGGCTTTCACTCCCTCTAACGCTTCAATCGGTCTCTCTAAGATGAGTTTGTTTCCAGTATAAGAACGAAAATACATAACGGCATTTTGTCGATTGAACGCATTTGATAAATACGCTTCAGCCTGATGAAGCGATTTCCGTGCAACAGCTTCAACGTAATTAAGTTTTTCATAACGTGACAGGGAGTAAATCGCATCTTGAAAGCTCAGCTCTGTTTGCGCTTCTACTTCACTCACGCTCATGCCTTTGTATTGCTCGAGCTGCGCTTCCGTCAATAGCCCCATGAGAATTACTTTTTGTTTTATTTTGGCTAAATTATTCGCGTAAGTGTTGAACTGCTTTACTTCATAAGAAATTAACACCGCACCAATCATTGTGACAGAAGTGACGAATAGTAATGTTGCGATGAAAAGAGACAACGCGATACTTTTAAGTGTCATGATGCGGTCTTACGCCCCCGCCACTCTTGTTAGCTCAACAATGTTCTTTACGTTAAATTTATCCAATAGACGACGTTTGTATGTGCTGACTGTTTTGTCACTTATTGATAGCACTGAAGCGATTTCTCGATTGGACTTTCCTTGTAATAAATACTTCATTACTGCGCTTTCTCTGCTTGAAAGTTGTGGCATTTCTCGAACGCTATTAACAACTTGCTTAAATTTGAAGAAGGTATACCCCTTCTCTACCGCTTCTATCGCGTCTTTAAGAATGTCGTGATTTTCCGATTTACACACATAGCCATCAGCGCCAGAACGAAAAGCCATTTGGCTGTACATTTGGCTAGTTTCAGCGGAGAAGAAAATGACTTTGCCTTCATAACCATGGGATTTGATACGTTTGTAGAAATCAAACCCATCGCAATCTGCCAAGTTCACATCTAAGATCAACAGTTGAATTTCTTCCTTTTTCAATATTTGTAATGCCATCTTCGCTGATGTTGCAGTAAATACCCCATTTGTTTTACCTAACTCTTCCAGCAACGACTTGATTGCAACACAAACGAGAGGATGATCGTCAAAGATCAAGTAATTCAATTTATTCATATCTTTCATTTAGTATGGTTATGGCTTCTAGTGGCATGGGTTTATCAATGTAGAAGCCTTGGCAAAGATCAATGCCATACTCACGTATCGCTTGCAGTGTGACTTCGTCTTCAATACCTTCCGCGACCAATCGTATATTCAAACTTTTCGCTAACGCGCAAATAGCAACAACGATGTTGCGTTTTTTGATATCGCATTCGACACCTTGTACAAACGAACGATCGATTTTTAACTCGTTGAATGGCAGTTGAGCCAGTTTTTCAAACGTCGATGACCCCGTGCCAAAATCATCTATTGAGACAGTGACACCGTTCATCCTCAACTTGAGTAAATTCTTGTACAGGGACGCGCTAGTCTGAAATGTATCTCGCTCTGTAATTTCAATGGTGATTTGTGATGGGTCAATCTCGCTCTCTAAACATTGCTGTAAAAAGTAATGAGAGAACGCCGTATCTTCTAAATTTTCATGGTCTACATTGATGGATACGTTTTGCGTCAATCCGCGGTGTTTCATGTCATAGATAACATTACTCAATACAGCTTGAAACAACTCTCCAGAAAGGCGGCAACGCTCTACAATTGGCAAAAAATAATGAGGGGGTAACACACCATAAATAGGATGATTCCAACGCGCGAGCGCTTCATACCCAAGCACTTCCCCACTTTGCACATCGACTAAAGGCTGGTAATAATTTTTCACGCGCCCTTCAGCCAGAGCAAACAGGAATTCTTGATCTTCCACTTCAATAGGTTGCGCAAAGCTGACTTGTTTCGCTTTTTCATCTTTTATTTTACCCAACAAATCAACGACTTCATTTTCATCGTATGGCTTAGGCAGCTTCCCTAATACTTCAAAACTAAATCCCTCGCACATGGCTCTTACCGCAGAAATAATGGTCAATTCCATTGCACTGACCAGTACAACTTGCCCCTGGTACTGGACTTTATCGAGCATTTCCATCATATCGATGCCGTCTTTTCCGGGCATTTGGATATCACAAAAAATCACGTCAAAATATTGTTCCTGCACACTCTGAATAGCGGCATCCACACAGTTAAAAGGGATGACTTGCGCGCAATAGCGATCCAATATTTGCGTAAGTATTGTGGTTTGTAGCGGATGGTCATCAATCACCATCACATTAAATTGTGTATTCATTTGTCTCTACCCAATAGTTTATGTTTTCGATCTCCTGCTCGATTCGTAAAATTAGCTCCGCTGTTCGCCTGTCAAACTCCGCAGCAGTAACTCGTTCTGCCTCAATGCAAAGCTCAGTCAGCATGCTTACCCCTATCGCCCCAACCGCTCCTTTGATGCCATGAATGACCCGTTTTTTGTCTCGCTCAGTCGATGCGGCGTTTAAGTTTTTTATATCTGTAGACATTGATTGACTAAACACGCGCGCAATCTCTTTTGCGTCCTGTGCTTTGAACCGTTTAATCCAGCCGGGCAGCCTACCCCTCTCTTTTTCGCCAATAAATGGAATCAAAACGGTTTTTAATTGATTAAGGTCATAGGGCTTGTAGAGCACATCATCAATGCCGATATCCTGTGTGCGCTCAATGGCAAGACGAGCATCTTCTGCTGTCACACCGATGATTGGAATTGCTTTAAATTCGGAGTTTTTCACGTGCCTAACAAGCTCATAGCCATCCATTTCTGGCATATGAAAATCGGTCAGCAGCAACACAACGTTTTCATCTTGGTTGATGTATTCCCATGCTTCGCGGCCGTTATTTACAATGACAGGTTCGATTCCAAGTTCATGAAGCTGCATTGCTATCACACTTTGGTTAATGGGATTATCTTCTGCGACCAGTACCGTGCCGAGAACCCAAGAAACCACTTCTTGATTTACGTCACTAAGCTTGGTTTCTTGCTGCGTTTGGCTGAGCAAATTGAACAATGTATCTGGATACTGAAGCTCTCTTAACGTAAGACTGCCAAGTACTCTTTGTTCGTCACGCAGCATTAGGCCATTAAAACTGGCATCGCTGTCGTGTATAGGGTGAAGGTTCGCCACCATTGTTTTTAACGTCGCTGGACGCATTTTCCACGCGTCACACCACTGGCGAATATTAAGTGGTAAGCTCTCGCTATACGTCCAGTTCAAACAAACGTCTGGCTCAGAGTCGCAATGCTCAATTGGCAGTTTGACGGTAATCGTCGTGCCTAAGCCAAATTGTGAATCGATGCAGAGCACGCCGCCCATGCAGTCGATCAATCGGTCAACAATGCTCAGCCCCAATCCAGTGCCGCCATATTTACGCGTAATAGTGTCATCCGCTTGAACAAAAGGATTGAGAATGCCTTCGAGTTGGTCATCCGTCATGCCGATACCTGAATCTGCCACTTTCAAGATAAGCTGCTTTTCATGAAGAATGACACTGATTCCAACCTCGCCTTCCGCAGTGAATTTCACCGCATTGGAGAGTAGATTGGTGGTAATTTGCACCAATCGCAGCGCGTCGATTTCAATGAAAGCATTCGAAAATGGTTTGATTGTCACTTTGTAATCCAAACCTTTCGCGAGCGCTCGTGGTTCAAAGCTTCGAAACACATCGCACAAGGTTTTAAGCAAGTCGGTCTTAACTGGGGCGACGGTTAAGTACCCTGCCTCTAACTTTGAATAATCCAGTACTTCGTCTACTAACGTATTCAAATGATTGAGCGAGCGTATGGCTTGGGCAATTAACTCGCGATTTGAATCTGCCGTCACTTGGTGATTTAGCAAATCGAGGATGCCGTGTGCTGCCGACAATGGCGTTCTTAATTCGTGACTCATGGTTGCCAAAAAGTTTTCGCGCGCACGTACCGCGGTTTGCGCTTCTTTTTGCGCATCGATTAACGCCTGCTCACGTTCTTTTTGCTGGGTAATATCTTGAATAACAGTCAGTACAAACTTGTTCTTACCGCTAGGAGAAGCGATGACTTTGCGTTCTCGATATACATGTTTAATATCAAGTTCACAGCCCGACGAGGCAACCTCTTCTGAAATACGCTTTCCAGCAATAACAGTGGTCAGTTCATCAAAATTATTCACCAGAGGAGCGTTTGCAGAATCACTTTTCAACTTACATTGTTGGCACTGTTTACTGTTGTAGTTGGCACAATTGCTCATCTCCATATGGTTATTTTCACTATGGATAAAAACCAAGCTATTGATCTCTTTGATGATGTCCATCAGCCATTGCTTTTCCGCTTCCTCATTGTCAGCATTAAATTCGGCTAACCTCACTTTAAGTCGCATGTGAGATAAGATGAAATACGCCGCAATTAACATGAGACAGAATATGAATGAACCAGCAACAACAAATGTAGCGATCTGCTCCGCGTCATAGCCATAAGTCAGTTTGAAGCTTCGGTGAGAACGCAGCAGTTTTTCGATCTCGTTAGAATCAATGGTTTCGATGATGCTGTTCAACATGTGTTGAAGTTGTGTATTGTGGTTTGCAACCGCAAATGCATTAGAGAACGTCAAAACGTCCTCCGCATTGATCACCAAGTCATCGACTTGATCTTGTGCAATCATGTTGTGAACGATGTCGTCAGGAATATAAGCCACATCCAAAACGCCCGATTTCAAATCGGTAAGCAGCTTCTTCAAATCATTATAATGATCAACTTGGCCTTGCTGCAAAGTGCCCAAATGAACTAACCCTTGCTTTTTCAAAGTGAGCAGAATACCCGCTTCTTTCAGTGCAGATTTATCGCGCTTACTCTGCTCCGCTTGGATAGCCACGTAATTACTGTGCATGAATGGTTTAGTGAACAACCAATCTGACTTAGGTAGCTCACCCACATAAGAGATGGGGACTATATCGGCATCAAATGCCGTTAATCCATTAGAAAGGCTCGACGTCGGCTTCACATACTTAAAGCTCAAGCCAGTACGAGACTGCAATAAGTCGACAAAATCTGGAAAGAAGCCATCTAACTCGCCCGTTTGCGAATCTCGGTAGAGAAACGGATAAGCTTCGTCACTGCTGCTGTAAGTTATCACTAGTTTGTTTTGATGATTACGTCGGTAATCTACCAATAACTTATCACTGATATGGTAAGGATTTTTCGAGGCGACGGAGCGAATGTTTTTTCCATTTTGCTCCCACTGAAGGATTTTGTTGATGTCATCGATCAGACTCTGTTTGTCCAACGAAGCGATAAAACTCACCTCTTCGTTTTTCAACCAACTGGGAATATCGACAACCCCTTTTACAATGTCATTCAAATCCAAATATTGGGTAATACCAACATAAGTGTAAATCAGCGCGTTCGCTTTACCTCGCTTAACTTCATTAAACGCCTCTAAACGTGTTTTAACGTAATGTATCTTATCGATACCGCGTTCAGTGAGGTTGTCACAATACACACTGCCCTCAACACACACCCATTTAAGATCACGCGCATCACTATCTCGGTAAGTGGCATTCCGATACCAAACCGCGATAGTGCTCGAAAAGAAAGGCATCGAAAACAAGAAACGCTTTTCTCTTGCTGCTGTTTTACTAAATCCAACCGCACCATCAATCTTCTTGCTTTCGACATCCGCAAGTAAAGACGGAATATGCTTGTAAGTCCGAAGTTCTAACTCATAATCCAAAGCTTTAGTAATGTTAGACAAATACTCAAGACTAATTCCGTACGAAGGACCAACGCTACCGTCAAACGAGTCTTTAGCTTCGTCTTGCGCAATAACACCAACGATGACCTTCGGTTTAGGACTCTGTTTGGCAGTTGAGCAAAAAGAACTCGCTAAAAAAATTAAGGCGACGGACGATACCGTAATACTTCTAAGAATACTGAGCATGACTGCTTCCTCTGAATGGAAGCTCAGACTAGTTTTTGTCAGATAAAAGTCAAACTTCGCTCAATAGCGAAATAAAAATAAAGATTTGATATAAAACCAAAAAACCAAAATTCGTCAGAACAATCTGACAACACAATCCACCTTTGACTACACAGTGTTTGCGTTCGGTCTCTCACCCAGACGGATATTCACTGCGAGTCGGTATACATAAGGGATGTGTGCTTTTAGGTTTACACGCCATAGCTTTTTACTTTCATCTTGAATGATTCATCATCATTCCATGATAAACTGGCGTATTAACATGAAAGAAAGCTCAACTCCGCGGTTTCGAGCAGCTTGAAGTAAACACAGTTTTAGAAAATGCGTTCTAGTATTGTATTACTCAAGACTCACATCGCTACTTTTACAACCGCTGGAGCATTAGAAAAATTAAGGTATAAATTCAAATGGTTAATAACTCAATCCAGTGGTTTCCTGGCCACATGCACAAAGCACGTAAAGAGATCGAAGAAGCAATCCCTCAAGTGGATGTGATCATCGAAGTACTGGATGCTCGTATTCCTTTCAGTAGTGAAAACCCTTTGATTTCTCAAATCCGTGGTGACAAACCTGTCGTTAAAGTTTTGAACAAACGTGATTTGGCCGATCCAGAGTTAACTCAACTGTGGATTGAGCACTTGGAGCAAGAGCAACATGTAAAAGCAATGGCGATCACGACTTCTGAACCACAAGAAGTGCATCGAATCATGGAGCTTTGCCGCAAACTTGCCCCACACCGAGAAGAAATTGGTAAAAACATTCGCACCATGATCATGGGCATCCCAAACGTTGGAAAGTCGACGATCATTAACACCCTCGCAGGTCGAACAATCGCTGTAACAGGTAACCAACCCGCGGTTACACGTCGTCAACAACGTATCAACCTGCAAAATGGCATCGTATTATCTGATACTCCAGGAATTTTATGGCCAAAAGTGGAAAATCCACACAGTGGCTTCCGCCTTGCGGCTACTGGCGCGGTAAAAGATACAGCGATGGAATATGACGAAGTCGCATTCTATACCATTGAATACCTAGCAGCTCATTATGCAGACAAGCTTAAAGAGCGTTATCAAATTGAAGAGCTTCCAGAATCAGACATCGAGATCATGGAAGAAATTGGTCGTCGCCGCGGTGCACTACGTGCAGGTGGACGTGTTGACTTGCACAAAGTATCAGAGATCTTATTACACGAACTTCGCCAAGGCACTTTGGGCCAAATTACATTAGAACGCCCAGAAATGATCACTCAAGAGCTGATTGAAGTCGAGATTGAAACCGCCCGTAAAGAAGAAGAGAAAGCGAAGCGTAAAGAAGAGCGTCGTAAGCGCTATTTACGTAATAAGCGATAAGCTTGTCTCTTATCTACTCATGTTTCAAGGCGCGATTTTCGCGCCTTTTTTGTTATCTAATGCGCCCATTTTTTTCACTTTTCAAACTTTATATTCCTCATCCAAAATCCCAGATATGAAGCACGAAAAAACACCGCAAAATCGCCGTATAAACTTTAAGCACAAACTAGTTTAGACCCCGGGCCCCTATAGAGTTACAGCCACCATCCAACCCTCAAATGTCGAGTTTGCAAGGGTCTGCAAACTTATGCAACCTGGTTAGTGACACTCTCCCCAAAATCCGCAATATGAATAAGTGTCAGCGCTGGCGTTTTTCCATATGAAGAAGAGATTTATTATGAGTGAAACTATACAAAGCAAACCACTTCCCTCCTTTATCGAGGAACGCCTAGATTTTTATATTCAAGATCTAATCGAACCGAATGAGAACAAAAAACACCTTGTTCTTGGTAAACGCCCACCGTGTAATGCCGTTGTCCTGCAAAGCAATGATTACCTTGCACTGTCTCATAACAAGGAGATTCAAAGTGCGCATCGTGATGCGATTTCCCAGCACGATGACAACGTCGTGATGTCCGCGATTTTCTTACAAGACGATGAATCGAAACCTGTATTTGAAACGCAACTAGCCAGTTTCGTTGGTATGCCTAGTTGTCTACTTTCTCAATCTGGTTGGGCTGCGAATCTCGGTTTATTGCAGACTATTTGTGCACCGAACATACCTGTGTACATTGATTTCTTTGCACATATGTCTTTGTGGGAAGGCGCACGTATTGCCGGAGCACAAATTCATCCGTTCATGCATAACAACACCAGTCACCTAAGAAAGCAGATTTCACGTCACGGTTCAGGGATCATTGTTGTGGATTCGGTTTACAGCACTATCGGGACCATCGCTCCTCTACGTGATATCTACGAAATAGCACAGGAGTTTGACTGCGGCCTGGTTGTAGATGAATCACACTCTTTAGGTACACACGGTCCACAAGGTGCGGGGATACTGCAGGGTCTTGGCTTAACTCATAAGGTAGATTTTATTACCGTTAGTCTTGCCAAGACATTTGCTTATCGTGCTGGCGCGATTTTAGGCCCAGAAAAACTGGCGAAGACGCTTCCGTTTGTGGCGTACCCTGCAATATTTAGTTCTACTGTATTACCGCAAGAGATCATTCGGCTAGAGAAAACACTGGACGTCATAAGAAAATCAGATGATAAGCGAGATATTCTGTTTGAAAGAGCCAAGTCTTTAGCCGTTGGTTTAAAACGCATTGGATTTACTATTCGCAGTGAATCACAAATTATCTCATTAGAATGCGGCAACGAGAGAAACACTGAGCGAGTCCGCGATTTTCTCGAAGAGCGAAATGTTTACGGCGCAGTGTTTTGCCGCCCTGCAACTGGAAGGAACAAAAACATCATCCGTTTTTCAGTCAATGCAGACATGACAGCTGCTGAAGTTGATCATGTACTCACTGTCTGCCAACAAGCATTTGCACACCCTGACTTAGAGTTTGTGTAAGTTAGTGTGTAGATAAAACTAAAGAGCTCAACAGTTTTGCTGAGCTCTTTATTCGTGTTATTCGTTGTGAGCAACTCGCCTCAAGAAAACAAGTCGCGAATGATTAGATCCAGTTTGCGATTTTATCGAACAAACGATTTTTATCCGCCGGTTTTACGATGAAGTCAGACATACCCGAAGACCCAATTTTGTCCAACGTGACAGGTGAACTATCCCCTGTATGCGCAATAATAGGTACCGACGCATAGTTTTTATCCGAGCTTCGAATTCGCCTAGACGCTTCTACACCATCCATAATTGGCATTTCGATATCCATCAGAATGAGATCAACATCTTCTTGCTCTAGTGTATCCAGAGCCTGCTGCCCGTCTTCTTTCTGAATCACTTCAAAGCCTTGCTTTTCAAGTAACATTGCCGTGAATTTACGCAAAGATTCATTATCATCCACGACCATAATTGTGCGCTTATTTGAATTATCTAACGTCACCGAGGCCGTTGGTGTCGATACATAGCTTGAATCATATAAGAGACGCTCAATAGTTGGTTTAGTATTCAATAACCAGGCTTGCGTTTCGATCCAAATAGGTTCATATGCAGCCTTACGTGCTCTCTGAGTCGGATGATGCTCAAAAAGATAAACTATGCGTGCTTCAGTGAAAGACAAGAGAGATTCTAATCTATCCAATTGGTTTGCTCTTGGATCTAAGCTCTCAAGATCGATAAAAATCAGATCGAATTCGAACTCGTACTCTTTCTTTTTGAGTACTTGGTTGACATCTAAAATTGTCGAGTCAAAGCCCATAAAACGGCTAATATCTGTTACTTTAGACACCAAGATATCTTGGCTAGTCACCGTTAGAATGGTTTTGAGTTTAGTCAGATCGTTTTTGATTTCAGTAACGGTATCAGATGTCGTTAGTGGGAAAGTTAACGTAAATTGAGACCACTCCCCTAACTGAGATTGACACTCAATGTTCCCCCCAAATGAACGCATGACTTTTTTACAAAACGGTAGGCCCAAACCATAACTTCCTGATTTGCCGGTGGTGTAAAAGTCTTGAAAGATATTGCGTAGAACATCAGGAGCAATACCAGCACCATTATCGGTTACAACAATTTGATTAAAGCGTTCTGAACTTATCATGGATACATGTATGTGAAAATCTTCAGATTTACGGTGATGGAAGGCATTCTTGAAAAGATTATACATAACGTATTTAAGCAGCGTATCACTACCTAGAAACTCAAACTCACTTCTCGCATCCAACGATATGGCAAATCGATCAGTGGCACGTTTATAACTGAAGCTTTCAATTGCCTGTTCAACGACCGAGTGAGCTGAATATTTTTTGAAGCTAGAACGAGAAACTCGATTTTCATCAATCGAAGTCAGCAATAAATCGATGGTTTCATTACCCGATTGGATAATGTTCATTGCATCCTGACTCACTTCACGTAATAAGGTGACATCTTCTACACTCATGACGTACTGCTCTTTTCCTGCCTCTTTCATGTTGGGCAAGATCGACTGGATAACATCTATTGAAGTGCAAAGCCCACTCAACGGGTTACGCATTTCATGTGCAATCCCTGCCCCGAATGATTTTGCCAGCGAGACTTTCGCTTCATGTTCAACTTGGTTACGAAAATAGAACAAATTACCGAAGACATAAATAAACAGAAAGATTGGCACATGAGTCCAATCCATGGTCAAGTCAAGATGGAACCCTTTTGCAACCCAAGCGAAGAATGTTGCTAAACCTATCCCAGCAAAGGTTTGAGCAAACATGACCCTAGTAACATGAACCAGTAAAATGTGTAAGAAAATTGCAGACATAAACGACATAACCCATACATTGGACCAGTCATTCATCAGTAACATATAAAAAAAGAAAAACGGTAAGCACAGCGTTATCGTCACTTGGTAGTAAATAGGAACATAATCTCTCCAAGTCGATGATAAGCGGTTTCTAAAAATGATGCCGAAAAACAATAACGAGCAAAACAATCTAAGAGGTAAATTTTCATAAGCCTGTGGAAAGGCAAACTCCCAGACAAAGTAGTACAGCGGAAAGCCAAGAAACCCCATCCAGCCAACGAGAGTTAGGTTTGGTTCTGCATATTGATAAACCTTACGTATCGAGTCCATATAATCTGTTTTGCTTACTCCGCCTGACGCACAACAATGTGATTTTGATTCACTTTTATCATTTTATTATTAACTAATTATATATTAATCATCATTTATAAGCAGCGCGAAATGACGTAAACAGCTCGCAATACTTATCTTTAGTTTCAATCTTTTAAGACAGCTGCACTTGATTTACAACCAAATAAACAAAGTTGCATATAGTTTAGTGTAATTTTGCGATAATCGCTCTGTATCCAATTGGATGTTAATCTCATTTTGTTCTAGAAACTCAAGTCGCGCCTTTGGCACGGCTTTCCAACGATTTAAAAACAGCACTCACCGCATATGGCGCGGTGACAAACAATTGGCTTGGGGTGTGTCATGAATTCTTTCCAGATAAAAAATGTCATTTTTGATGTAGGTAATGTATTGGTACGCTGGTCTCCAGTAGAAATCGTTCGCTTAACATTTGGTGGTTCCGTAGAGTCAGAGAAAATGGCTCAAATGCTATTTTCATCACAAATCTGGAAAGATTTAAATAAAGGGACGATCTCCGAAAGGGAAGCAAAACAGCGTTATCAACGTGAACACCAAGTAACGACGGAAGAAATGGACCGCTTCTTTTATTATGTAAAACACACTCAAATACTACTTTACGGCAGTATAGAGCTGTTAAAACGAGTAAAAAGTGCCGGATATGGCGTATATGCGCTCACAGACAACATCAACGAAATGGTGGAACATCTTCGTACTACCTATGAGTTTTGGCCACTGTTTGATGGAGCAATCATCTCTTCTGAAGTTCAATTACTAAAACCACAAGCGGAGATCTACCAAACTCTACTTTCAAAGTATCAGCTTAACCCCGAAGAGACAGTATTTCTTGATGACATGCCTTACAATGTTGAAGGTGCCCGAGCAGTTGGCATGGCTGCTATTCAGTTTGAAAATGCTCAGCAATGTGAGCTCGAACTAAAAGCCATGGGGGTTAACTTCTAGAAAGCTTTTAATAACACATAACGTTAGGGTGCATAAACAAAAAAGAGCAGTGTTGAGACTGCTCTTATCTAATGTTTTAGAACGCTAGGTTAGGAGTAAATCACGTTTTCCTCAATCCGACTAACTAATGACTGGGCGTTCTTCCAACGGAATACTTTTTCTAACACCTCTTTGCCATCAGGTGCGCGCCAAGTTCGCTCTTGATCCTCTTGTCCACCAATGTGGCGATAGAATTCAATCGCAGAAATGTTTTGCGACACAACTTCTAAATAAAGACCTGTGTCTTTAAAGTACTGCTGTTGCCATTCTGCGACAGCAAGTAATAGCTGCTTACCAATCCCACGACCACGGTAACTGTCATCAACATGCAATGCGTCAATAAAGGTTCCACGCTCGAAATCATGATTGCCGAACACACAAACAAAGCCAAGTAGCAAACCTCCCTCCTCCGCCAAGACAATGTGCTGATTGAATGGTGGGTTGGTCAAACGGGTTTGCCAAATCAGTAGTTTGTCGTCAATCGCTTCTTTCTCAAGATAGTTATCACTAAGAATGCCACGGTAATGACGCTTCCAGCTATCCGCATGAAGATGCGCAATGCGCTCGTAGTCCTTATATTCCGCTAATCGTAAATCCATTACGTATTCCTATTTTCTTACATTTTTGCTTCTTTATAGAGTCTCGGTATATTCCACCTTTATAACACTTGTTTCTTGGCAGATTTTATACACCTTAAGCCAGAGCTCATTTTTTAATACTACTCATTATTCAATTAAAAGCAAAATATCCCATCAAGTTCCTTAATCTACACCCAAAGGAATAGTCACATTTGTCTAACTTTAATTTGACTTACATGTGTACGCTGATATTCTAGCGAACAGTTGTTAGCTCAAAGTTAGGGATACACCTGTGACTCAAAACAAACCACCTGTTATCTGGTTGAATACATTAATATTTTCTGCCAGTTTTGTTCTGACTTTTATTGTAATGCCTTGGTATGCATATCATTTTGGACTAGGTTGGGAACATCTAATTTGGGGAGTGATTGCATTTAGTTTTACTAACCTTTCTATTACAGCAGGCTATCATCGTCTCTGGAGCCACAAAACATACGAAGCTCATCCTATTTTGCGCGCCATTTTTGCGATTGGAGGAGCATTTTCTTTGCAAAATAGTGCATTACATTGGTCTTCTGATCATCGTGTGCATCACAAACATGTCGACAATAACGATAAAGATCCGTACTCAGCCAAGCGGGGTTTTTGGTATTCTCACATTGGGTGGATGTTACGTGATTACAATAAATCAAAGGAAAACGAATATACAAACTGCCGTGACCTAAAGCGCGACAAAATCGTCATGTGGCAGCATAAGTATTATGTTCCACTTGCCCTACTGACTAATATTGGTTTCCCAGTCATGCTCGGACTGATCTACGGTGATATCTGGGGGATGTTATTGGTCGTTGGTGCGACTCGACTCTTTATGAGTCACCATACGACTTTTTTCATTAACTCCCTCGCACATATTTGGGGTAAGCAAACTTTCACAGACAAAAACACTGCTCGCGATAATGGTGTACTCGCCTTTTTCACATTTGGAGAGGGTTACCATAATTTCCATCATATTTTCGAGAATGACTATCGCAATGGCGTGTATTGGTGGCATTACGACCCAACGAAGTGGTTGATAAAGTCATGTTCTTGGCTAGGACTCACATCTAAGTTGCGCACAACGCCTACATTTAGAATTGAAAAAGCCCGTGCGAGTCAACTTTTGAAGAAAGCAAGAGAAAAGCTAGAATCGAAACCGAACACGCAAACGATCCTCGATCAGCTACAGCACGAGTTTGATACTCTAGTTCATCACATGCAGGAATACTACGAGATGCGCAAAGAAGTACTCGGTGCCAAAACTGCCAGTGTGGTAAAAAAATACGAATGTTCTGTAACGAAAATGAAGTACCAGCAAATTAAAGCAGAGTTCGAACGGCAGCAACGTAGTTGGAACCTTATGGTTCGTCGATACGCATAGTTTATCCTCATTCTTACGATTACTTAGCTTCGCTTCGGCGAAGCTTTTTTGTTGTGAAGAGTGTTTTCCAATAATTGCTTATTGAGTAAAGTCTTTTTCCTATTGTGAATCAATTCACTCATTATTCATTCACTTTCCTAGTCATATTTTCCTTCCTATAAATAGCTTCAAACCAGCACATAACACTTAGAAAACCAAATTCCAACAATACAATCTAACGAAATTATTTATTAAATTATTATTTGTCTCAGATCATGCAAGCCCCATATTTGTCTCGTGCCACAGCTAAGAATTCTGTAAATTCCTTGTCATAAACTGAAACAGTTTCTTTCTTTTTTACATAACATTCGGAGATCCCTATGTTAGAGCTCTTAATTGGCTTAGTGGTTACCATTGCGGTGGGTTACTTTATTGTCAAAGGCTATAAAGCTGCGGGCGTGTTACTGACAGCTGGTATTGCTTTACTTCTTATGACTGGCGTTTTGGGGCACGACGTGCTGCCGTCAAAAATCACCTCAACTGGTAACATGGTGACAGATGCGCTTGAATACGTGAAATACATGCTTCAATACCGCGGTGGCGGTCTTGGTATGCAAATCATGCTGCTTTGTGGTTTTGCGTCATACATGACTCATATCGGCGCGAACAACGTGGTAGTGAAACAGTTCTCTAAACCGCTTTCTGTCATCAAGTCTCCTTACGTCCTTTTGGTAGCGGCTTACATTGTGGCGTGTTTAATGTCTCTTGCGGTAAGTTCTGCAACAGGCCTTGGCGTACTATTAATGGCGACACTATTCCCAATGATGGTCGCGATGGGCATTTCTCGTCCAGCAGCCGTTGCAGTGTGTGCCTCTCCAGCGGCAATCATCCTTTCTCCTACTTCTGGTGATGTTGTTATCGCAGCAGAAAAGTCTGGTTTAGAGCTTGATGTGTTTGCGGTACAAACTGTGTTGCCTGTTTCTATTTGCGCAATCATCGTCATGGCAGCGGCAGCGTTCTTCTGGAACAAATACTTAGATAAGAAAGAAAATACGCCAATGGAAAAAATTGATGTATCAGAGATCAAAGCTGACGCACCAGCGTTTTATGCAGCTCTTCCATTTCTACCTATCATCGGCGTTTTCCTATTCAACGGTCGTACCATTCCAGGACTTAGTCTAGACATCTACACTATTGTGGTTGGTTCGATTTTCCTTGGAGCTCTGATCCATTATGTTGTAAATAAGTTCGATGGTAAGAAATCACTAGAAGATTTAGATTCTTGTTACGCGGGCATGGCTGACGCGTTTAAAGGCGTTGTGATGCTTTTGGTTGCCGCAGGGGTTTTTGCACAAGGTCTGATGTCTATCGGCGCTATCGATAACCTACTTCATCTCGCAGACAATGCTGGTGCAGGCGGCGTTGCTTTAATGCTTATTCTAACTGCATTGACAGTTGCAGCAGCAATTGCAACGGGTTCGGGCAACGCGCCTTTCTATGCGTTCGTGGAGTTAGCACCATCTTTAGCTGCTAAAATGGGATTAAACCCTGCGTTCCTAATTATCCCGATGCTTCAAGCATCAAACCTAGGCCGTACTATCTCACCAGTATCTGGCGTAATCGTTGCGACATCAGGTATGGCAAACATCAGCCCGTTTGAGGTTGTAAAACGCACATCCGTTCCAGTTCTAGCAGGCCTTATCACGGTGATTATTGGTACTATGGTGCTTGTTCCAATGAGTGCCTAACGGTATTGCCACGATCAAACTAAAAGCAATATCCGAACAAAATTACGTTTAATTAAAAACGCCAGCAAATGTGCTGGCGTTTTTTTATTCTAATGTGATGATTTACGCTGACTTAAATCGGTCAGGAATCTTAGTGATGCTCTCTCTGTAGCTAAACCATAAGTAGGTAACGGCAAGCGAAAAGAATAAATATGAAAGTGCGAATACGATTGGAGACGTGATTAATTCCGCGGACATTCCCCACATCACACCGACTACGGTTATCGTCAACTTAGAAAGCATACCGCAAATGAGTAGGAATAAAGCAAGCTGTGGAAAGCGCGAGCTGCGAAATGCGAAGAAATAACAGCTACCTACCGCTAAAGAAGCAATAGATAAGCCCAACATAAATGAATGGATGTGGTCTGCTGATGCGATACCAGCGGATACCGAAGCCATGAGTAATAGGAACAGTTTCATAAGTCACCTCACAACAAATCTAAAAAGCATCCCTTCATAAATGAAAACTCATTTTTCACTATATTCTGCGCCTAAAATCAGCAATTACAAGTTACTTTTTTGCTCACTTAATGAACACAAAAGCTAATCAGCTTCAATTATTACAAAAGGTTAACAATTAAAAATTAAGAAACCCTTTGCATCTGATACTTACGACAGCCAGATGATAAATTCTCCATTTTTGTTACAGATGGTTAACATGGAAACATTTTGAAATTTTTTATTTGAAATGTGAACTGTGCACTCAACAGCGTAAAACCTCTCTGTCTTGACTCATCATTCGTTATTAGTGAACAAAAAATGCCACTTTTTTACAACGTTCTTACTACATACAAAACCATGAATTCACATCCACTTTTAATGTTGCAAATTATTTTATCAGTAACCGTAAAAAGAGATTCCAATCACATATTTATTGGTTATAATCCGCGCTCATTGCGTTAAACGTTGAAAAACGCAAACTAATTTTGAGAAAAAACATCTTTAAACCAACCTTCTTTGCGGCATTGCCAATAAGAGGAAAAACTGAGAATAAAAATGAGCAAGATTGATAAAGCTATGCGCATCCTGTTAGCAGGGTTCTGTATCAACCTTTGTCTTGGCATCCTGTATGCTTGGAGTGTATTCAACAAGGCACTGGTAACTGAATCAGGCTGGAGTGCTGCAGAAGCTTCTGCACCTTACGCAACTGCAACCATCACTTTCTCTATCTGTCTTCTTATTGCAGGTATTCTTCAAGACCGCATGGGCCCTCGAATGATCCTTATCCTAGGTACTGTTCTTACAGGTCTGGGCATGATCGCTTCTGGCTTTGTGAACTCTCCACTAATGTTGAACATTACATTCGGTGTGATCACAGGTGCAGGTATCGGTTTTGGTTACGCATGCCTATCACCTTCTGCGATGAAGTGGTTCCACGCTTCGAAGAAAGGTATGGTTAACGGCATTATTGCGGCAGGTTTCGGTCTAGCGGCTATTTACCTTGCGCCAGTAACTTCTGCGCTAATAGACAGCATGGGCATTCAAACTAGCTTTATGGTTCTTGGTGTTGGTATCCTAGCGATTGCAGTTCCTCTTGCAGCAACCATCAACAACCCACCAGCAGACTACACACCTGCTGAGCCTAAAGTAAAAGAAGGCCAAGCACCTAAAGCGGTGAAAAAGTCAGATGACTTAACTTGGAAAGCAATGTTGAAAACGCCACAGTTCTACTCTCTATGGATCATGTACGCGTTTGCAGCTTCTGTTGGTCTAATGATCATTGGTAACATCACGACAATCGCAAGCGTTCAAGCAAACTTGCCAAACGCGGTTTACCTAGCGTCTATTCTTGCTGTATTCAACTCTGGCGGTCGTGTTGCCGCGGGTATGCTTGCAGATAAAATCGGCGGTGTTCGTACGCTTCTACTCGCGTTCGTTCTACAAGGCGTAAACATGGTGCTGTTCGCGACGTTCGACTCTGAGTTTACACTGATCATCGGTACAGCAATCGCAGCGGTAGGTTACGGCACACTTCTAGCGGTATTCCCTACTCTAACGGCTGAGTTCTACGGTCTGAAAAACTACGGCACTAACTACGGTGTGCTTTACACAGCATGGGGTATCGGTGGTGCAATCGGCGCAGCGGTTGTTGGTTTCTCGATGACAAATGGCGACGGCTACACCTTGGCTTACACAATTTCTTCAGCAATGATGGCAGTATGTATCGTACTAGCGTTCATCACTAAGCCATTGTCTGAAGCGAAAGTAGCACAGCTAAAAAACGCATAATTGCGAATTGATTTGATAGCAAAAAGGCTTAACCTATGGGTTAAGCCTTTTTTGTTATCGGTCGTTTATGGAAAGCCCTATCGAATTTGCACCAGACTACTATCTAGAGAACTTCTTCAAGCTGACTCATCACGCAGTAACTTGGTACAGCGATTTACTGACCAAGGAAGAACACGCATGGCTTTGCTCGTTTGATTCTTTGAGCAAACACGCCCAGTGCCTTTTGGTGCGTTTATACAGCCGAAAGGGGTGTTGGTTTCGAAGCGATAAGCTGAGTTATCAAGAAATACCTTCTATCAATGAAGCACTGGTAGAATTGAGTCAGCATGAGTTTGTAGCCCTTTCCCCACCCCTTTCTCATCAAGAGTTAGCGGCCAATTTACTGACCAAACCAGAAATCTCCACACTTTATCCCGAACTGCCGAAATCACTCAAGAAAGACGCCCTTGTCGAACGTTTGAGTAATGCGGAATTTGATCGTATAGAGAAGCTTGAGTTTACGATCGTCAAACTCAATTCAGCTCATATGATCGACGTGTTGCTCACTCTGTTTTTTGCCAACACCCATCAAGACTTAAGTCAGTTTGTGCTTGATGACTTAGGTTTGCATCAGTTCGAGCAATATCAATTGAGTAAAGTGCGCCGTTTCTTTGATTCACGTGAGCAAATAGACCGTTTAATTGAACTGAGCCAGTTGGCCAACCTGTACTGGCAATTTGACCGAAAAGACAAAGCCAATCTCGACTTATTAATTGAGGCAATGCCTCAGCCCGTTAAACACCGTTACGTAGATCGTAAACGCGAGCACATGTTGAATGACATAGCACGTGATTACGAACGGCTTAATGATCTAGAGACCGCCCTATCTCTATTTGGGCAAACTCAACTCACACCGAGCCGAGAACGACGCGCACGTATCTATGACAAATTAAACCATGATGATTTATTTGGTGACATTGTCACAGATATGCTTCACTCACCGATCGATGTGTCTGAGCTCGAAGTTGCACAAAAACTTGAGCAACGGTTAAAACGAAAACAAGGCGAGAAAGTGCCAAGAGTGACGAAGTCAACCTGTACGGAATACCGCCTTGAACTGGATTTATCTCAACAGAGAGTCGAACTCGCCAGCAAAGCGTATTTTGAGTCCTTAGGCTGGACTGTATTTTACGCCGAAAATGCACTGCTTAATGCATTACTTGGTCTCACTTTTTGGGATGCGATTTTCGCTCCCATCGAAGGCGCATTCATCAATGCCTATCAACATCGTCCTCTGGATTTGTACCATTCTGATTTTGTTACCAAACGCCAAGCTTTGATAGATGCGACGTTTGGTGAGTTGGAAACGGGCAATACTCATACGTTGTTAACTAGGTACGATGAGAAGTTTGGTATCAGCAATCCATTTGTGCATTGGAGCTTAATAAGTAAAGAGCTACTCGAAACGGCACTTGATACAATCCCAACTAGCATGTTGGTGGCGCTATTTAAAATACAATTGAGTGACCTAAAGCTTTACCGCAATGGGATGCCTGATCTGATTGCTTTTAAAGGAAACGAGTTCGAATGGATTGAAGTAAAAGGGCCAGGCGATAAACTCCAAGACAACCAATGGCGTTGGATTAAAGAGTTTACTCGCCTTAATGTGCCATTTGCGGTGTGTTACGTCGCCGCAAGTTAACTCTCTTTATATAAAGAGCTTGGCGCATATTCATTAAAACAATTTCTTTTTTACCGCACCTTGCTCTTTTTCTGAAATATTTTTGTTTCTTCACGATCACTTCACGCTTCATCACACACAATGCGCTTCTACTCATTAAGTTGATTTGAAGAGGCAAAATAAAATGAACAAAACCATTCTTGCGTTACTCGTTACCTGCTCAGTTTCGGTATCTGCGGCTCCTTATGTAGGTCTGGAATATGGACTAGGCACCACTGACCATGACTTGGAACCTCACTTTTCAGCTGAAAATGTAACACTTAATCCAGAACTTGAGGATGGTATTTTCTCAGGTTTTATCGGTTACTCGTTTAATGACAATTGGGCAATTGAGCTAGGTTACAGCCAGTTTGACCTTGATGACGGCCGTTCTAAGAACCTTGGTATCAAGACAATTGATGGCAAAGATTACCATCATGAAATGGATTGGGATGCGTCAATCAAAGCCAAACAAGTCTCGCTAGCACCAGTGTTTAGCTATGCATTAAGTGATAAATGGACAACAAAATTCAAAGCGGGTTTAACTTACACGCAATACGACGCCAAGGTTGCTCAACATCAAGAATATGAGCTTGTCGCGAATGACGATGTGGAAATAAGCAACTCGCTTTTCCATAGCTCAGAGAAAAGCAACGAGTTAGGCGCAATGTTCTCTGTGGGCGCGGAATACCAAGTGTTGCCAAAGCTCACCATTGGCGCAAACGCTAAATACCAACTAGACAGCTACGCAAACACTGCATCCTTTAACGTAGGCACAACTTATTACTTCTAATATAAGGAGATGATAATGAAAAGAGTATTGTTAACATCCATGCTTGCTCTACTTTCAAGCTCGGCTTTCGCCGCGTTTAATGGTCCAGAAGTCAGTGCAATCAATACGGTGAAAGAGGCGCGCAACGCAACCGACGACAGCGCTGTAGTGCTAACCGGGCATATTGTTCAATCATTTGGTAACGAGACTTACTTGTTCAAAGACAACACTGGTGAGATCGAAGTAGAGATCGACAACGAAGATTGGATGGGTCAAGAAGTGACACCAAAAGATACCGTAATGATTCGAGGAGAGGTTGATTCAGATTGGACAACTACGCAAATAGACGTTGAGACCATTCAAAAACGTTAAGAAGTTGACTAATACCTCAACACAAATAACACAGCCACATTTTAGTGGCTGTGTTACGCAATAATCATGGAAAACGCTCGTTTAGCTAGTCAAGCAAGGGCAATCTTGCGGTACGACTAATCGTATACTCTTAGGCTGAACATCAAATCTAATGGTTCTCGAATGATAAGGTTCTCCATCTAAATTAAGAGGCAATGGATTCGGAAAATCTATCTCCAACCAGCTTGCTTTAGTGTACTTCACAAACTCTCCTTTCTCACTCGGGTTATTGATCTCGTCGATTACTTTAGGCAGCTCATGAGGTAAAAATGGGCGCACCAATGTTAGATCCATCATCCCATCATTAATCATCGCTTTTGGAGCTAACTCTTGCCCACCTCCAGCAAGGCGCCCATTACAAAACGCACCGAGCAACATTTCTCCCTGATACGCGCCACCTTCAATCTTTATTGTTCCGTCATATGGTTTAAAGCCAAGTGCTTTTATAACACCAGTTAACGTGTAAGCTCCGCCGCCAAGAAAGTTTTTGAGTTCAACAGGCGTTTCTGCTGTAACTTCTGCACCAAACCCTGCTGTTGCCACGTTAATAAAGCAGCGATCGTTCGCTTTGACGCAATCGACCAAAGCGGACTGCCCCTCAACAGCAAGAGATAAAGACGCCTTAATGGAATTAGGTACTTGAATAGCGGTAGCAAAGTCATTGGCGGTACCAAGGGGAATAATGGCTAACTCAGGGCGTTTTTCTTTGTCAATTTGAATAATCGCAGAAGCCGCCTCATTGACGGTCCCATCGCCACCAGCGACAACAATACGTTCAATGCCTTCATCAACCGCTTCTTTAACTAGCCGCGGCATGTCTTGAGATTCCCACGTCACACGCACCTGTACGTCGATGCCTTTTTCTCTCATTTTCATGATTGCATCTCTTAACTCTGGATTCCCAGCTTTTTTTCCGTTAAGGATGGCACGTATTGTCTTTTTCATTGCACTTCCTATTGGTTGATGACTTTTCCTGCTTGCTTAATCTGTGAACGTAACCACTGATGGGCGCTGTCGTTTGTGCGACTAGGATGCCAGATTGTACAAAGCTCATACATTTGTTCATCAAATGGCATTGATAAAGATTTAACATGATAGGTGTTATTGAACAAGTTGATCATCGACTCTGGCATTAAACCAATGTATTCACTACCACAAATAATTGGGAGCATTTCTAGTACGCCTGAGGCTCGATACTTAATCTTTCTCTTATCCAAGTCGACAATGTCATCGGCGTTTAACAAGCTCTTACGACTCTGCCACTGCGAAACCACTACGTGTTCTTCTTCAAAAAATTGTTCAGCCGTAATCTCGTCATTCAGGCGTGGATGCGCTTCGCTACATACCACCACCAAACGCTCCGTAAGTACAGTTTCCAGTTTTAACACCGTTCTTGCTCTTGGTGTGATATCAATGATCAAATCGTATCGTTGTAACCGCAGATCACTTTCAAAATCTTCCGTAAAAAGCGGATGTACTTCTAATGCAACATTTGGCGCCGACACACGGATTTGTTTCATGACTTGAGGTAGCAACTCAAAGCTTGCAACGGACACACAGGCAATAGAAAACACTCTATTCGACACTTTAGGGTCAAACTCACTAGAGGCCGATAATGTCGAAGTGAAATTTTGTACTGAAGCTAGAAGAGCAGGATAAATATCCATCGCAAACGAGGTAGGCTCGACACCTTTAACGCAACGATGAAACAATGGATCATCGTAGATATCACGTAGCCTTGCTAGCGCTTTACTCACCGCAGGCTGGGTGATGTTTAAACGCGCCGCCGCCCGAGACAAGTTACGCTCTTCATAGATGGCAGTGAAAATGGGAATAAGATTAAGGTCGGTCGGTTTCATGCTATTAAATTTTTCAAAAGTCACTTTCTCTATTTTAATCTAACAGCATGATCCTTCACGTAGCCAAGTGCAATAAATGGGCGGTATCGCTTGTTTTAATGAGTTTTAACTCAATTTTGACGCACTTCATTCACCACATAAACTGGCACCATAGTGCAACGTAAAGCTTGACTTAGGCTTTGCCTAGGTAAGGGGGTAAGAAACTCGCTGACTTCCTCGCCGCACAAACCCGTTTCTACCTCTATACCTGCTTGTTTTAGAATCTCGATACCTCGACCACTGTTGCGCGGGTCGGGGTCCAATATGGCTACGACGACTTTGCTTATGCCGGATTTGACTAATGTCACCGCGCAAGCTGGCGTGCGACCAACAAACGAACACGGTTCCAGCGTAACGTATGCCGTCACCGATTCTAACGAGCCTTGATACGCATTCAGCGCTTCCACTTCCGCGTGATTGCCACCAATCGCTTGAGTATGACCTTCAGAAACGATTTGATTGTCTTTCACTAACACGCAGCCAACCGGCGGGTTGGGTTGACATTCAGGAAGCGCATTTTTGGACACTTCCAATGCGCGGCGCATAAACTCTTGGCTCATTTGAACTCTATTCTCTAATAAAAACGAGGCGCTATATTAGCGCCCCGTTTTATTCATTGCCATCTCTTCCAATGACTTTGTCCAGTTCTGGTAACGCTCGCGGAATACGGAATTTAAAGCGTTTTTGTTTGGTCTGGACTTTGCGCCACATCGACTTCAGTAAATGAGCGCTATTTTCACCATTTTGCATTCGCGACGCACTTTTTTGCCACGATTCACTCGTATCGGCTTTGTTCATTTCCAGCTCTGCCGTATTTAAACGCAATTGTTTGTACAATATGGTCCTTGCTTCAGACCAACGTTTAGCCTTTAACAAACGGTGGAACGTCAACCATGCTGGTGTCGGTCTGTTGCGGTAGTAACGTTTAATGGCTACCAATGAAATAATCACAAAACCCAGCAACACAAGCGTGGAAACAATCCATGCAAAGTACGTTCTGATGAAGGACTTCAACGTGTGCTTCGCGGCAAAAGTTTTGCCCTCTAACATCACCGTTTCCACTTGCTGAGTCTTACTGTTCCACCAACGAAACTCATAATCAGGCAGGGTTAATTCACCACCTTGTTGAATCACGTACACGCTCTCTTCTGTGCGTGTTGACTGGTAATCACCACGTGTTTGCGTATCTGTCAAACGGTGGGGTTGAGGATACGCTTGATAACGGGTTGTTGATTCTCCTTTCAACAAGTCTGGTAGCAATACAGATAGTGAATCTTGAGCCGAAATGGTGATTTTACGCGTGATTGCATCCCCAACTTTGAGTGACTCAGTGGAGGTATCCCACTCTTGCTTTACCTCTACATCTGTTGCAGAAAACCAAGGTGTCTCACCACTCAGCAGGCCCGATGGCAAGGCGGTTTTGAACTTAATCGGCTGCGTGTAAAGTGTGCCTGACACCTTCTCGCCGTCCGGCGCAGACACCTGAACGCCCACTGCGACAGGTGGAATCACAAAATCACCAGAAGCTTGAGGATACAAAGTCACTTCCCAGCGTTGACGCGACCAAGTTTGCCCCTCTTTTTGCTCAGTAAAGTTGGTTGCTAGTTGATTACGCTGTTTGGCGATAACATTGGGTATTTCAATATTGCCAATTCTCGTACCACCCGTAAACCAACGCGGCGTTGCCACTTCGATGGTTAAAATAACTTGCTCATTGACGCTAAAACTTGGTGTTTTCCTCTTCTCTCCAGCCGTTGGTTGTTTACCAACCCACGCTTGTAACTCAACTCCATGCTTTCGTTGAACGTCACGAATATCTTGAGCCAACACACTACTGCTCAGGAGGAAGCCGAAACAGATAACTAACCACAAGGGTAAAGCAAAGTGCGTAAAACGGTGGCTTTTCATCATTGCACCGCCTCCTCTGTATTTTCGTTCGCAGTAGAGGTTGATTCTCCGGTTTCTATTGAACGCAATTGAATCTGAAACTTCGCATTTAAGAAGTATTTAGGATCCGCTTCGACTCGCTTTAACCATTTGTCGGCTAATTCTTGGCTACCTAAGATGTCGTCTGCACTTAACGCTTCTTTAATCATCAACTCCGCTGACGTTTTTTCATCCGCCCCTTCTGCGGTTTGAGGGTTATCGCCTAGCTCGGTTGATGCTTCTTGCTCTGTTCCTGCCTGACTCTCACTCATCCGGTTGATGTCCTCTACAATACCACCAATCACTTTCAAGTTATGCTCAACATCCGGTCTTAGCCTCTCGCTCAATGTTGGCTTGTTGGCTAGGGATTTTAACAAGTCACGTGCAGCCAAATATTCACGCTGACGCGCCAATGCACTCGCCGCATTATAAAGACCGTAATCTCGAACCTCTTCGGACGGGTCGTTTTGCATTTCCAAAAACGCACTGTGGGCGAGTTCAAACTCGCTAGCGTAGTAGTACGCCGTGCCTTTGCGTAATGGATCGACGAAGTGTTTCGCGGCTTCTAAATACGCTTGTTTGTTAAACAAACGCTGTCCTTGTTGGTCTGGCGTTAGCCACAAATCCCACCACCATTGCGCCACCTTGTCGAAAGCCGTCACTTTTTGCACAACTTGTGGCTGCTCGGCTTTAACTGAAATATTCTCGGCCATCGCACTTGTTGGCATCAATAACGTGCCGCTCACCATTACAATCACGCACCACTGCACTAACCACCCTTTTCTAAACCACAGCATCATGATCAGCGCGATTGGGAACAGAATTTGATACCCCATGTCTTTCCAAGGCATTGAAGATTCGCCATTAAGCTGCATATTGCGCTCAACGTATCGATTCAGTTGCTCGATATCACTATTATCGACGGTCACTTCCACCAATCGACCGTTGGTCTGGCTGGCCAGTTTTTGTAGAGAATCCAAATCCATTGGGTTGTTACTCACAATGTCAGCGTTCCCTGCCGCAAGAATTAACAGTTGATAAGGTTTGCCCGAGAAATACGCTTGGTATTGCTCAATCGTGGCCGGGTTCACGCCGTCGCTCACCAACAGAACGGTGGAGCCTGGTTGACCTTGCAATTGCAGATCAATTAACGGCAAGGCTTTTTCGGCAAGCTTACCTTGCACGGGCATAATCTCTGGCGTAATGGCCGCCAAAAATGGGTCAAATACTTTGCTGTCTTGAGTTATAGGCATTGCGACATGAGCACTGCCCGCGAACACGACTAAACCCGTTTTTCCGCCTTTTCGCGCGGCTAGCAAATCGCGTATTTTATGTTTGGAACGCTCAAGGCGGCTTGGTGGGAGATCTTTTTGCAGCATCGAGTCGCTGTTATCAAGCACCACAAGCATAGAGGCTTGATCTTCGCCAAAGGGGGAAGATTCACGTTGCCACGTTGGGCCTGCACAAATCACAATGGCGATGAACACAATCAGCATCAAGAGCTTAAGCGGCAGTTGCTTACGCCAGCCTCGCTCACCTATCGTCAAAGCATTGCGTAAATGTTCGGGCAAAATATCCTTCCAGCTTGGCTTGCTTTCTTCTCGCCAGCGTAACCACACCAAGAAAAACATGGGGATCAAAGCCAGTAACCACAGTGGTCGAATAAAATGAAACTGCGTAAAGAATTGCGTCCAACTAAGAGAATCAAACATCGCTCTCTCCTAATGATGATTGTGTTGCAGCCCTTCTTTTGAGTGTTGCGACGCTGAACGCGAGCAAATGCATGATGACCACTAACGCCATCAAGTAATGGTGAAGGCTTTGTTTTGGGCGGTATGTGGTGCTTTCGTAAAGTTGAGGTTCCAGTTTGCCAATTTCGTCGTAGGCAGCCGATAGTTCATCACGGTTGAGTGCTTCAAACGCTTCACCGCCGGATTCTTTCGCAATGCGATGAATCGTGTCCATATCCAACGCGGTTTCACCTATCGTTTCCGGATCACCCATCGCAATCACGTGCACTCTCACGCCTTTGGCTTTCGCAACTTTCGCCGCATCAATCGGTTCAACAAAACTGCCCGTGTCGTTACCATCGGTTAATACAATCGCGACTTTTTCACGGTTTTGATCTTGTTCTAAAGCACCACGCGACTTATCGCTTTGCTCAAAAACTTTAATCGCTAAGCCAATCGCATCACCTAGATGGGTACTCTGCCCTGCCATTGCCACATCGGTTTGGTTAAGCAGTTCGAGCCACACTTTTTGGTCTGCGGTAAATGGCGTTTGCACGAAAGCAGCATCACCAAAAAGCACCAAGCCTAATCGGTCACCTTTACGAGACTGAACAAACTCCGACAGCACTTCTTTTGCCGCATCAAGACGAGAAATTTTTTCGCCTGTACGTGAGGTGAAATCTGGCTCGGCCATGGAGCCCGAAAGATCCACCACCACCATCACATCGCGGCCTAAACTCGCGCGAACTTGAGGCTCGCCTAACACGGTGGGTTTTGCCATCGCACACACCACCAAAAGCCATGAAAGAATTAACGTTGCTCGCTGCCACCAACTCGGGGTCAACTGGCTTGCACCTTCTGATGGCGTCTCGCCAATCGCTTCCACCAGCTGACTAAAAAACGGCACTTTGATCGCCATTTGCTTAGTGCGATATGCGGGCACCAAGTAGTACACCACCAACGGCAAGGGCAAAACCAGAAACCACATTGGGTGAGCAAATTCAAAACCAGACAAACCAGTTATCGATGCAAGAAGATCATTCATGTTGACCTCCCTGATGTGCTTTGCGTTTCAATCGTGGTGATTTATTTGCCGCGCTTTTTTGAGCATCACAACGGTGCTCACTCACCCAGTTTTTCGCACGAGCAATAAGCGTTACTCGCTCTTCGTTGGTTAGCGTAACGCTTGGGTCAACAATACTTTGTAGCCAGCACTTTGAAAGCTCATCGTTAAAAACCATTTGCGAGTTTGCTTGAGAATCTTCGGTTTGCGGATACAGCGCATCTAGCTTGCGCAGAAAGGCGGTATCAAACAATTTCGCGTTGCGGCTATCAATATGAATCAGCACTACTTTAAGCACCGAGAACAATGCTTTAGGCATATCTTTGTTGCTCGATTTGATTTGCGAAATCGCCATTAGAGCTTCTTTTCGGTAACGATTATGCCACCATTGCCGAGCCAATCGATATACGACGTACACCAATGTAATGAACGCAACCGCCGCTAAAATTTTCCAGCCAATAGTTTGCGGGTACCAACTCACGCTAGATGGTACGGCCACATCATGCAGCTCTCTGAGTATGTAGGTACTTGGAGGCGTAGGAAGATCACTCATTTAACGCCCTCCTACCAGTTTTTGGAATTGTTTAATGTGCTCACCTGTCGTATCGAGTTCGATGTGCGGAAGGTGTTTCATCGCCATAAGTTGAGAGAGTGATTGACGCTGTAAGCTAGTTCGAGCCTCAAGCTTTGCGCTCGCAGCTTCTACCTTTGCTTTGCTGTCTAAATTGAGTTGATACTGCCCATCACCAACCACCCATTTCGATTTTGCCAAATCGTCTGGTAGCGCTTGTTCTAATGGGTCACTTACCATCACTGCAAGAACATCGTTGTGCTGTTGTAGCTGTTTAAGGTGATCAAGGTGGTGCTCCTCGCAGTCGCTCCAGTCGCTGATAAAAATCAAAGTGGATTGCTTGAGCTTCATGCGTTTAATAAGCTCAATCCATTGACTGAACGTTACTTTTTCGGAATTGCAGGAGTCCACATTGAGCGATTGATTGGCTTTAGCGAGACGTTTAAGTTGCGCCAGAAGATCGTTTTGCGAACGCTGTGCCTTGCTGTGAAACAACGCCTGCGGGGATGCGATGACAAAACCGACTCGGTCGCCATCTTTTAATACTCGCCACCCACACATCGCTGCGATCTCTGCCGCGACAACTGATTTCATTACTTGCGTCGAAGCAAAAAACATTGTGCTTCTCTGGTCGACACACACGATTACGTTGCGATCTTTTTCTTCTGTATAGCTGCGCACGTGCGGCTTACCTGTACGCATCGTAACTTTCCAATCAAGGTTACGAATATCGTCACCCAATTGGTAATGGCGCAGCTCTTCGAAGTTCAATCCACGACCGCGAAACAACGAATTGTGTCGGCCAGAGAGTACGCTACCCGCCTTTAGGTGAGGAAGTAAACTGAATGATTCTGCTTGTGCTTGCAGACGTACTAAACGAGCGTAATCGCAGTACAAACGGGGATCCATCCCCTGTGATTTTGGCGCAAGAGTTGGCTTAGCCATAATGCCTCCCACTTACCCAATTTCTACACAATCTAGCAGCTCTTGTACGACTCGTTGGTGATCGACTCCGTCTGCTAGCGCATCGTAGGTCAAAGAAAAACGGTGGCCCAATACAGACGGAACCATGGCACGCACATCGTCAGGAGTAACGTGGTCACGTCCTTGCATCCACGCATACGCACGAGCGCATTTGTCGAGTGCGATGGAAGCACGAGGACTAGAGCCAATCTCAATCCATTTTGCTAAGTTTGAATCGGCATAACGCTCTGGCTTACGAGTCGCCATCACTAACGCAACGATGTAGTTTTCCACTAGGTCTGATACCACGATGTTTGGTAACTGACGACGCGCTTCTAGCACCACGTCTGGCTCGATGTGTTTTGGCGTAATAATTTCGCTGCTGGTTTCCGCACCCAATTCTTCACTGCGCACCAAACGAATGATGTCACGTTCTGCGTCATCTTCTGGATAATCGACGGTAACCTTCATGATAAAGCGATCCATTTGCGCTTCTGGCAGTGGGTACGTGCCCTCTTGCTCTACAGGGTTTTGCGTTGCAAGCACCATAAATAAGTCTGGCAATACGTGAGTTTTATCGCCTACCGTGATTGTGCCTTCGGCCATGGCTTCAAGCAGTGCCGCTTGTACTTTGGCTGGTGCACGGTTGACCTCATCAGCAAGTACAATGCTGTTAAAAATTGGCCCTGGCTGAAAATGGAGTTGCGGCTTACCATCCAGCTCTTGATAAACCTCAGTACCCGTCACGTCAGATGGTAAAAGATCCGGCGTAAACTGGATTCGACCAAAACTGGTGTTTAACAAGTTCGCCAAAGATTTTACGGAACGTGTTTTTGCCGTTCCCGGTAAACCTTCTAGCAGAATATGCCCATTTGTTAATAACCCGATGACTAAAGCTCGAACCACGTGGCTTTGTCCAATGACGCTTTTTTCTGTTTGTTCGATGAGTTCTTTTATCGCTTGTTGTGCGTGGTTCATAGGATACCTTTTCAATGGTTTAAGCCGTCTTTTCGATAGTTAAGTATAAGAACAAATGAAATAACTTAAGGTTATATTCACTATGTTATCTTTGCGGTTCTTGAGATTGGAGAAGTTGTGCAAGACCAACCAACATCGGTAACGCATAATCAAAGAACATTTTGATTCCCGAACACAAATAGTTTAGACCACTCTCACCATTCGGCGTTTTGATCAAACGGTTTTTTGGGCACTCACCCCAACAATAAGGCAAGTAAGGGCATTGCTTACAATACGTCGGCAATGAATCGCGTTTTGCCATGCCAAAAGTATATTGTCTTGTAGAGAAGGCCATTTCATTCAGTGAGTGTTCATGAATGTTGGCGAGTTTGTATTCTGGATACACATAGTGGTCGCAACTGAACACGTCGCCATTGTGCTCAATCGCCAACCCTTTGCCACAAAACTCCGCCGTCACGCAAAGCTGAGACGGTTTCCCCATTACTTGCGCCACCGCGGTTTCAAACAGATTAACCAGCACACGGCCAAGATCGTTATTCACCCACTCTTCAAAGGTCGCCATTAAAAAGCGTCCCCAGTCTTCAGGATCGACTGACCAATCCGTTACAATCGACATTGGATGCCCCGGTTTAGCCAGATCACTGCCTTTGGTTGGGATCATCTGTTCGTTCCAAAACTGCGGCGCGGTTGTTTGGAAGTTGTTGGCTTCTACCACCGGCGCAAACTGAATATAAGTCACACCCAATTCTTGGGTTAAAAATCGATATACTTCGAGCGGGTATTTCGCATTGTGACGATTCACCGTGACCAACGCGTTGAATTTCACGCCATGCGCTTTGAGCTTATCTACCGCTTTCATCACGAGATCAAACGTTGGCTTACCGCTGCGGGTTTTGCGATATTTGTCGTGCAGCTCTCGTGGCCCATCAATCGACAAGCCAACTAGGAAGTTGTGTTCTTTTAAAAACGCACACCACTCATCGTTTAGCAAAATGCCGTTGGTCTGAAGGTCGTTTTCAATGCGAACGCCTTTCGGCTGATATTTCTTTTGCAAAGCTACGACATTGCGGAAATAGTCCAACCCAAGCAGCGTCGGCTCCCCGCCCTGCCATGAGAATACAATTTCTTCGCCATCCTGACTTTCGATATAGCTTTTCACGAACGCTTCCAGTGTTGCGTCGTCCATTTTTGGCTGCTTTTCTTGGTGCAGTAGATTTTCTTTATGCAGATAAAAGCAGTACTGACAATCGATGTTGCACTTTGCTCCGCCTGGCTTTGCCATCACATGGAATCGACGGTCATACGCGCCCAGAACAGGCGCTTTAGACGCCGTTTTAAGAGGAACAATAGGCATAGTAGTAGAATGGCGAGGGGAAATCTTACTCATACGTTTCTCACTATTACATATACCCAAATAACCTCGTGAGCGCTGTACAGCAAAAGTGAAGCTATTTGGGTATATAGCGCTCCAAAAAGCGCTATATAATCTTAATTTACTTAGAAGACTTAGGTACGAACGAACCTGCTTCCATACGAGGCGGGAATTCTTTGAATGTACCCATCGCCTCGTTCAAATGGATCAATGCTCAAGTCAAAGATCAGTGGCACACGAAGTTTAGTGAACGGCTTACGCCATACATCCATACCCGTTTCATTCTCTTGAATCATAAAGTGGAACTTGTACTTTCCTTGGCGCAATGCCACAAGATCGCCGTCGTCGCTCCAGTAAACGAACTCATTTCGTGCGGATTTGTCTGACTTACCCGTTAAATATGGCAGTTGGTTGTAACCGTCTAGGTGAACTTTGTAGTCCATATCGCCAACTTTTTTGCCTTTTAGCAGTTCGTCTTTAACTTTGGTATCACCTGCCGCAGCAACTAGTGTCGGGAAAAAGTCCTCTAATGACATCATGCCGTTGAATGTTTTACCTGCCTCAATTTTTCCAGGCCATTTAATCAACATTGGCACACGGAAACTCCCTTCCCAGCCAGTGTTTTTCTCTGAGCGGAACGGTGTCATCCCTGCATCCGGCCACAAATCAACCATAGGGCCGTTGTCAGTGGTGTAAACAATGATTGTATTGTCATCCACACCTAACTCTTTGATCTTGTTAAGTAGCTGACCGATTTGGTCATCGTGCTGCTTAACACCATCCGCGTAGAAACCGGCACCTGTTTTACCTTGGTATTCTTCAGGAACATGTGTGAAGTTGTGCATGCGAGTGGTGTTAAACCAAGTAAAGAACGGCTTGTCCGCTTTTACTTGCTTTTCTATGAAGCTCTCTGCGGCATCAAGAAACTCACCATCAACATTTTCCATACGCTTACGCGTTAGTGGACCGGTATCTTCGATTTTGCCGTCAGCGTAAGAATGGATAACGCCACGAGGGCCAAATTTCTTCTTGAACTCCGGATCTTTAGGGTAATCCACGTTCTCTGGCTCTTCTTCTGCGTTCAAGTGGTATAGGTTGCCGAAGAATTCATCAAAACCGTGGTTGGTAGGAAGATGCTCGTCTCGGTCACCTAAATGGTTCTTACCAAATTGTCCGGTTGCGTAACCCATTTGTTTAAGCACGGTTGCAATCGTCGGATCTTTTTCCGAGATACCTTCCGGAGCGCCTGGTAAGCCCACTTTTGATAGGCCTGTACGTTTTGGCATTTGACCAGTGATGAATGCAGAACGGCCTGCTGTCGAGCTTTGCTGTGCGTAGAAGTTAGTGAACTTCGCACCTTCTTTAGCAATGCTATCGATGTTTGGCGTGTTGTACGCCATCATGCCTTGGTTATAGGTACTAAGGTTCCAGTAACCAACATCATCACCAAAGATGACAAGAATGTTGGGTTTGTCCGCTGCATGTGCAACTGCAGATGCAGCGCCCAAAGCTAACGTACATGCGTTAAGTACGAGTTTTTTACTGCTCGTTTTGGTCGCATTTTTCATATTATCTCCAAGAGTTCGCTAGTGCGTAAAAATGGTATTCGCTTTTCAATACCATTGTTGATATAAGATAAAGCACTAATTTCAGGCGATAAATGCAGTCAAAATTAGTTAACCTATAAATTAAATTTATGAGTGACGTTATGGACTTGAATTTGATCCAAACTTTTCTTGTTGTTGCGGAGTTTCAATCTTATACAAAAGCCGCGGAACAATTAGGGCTTACACAACCTGCTGTGAGCGCTGCAATAAAGCGTTTAGAGCAAGTCGTAGATAAGCAATTATTCGTTAAAAAAGGACGAGGGATCGCACTAACCTCCACCGCTTATCAATTACTGCCGCAATTCCAGCAAGCGGTTAATATTATTGACAATGCGATATCTGATAAAAATCATTTTGAAGTGTGTTGTTCGGAAATTTTGTTGCACATTATGGACCCAATAAAGAACACTATTTTTTATGAATCACCACCCGAAAAGTTCCTATTATTTGAGCTGTTAAGACAACAAAAAGTCGATCTAGTAATCGATACGGTGATCACGAAAGATGCAGCGTTTATTATTGAAGATGCCTATGAGGAAGAAGCCGTGGTTATCTGTCGTGAGAACCATCCCCGTGTACACGGCACGCTCACAAAAGAGCAATTTTATGAGGAAACTCACTGTTTATTTTCAGGAAAATGGAACAACATGTCGGGGTTCGAGCAACTAGCAAAGGAAACAATTCAAGAAAGAAAAGTCGACTTGATCACATCTTCGCTAGCGGGCATGGCGCTGTATGTCGCCCAAAGAGACAGTTTAGGGATCGTGTCTCAATCTTTTGCAAACAAGTGGAGCAAAGCGCTCAAACTTCAAATTTTGCCCTGCCCCATTTCGATACGCTCTATCCCTTACAAGTTCGTTTACCATAAGCGAGAGGTAAACAACCCAGCCCACATCGCTCTACGTGAAAAAATCAAAGCCAACTTAACGGCAGCCCACTACGAACCAATTTGTTTATAAATCTTGTCAATTGAAGCGTTAGGCGTTTTCGTCATCAAGCTTTCTACAAACCTTAATAGATAGAATTTTACAGATAAAAAAGAGGCTCATTTTAATGAGCCTCTTTCTATATGTGATACTTCACTTAGCTTTTCCTACTTATTTGGGTTCTCTTTTAGTTTCTCCATCACTTGATCGAGCGAGAAGCTTGCTGCTTTTTGCCTTGGTGGGAACTCTTTAAACGTTTCAAGGAATCTGCCTACGTAAGCTTGCGCAGGAACAAGCATGTAAGCACGGTCTAGCATCCAATCGTAGTAAGTGTTAGAAGTGATATCAGCCACTTCGTAAGGATCCATACGCAAGTTGAAGATCTTAGGAACACGAAGTGTGGTGAATGGTTCAGCCCAAATACGCAACGTACCTTTTGCTCGTTGCTCCATAAAGACCAGCTTCCATTTGTTATAGCGAAGTGCAGTTAAGTCTCCATCATCTGAGAAGTAAAAAATTTCTTCTCGTGGGGCCTTATCCTCTTTACCAGTCAAATATGGTAGGAAGTTATAGCCGTCTAGGTGAACTTTGAATTTCTTACCATTCGCACTATAACCTTTGAGCAATTTCTCTTTAATATTGTCATCACCCGCGGCAGCAACGAACGTTGGCATCCAGTCCATGTGATGCATGATATCATTCGAAACAGAGCCAGCTTTAATTTTACCCGGCCAACGTACCATCGCAGGAACTCGGTACGCACCTTCCCAGTTGGTATTTTTCTCTCCACGGAATGGCGTTGTGCCTGCATCTGGCCACGAGTTCATGTGTGGGCCATTATCGGTGGAGTAAAAGACGATTGTGTTGTCTTTAATACCCAAATCATCCACTTTTTTCAGCAGCTGACCTACATGATTATCATGCTCGACCATACCATCTGCATACTCGCTGATGCCTGTTTTTCCAGAGTTCTCTTCTTTCACATGAGTACGGAAGTGCATACGAGTTGCGTTCCACCAGACAAAGAAAGGTTTTTCAGCCTTGACTGCACGATCCATAAAGTCGAGTGCCGCATCTAACGTCTCTTCATCCACGGTTTCCATGCGCTTGCGAGTTAGAGGTCCTGTATCTTCAATTTTGCCATCAGCGTACGAACGGATAACGCCGCGCGGACCGAACTTTTTACGAAACTCAGGATCTTTAGGATAATCGACGTTTTCTGGCTCCTCCTCGGCGTTCAAGTGATAAAGGTTGCCAAAAAATTCATCGAAGCCGTGATTAGTAGGAAGGTGCTCATCTTTATCACCTAAGTGGTTTTTACCAAATTGCCCTGTCATATAGCCCATCGGCTTCAGCATTTCGGCAATGGTTGCGTCCTCTTCCTTCAAGCCAAGATCAGCACCTGGAAGCCCCACTTTACTCAAACCTGTTCTAAGAACGGTTTGGCCCGTAATGAAAGTAGAACGGCCCGCTGTACAAGATTGCTCACCGTAATAGTCAGTGAACATCATGCCTTCTTTGGCGATACTGTCTATATTTGGTGTTTTGTACCCCATCAAGCCAAACGTGTAAGCACTGAGATTGGACTGGCCAATATCATCACCCCAAATGACGAGAATATTTGGTTTCTCTGCTGCGATACTGCTACTTGTCGCACCGATTAAAGCGGCGGCAAGAATCGCTAATCGGCGTTTAACGCCATATTTCGCTGTCATATAAACCTCTGTGTGTATTAGAAAAGTGCTTCCTGCAACAGAATGTATAGTTCACAAATAGCGGATAAGCGAATTTACTAAATGAGAATTCTTTCTATCTTCGCCTAACATTACACCGTTATTTGTAGCTAATACGCACTCCAATAGCACTTTAGTTCAGAGCGCCATCGCACCATTCATCACTACTGTTAATCTCAAATATTAAGATTGTCTACGCATATCACAGTGCCCATAAAGTACCTGATTGCTTTTATATAAATATTAATGATAATACGTTTTACTACCATTAATAATTAAGGTGCCCGCGTGCTTGACTCCAAGGTTTCAAATGGAAAAACTTACCAATGCCAACACAACGGCGTTCACCATAATGATGAGGAGCTATTACTAGATAAGCGCACTCACTCTGTGGTACTCAATTACTTGCCAAACAAGAAATCTGTTCAGTTAACAAGCATTCAATTTAAGCTGCTGCAAACTCTCACTCACCATCAAGATCAAGTACTTAGTAAGCATTTTCTTTACGAAACAGTACTAAAACGTGAATTTACTGAACATGATCGAGCACTCGATATGCACATGAGCAGAATGAGAAAGCGTCTAGTTCACGAAGGCGTTCCAACAGACAGAATTCAGACAGTCCACCGCCAGGGTTACATTTTCAAGCGCTCAGACAATCAACAGAAAAATTAACGCTAATTGGCCCAACTTTTGGTAATTGACCGCTTATTTTGCTTTAATTAATGCAAATTCGAATCACGTAAAATAACTCAATGAATTTGCGCTTAATTTTTACACTTTGCATTGCTACTTTGTTTGCCGGCTGTGCAACCTATGCTGGTCTTAACTATGACCAACTGTTTGGTCCACAGCTCGTGCGTGAACGCACAGTTGACGTGGAAACCCCTCAAGCAAACTTCTTCCAAAGCGAAGTTAAACCCATTATGGATAACCGCTGTGTCGTCTGCCACGCGTGCTACGATGCACCATGTCAACTTAAGCTCTCTTCTGTTGAGGGCATTGACCGTGGTGCGAGTAAAGCACTGGTATATGAAGGAACAAGACTCACAGCCGCAGCACCAACACGCTTATTCGAAGATGCAGAAACAACCCAAGAGTGGCGCGATGCGGGTTTTCATCCGGTTCTCAACGAACGTGATCAAAGCATGGCAGCCAACATTGATGCAGGCCTTATCGCACGTTTGCTACAACAAAAAGAGCGCCACCCATTGCCTGACCAAGTCCAGTTAGAAGGCTTTGACTTTTCGATAGACCGAGAGCAAACCTGTCCAACGATTGAAGAATACGAGCAATACGAAAAGGATAACCCGACCTGGGGAATGCCTTTTGGTATGCCAAACCTATCAAACAGTGAATACCACACACTCATGACTTGGTTGGAAAACGGCGCAATAATGAACGTTCACCGACCTGTTAGTGAGAAAGAGCAAGCGCAAATAGATAAGTACGAAGCATTACTTAACCACTCTGATTTGAAAAATCAGCTGATGGCTAGGTATATATATGAGCATTTGTTTTTATCTCATCTCTACTTTTCGGAACTCGATGAAGATCCCCGATTCTTCACGCTCGTCCGCTCTGCTACACCACCAGGACAGCCCGTCAAACGTATTTCAACGCGTCGCCCGTACGATGATCCAGGGGTTGAACGTGTGTTTTATCGAATTATTCCAGAGCAAGGGACCATAGTAGATAAAACTCACATGCCATTCGCGTTAAACAAGCAACGCATAGAGAACTGGAAAACTTGGTTTATTGATGCTGATTACATGGTTAGTCAGCTACCGAGTTATGAACCAGAAGTTGCTGCAAACCCGATGACATCATTCATCGACCTTCCAGTGAAGTCGCGCTTTAAGTTCATGCTAGATAATGCACAAAATACAATAATGGCATACATCAAAGGCCCAGTTTGTCGTGGCCAACTGGCATTGAATGTTATCAATGATCGCTTTTGGGTGTTTTTCCTTGATCCAGATAAAGCAGACATCCCAGAAGTAAATGAGTTTTACCGATCTCAGGCTGATAATCTAAAACTACCGGCAGAGCAAGAAAGTAACACGCTACCTGTTACCAACTGGGTCAAGTACGCGCGTCAACAAGCTCGCTACCTAGAGGCTAAATCTGAGTTCACTAATAACTGGTTTAAAGAAGGTGAAAACCTATCCACCGATGTAATTTGGGATGGTAATGGCACCAACCATAATGCGGCATTAACGATATTCCGCCATTTTGATAGTGCTTCTGTTGTTCAAGGGTTAGTTGGTGAGCAGCCTAAAACAGTGTGGATTCTTGACTACGCGCTACTAGAGCGTATCCACTATTTGCTTGTTGCTGGGTTTGACGTTTACGGTAACTTCGGCCATCAGCTCATGACACGAATGTTTATGGACTTCTTGCGTCTAGAAGGCGAAAGTAACTTTATCTCGTTGTTACCCGCCGATATGCGCCATGAACTTCAATCTAGCTGGTATAAAGATCAAAGCCCGCAGTTGAGTGACTTTTTACAACGAAATGTGAAGCCGTTTAACCAACCAACCAGCGTTCAGTATAAGAGTGACGATCCAAAAACGGAGTTGGTGGAGTTGTTGAGCGAACATGTTTCAGATGTGCTTCTGCCTCGCTACGAAATTCAAGACACGGCTCTTTCTGCGAGTAGTGAAAAGCAACTAAAACGTATTGACCACGTTCGTGGTGAAGGCCTAAAAACCGTTCCGCAAATCACTATGCTTATGGTGAGAAGTCAATCAGGGGAAGATGAACTGTTCACCTTACTTCACAACAATGCACACACAAACATCTCTAGCTTGTTTGATGAAGAAAGTAACCGTGACTTTGCTAACGATGACATGACCATTGTACGCGGCGTTGTGGGAAGCTATCCTGCGGCATTTTTCTCGATCAACGAAAACCAAGTAAAAGATTTTGTCGATCAATTTAGTGCCATCCAAAACGAGTCCGATTACGTTAAGTTATTGGATAATTTTGCGATTCGTAGAAGCTCAGAAAAATTCTGGTCATTTAGCGATCGTTTACACAATTGGTACCGTACAAAACAACCGATCGAATTTGGATTACTTGACTATA
This sequence comes from Vibrio sp. Vb1018, assembly GCF_033338775.1. Classification (NCBI taxonomy): domain Bacteria; kingdom Pseudomonadati; phylum Pseudomonadota; class Gammaproteobacteria; order Vibrionales; family Vibrionaceae; genus Vibrio; species Vibrio sp. Vb1018. The sequence goes on from NZ_JAWOTI010000002.1 coordinate 245,564, forward strand.
ATCGTTTTGAGAATCGATGATGATTTAAGGGGGTTCTCATGGGTATCCGAGATAACATTGCCGCTCTTGAACAACAGATTTACGTTGCTTGTTCTGAGGGAGACTACGAAACGGTCAATATGCTTGAGCATCAACTCGAATACTTGCGTGGCAAAGTGGAACATCCTTTTGATGATGACCCTTATGCCCTAGACACTCGATTCGAGTGGGAAGATGACATGACCGAATAGAAAAAACCTCCGGAAAGCCGGAGGTTTTTTTATTTTCAATGCTCGATGGATTACTTCGCCATTAACTCATCCAGAGCTTGAATTGATGCAGACACTTGAGAAACTAAATCATCTTTAGTCGCATTATAGGTATCTAGAGGTTGAGGCGCGGCTTCAATTGCTTGGCAAGCGTTCATTAGCGCAGTTAGTCCTAAACTTCCTGCACTGCCCTTTAATTTATGGGCAAGGTTCTTTACTTCTTTACTATCATTGTCCTCAGCAGACGCTTGCAGCTTGCTTAATACATCGGTGCTGGTGGCTCTAAACAGATTAATAATGTGCAACATCTTATCTCTGCCCAAGATTTTCATATCGGACTCAATCACGCTCGGATTAATGATAACCACATCGGGTTCCTTTGTTTTAGGTGCTTGAACGACCTTTGATTGTAGCTCTTGTTCTTGAGGCGAAATTTGATCAAACGGGGTACAGTCGGCATTTTGTGGCAACAACAACGGCTTTCCGTCTAGCGCATCCTGAATCAATGCCGCGAGTGCCTCTTTTGCCAATGGCTTAGGCAAGTATCCGTCAAAACCAGCGGCTAGATAGCGCTCAACTTCTTCCGCAAAAACGTGCGCAGACACTGCAATCATTGGCGTGACGGCAAGCGCTTTATTGGCCGGCTTATCACACTCAATCCGCTTTAAGCGTTGGATCAACTCAGTTCCATCACAATCAGGGAGGTTGATGTCGACCAAAGCGATATCAAAATCTTGTGTGCTGATCAGTTGCTCTGCTTGTGAGCCGTTTTCTGCCATCACGACTTGGTGCCCCATGCTTTCTAGAAAGCCTTCCGCGACCACTCGGTTGACTTCATTATCTTCTACTAGCAAGACCTTTGCTTTCACTTTGCAACGTGCGGTTGCCACGGTTCCTGTTTCAATAGGTTCGCTTTCCTCTAACGGAATAGAGAACCAGAATCGGCTACCATTTCCCTCTTCGGAATCGACTTCTAAAACACCGCCCATCGCTTCAATGATTCGCTTACTGATGGCAAGTCCAAGCCCCGTGCCTCCAGTTTGGCTCATCCCACCTTCAGCTTGCGTGAAGGCATCAAACAACGTTCTCTGGTATTTTTTGGCAATTCCTATTCCAGTGTCTGATACTTCAAACAGGACTTGCGACTCGTCCTCAGGGTTCAGGCTAACGTAGATATCAATTTCTCCTTCGTCAGTGAACTTAATCGCGTTACCAACGAGATTGTTCAGCACCTGACTGATTCTGGTGACATCCCCTTTCCAGTAGCGACTAACATCACTTTCAATATGGTAGGAGAACAGCAGCTTCTTCTCTTGTGCTCGACTGTTCATTAACTGGAAAGTGTCCTCCACCATTTGGTGTAAATCAAAGCCCATGTGACGAATTTCTAAATGCCCCGCTTCAATCTTGGAGTAATCCAGTACATCATTAAGGATCGCGAGCAACGTTTTACCACTACGATTAATGATTTCCGCATAACGCTTTTGAATTGGGTTGAGGCCTGAGTCAATCAACAAGCGTGCTGTCCCCAACACTCCGTTCATTGGCGTTCTTATCTCATGGCTCATCGTCGCCAAGAATGCCGATTTTGCTCGGCTCGCTTGCTCTGCTTGCTTGCGAGCTTTAGCGTGATTCAAAACCTCTTCATTCAAACGGCGGTTTGCTTGTTTTAACTGCGAAGTGCGCTGCTCAACGAGCTCTTCTAAATGCTCTTTATGCTCCTCAAGCTCTCGCTTGGCTTGAGCTTCACCCTCTGCTACCACTTTTAGTGCTTGCGCGGTATTACGAGCCGTGATGATGGCCTGCCCCATATGCGCCAACTCATCTTTGCCTTTCACTTCCAACTCAACCGCTAAGTTACCCTGCGCCACAGACAGCAACGCAGCGGAATATTCAGCTAACCGCTTCACAACAGAAAGGTACACCACACGCCATAAAATCAGCACCAATACAATCAAACCAACAATTGAAATAACGGTTAAAGACCACTGAGCGAATTTCAGTGTGCTGGTCAATTGGTCTACAGCGACGGTAGTGGTTTTGTTTGAATCATCAACCAATTTGTTGACCGTGCCATTAAGCTCTGAGAACAACTCTAATGTCTTTTGCATCAGTTGTTGTGACTGTTCGTTATTCTCGTATTGCTGCATCAGTATAGAAAATACGACCTGACGCTTACCAAGCTCTATGAGCAGTTGGCTCATTTGCTTAGAGCGCGTAGGATCTTCCACAGCGAGTACACGGCGTTGCATGATTTTGAGGTTGCTATCGAAATCACTTTGAACCTGTTGAATTCGCTCAATATTCGTTAATGTCCGAGCCTCTTCAATCTGATTCAACATTTTAAAGGCCAACAAGTGCAGTTCATGCAATCGCTCAGTCAGATCAAGATCGACCTCCACCAGTGCATCTAGCGCCTGATAAACTTGCGATTTTTTATTCGATTCTAATAAGTCATAAATATGCGTGACGTTAGCAACAGCAATGGTGCTTGTATTCTGAACTTGCGTACGAGTTAGTTGTTCTAGCTCTTCACTGAGCAGACGCATTTCTTCAACACGAGTATCTATCTCTTTTGCAAGCCACAGCTTTTTTTCAACCGAAACACCGAGTTCTGCCAAATTGTCGATAACGTTCTGGACGTTATTCTCTAAAGCTTCTAACAATTGAGAATCGAACGACTCACTCCCGAGCTCCTTGATGTGAGTGAGTAAAGACTCGAGCTGTTCGAACAGCACTCGCCCTGACTCCTTTCTTTCCTGCTCGTTTCTTGCGTTCGACAACATTTGTACAGACGAAATAATACGAGTACTCAACTCAGAGACTTGCCTCGCCTCAATCATGGCGGGAATCGCAGAATCCACGACATTTCTTTCGGTTTTGGCAACCAAAGAAAATCCAGACACACCAATAAGTGCCGATAACATGACCAGTATTGCCATCGCAATGAAAGACAACAAAAGTTTACGACCGATGCTTGCAGTTGCTAGCAGCATATTTTCATGACCTTAATGTTCGTGTTCAGCGACATATTACGTTATATTTTGCAGTGTTTACTTAATCTATGCCAACGAACTTCATTTCATGGTTAAAAATCGACACGCATTTCGCACATTTTTCAAACATTCTGCAGCCACTTTAACCCTCGTTGCTTCTTTGCCAGCGGTTGCCGCAGAGAAAATATGTGCAATATACCCTCACCTAAAGGATTCATACTGGTTGTCAGTAAACTATGGAATGGTGTCCGAAGCGAAAAGAGAAGGTGTCGAGCTACGAGTTCTTGAAGCGGGCGGCTACCCAAACAAAACCCGTCAAGAACAACAACTCGCACTGTGTAACCAATGGGGAGCAGATGCAGTTATCCTTGGGACCGTGGACCCACAGGCTTACGAGCATTCACTTAAAAATTGGGTAGGGAATACTCCCGTTTTTGCTACTGTGAACCAACTCGACTTGGATGAAGAACAAAGTGAGTTGCTAAAAGGGACTGTCGGTGTTGACTGGCATTGGATGGGATACGAAGCGGGTCAATATTTGGCAGCTCGTCATCCAAAGGGGTCAGGAAAGACCAACATTGCCTTACTTTTGGGGCCGCGAACTCGTGGTGGTACGAAACCCGTTACTGCCGGATTTTATGAAGCGATACAAGGAAGTGATATCAACATTGTTGACTCATTTTGGGCAGACAACGACAAGGAGTTACAACGTAACCTAGTTCAACATGTAATCGATATGGGAAATATAGATTACATTGTTGGCAGTGCAGTGGCGATTGAAGCGGCCATCAGTGAGCTGCGCAGTGCCGGCAAAGCTGAGGAGATCGGTTTAGTTTCTGTGTACTTAAGTCATGGTGTATATCGAGGCCTGTTACGTAACAAAGTGCTCTTCGCACCAACAGATAAAATGGTGCAGCAAGGTCGGCTTTCCGTGATGCAAGCAACGCATTACTTAAGAGGTCAAGCGTATGACAAACATGCCTCACCAACCATCAAACCACTGACTCCGAAGACGCTTCATGATGACACGATCGAAGAATCGTTATCTCCGTCAGAATATAGGCCGACATTCCGTGTTAAGGCTGTTGATTGAAAGACCAAAAACGTGTTCTATTGAGTCACAACAATTTTAAAATCATACAAACGGAAACATCTTGATGCAAAAAACCATTCGTACCATGCCAACCCATAAACATGTGGCTTTGGTTGCTCACGACAACTGCAAACCTGAGCTACTTCGCTGGGTAAAAGAAAACAAAGAAAAGCTACAGAGTCACTTCCTTTACGCAACTGGCACGACAGGACACATGCTAAGTAAAGAAACTGGACTTGCGATCAAGAGCATGATCAGTGGTCCGATGGGCGGTGATCAACAGCTAGGCGCTCTCATTTCAGAAGGCAAAATCGACGTTCTCGTTTTCTTTTGGGATCCACTGAATGCCGTACCTCACGACCCAGATGTTAAAGCGCTTCTTCGTATTGCTAGTGTTTGGAATATTCCTGTAGCAACGAACCGAGCCACCGCTAAGTTCCTGTTTAACTCCCCTCTTCTTGAGCAAGAAGTAGACATCGAAGTACCGGATTACGAAGCCTATCTTGCTGAGCGCATGTAAGCTTTGATGCTAACCAAATAAAGCAAAGGCGATACCAAGTATCGCCTTTGCTGTTTTTAACATTCTAAACGTTGCATTTAACGGGAAGTCACGATGGGATAATCACCATTAACGAGCTCTTGAACGAATGCAGATCCCGCGCCAGTATGCGTGATCCAAACCTTCTCTTTCGCACGTGTAATAGCCACGTAAAATAGCCTGCGCTCTTCTGCGTAAGGGAATTTGTCTTTGGACTCCGTCAACGCACCATCAATGTGAATTTGCTTCTTCTTAGCGGGGAATTGCCCCTCATCCACAGAAAGAATAATCACAAAGTCAGCTTCGCGTCCTTTACTCGCATGGCAAGTCATAAAGCGAATATCGAGATTAGGGAAACGTCGCAACCAATCGTCGAACAAATCGGGCTTATGATAATGGTTACGTCCTAGCAATAAAACTGACTTGGTTTGCTTGGCTTGTTGATTCAAGTGGTCCAAGATCTTTTCCACTTGATTGCTCGGCGCGGTATGTACGCTCTTCTGCTTGCGTTGTTTGTGGCTGTTTAGTGTTTTCGGCAACTGCGATGGGTTTTGCTGCACGAATGTATTCGCTACATCACCAATCTGATTGTTGAAACGATAAGTTGTATCTAAGTGATGAACGGTTGAGTGAGCAAAGCGTTCTTTAAAACCAGTGATAAGATCGACATCCGCTCCTGCAAACTGATAGATCGCTTGCCAATCGTCGCCAACAGCAAATAACGTGGCACCTGCTTGTTTCTGAGTGGATTCACACAGTGCTTCAATCAATGCCAGACGATCTGGAGAGATATCTTGATACTCATCGACCATAATAAAGCGCCATGGCGAGACAAACTTCCCTTTATTCACATAATCTGTCGCACGACTGATCATGGTTGGGAAATCCACTTGGTTGCTTTCTTTAAGCATTTTCTGCCACGCTGTAAAACATGGCCAGCATAAGGCGAGTTCACTATTTAAACGCGTATAGTCTTGGTGGTTTACGAGCTTTTCTTGTACTTGCTTTTTGGTCAAGCCCACCGCCGCTAAATGAGACAGCTGCGAATCTAGCCAAGCGATCAATTTTGGATTTTCTGAATGGCTTCCTAACTCATCATCCCCTTTTAGGTACGCAATCGGCCATTTGTCTAAATGTTTTTGCCAACGTTTAAAGTTGGTGGGTGTCATCCAATGTTTTTTCAACCAGTCTACACACCATGCTGTTCGTTGATTTTCGTCCAACGCTAAAGGACTAATTTCGACAGGTTGCTGTTCGACTTGTTTAAGAATATACAAGCCCAACTGATGGAATGTGTTGACGCGCACACCGTCTGCCGCCATGCCCACTTTATCTACTAAGCGTTCTTTCATTTCAGTCGCCGCATCACGACCGAACGCTAACATGAGAAGCTCTTCTGCTTGAGCTTGATGGCTTTGCAACAAATAGGCAACTCGTGCGGTTAAAACGCTGGTTTTGCCCGAGCCGGCACCAGCAAGAACTAAGTTGTGGTCGTCGTTGAGTAATACCGCATATTGCTGGGATAAATTCAAAGGAGAGGATTCAATTTGATTAAACAGCACTTCCCAATTTGGACGTTCTGCTTCTAGCCAATCGCGATTACGCTCACCAAGCGCCTCAGAGGTATCAATGAGCCAAGGCTCTATTTGCGACATACGATTCGGCATTCGCATTTTGGCTTCTTCTAGGGTGGTTTTCATCTCGCTTAACTCTTGGTTAAGACTTTCAACCCAGGAGACCACTTGAGAATGCGATAAGTAAGCAGGCAAGTGCTTTAGTTTGTAAAGCTCTTCTTCCCACTTAGGTAGATACTCAGCCAGTTTTCGGCACTGAGTGTTGTGCCACTCTTGATATTGACGAACGGCCTCAAGCGCGAACTTTCGGCATTGTGGCCACGGTAAACCTTGGACTAGCCAGCTTTGTTGTTTGCCTTCGTGTTCATGAGCAAAAAACTGTAAAGAGCTCCATAATAACCCACGCTTTACGCTAACTTTGCCATTCCAGATCGTAAAAGGAATATGTTCTTCACTGCCTATCGAGCTTAATAAAACACTGTTCTCTTTTATTTCGACGTGATGGTACTCATTTTGAATAAAAAACTGTGCTTTGCTAGTGGCAGTAAGCTGCATGAAACGTGCGCCTTTTAGTTTAGAAGTTGTCGATTTATATCATTTTAAGGCGCTAAATTGTAGCAACGGCGAGCACCTAAGTAAGCTTCTTCTTCTATTCTTTAATAAAATTCACATTACTGTCGATTTAATAACCTAAAGCTGAGGTTATTTGAAGCTGGCTTTACAATCCTCAATACATGACCTGGCAGTTTTAATATAAGTCAATGACATCCCTGCTGATTTTATCAGCAACCACGAATTTTTCTTAAAGTAAATCATAAACGCGCTATAGTGGGTCTGGTAGTATTCCCCTTGTTCTTCATCGGAAACATAAGGCGCATTGTGCAAGCAACTTCTAAATTTCGGCTATATTGGGCAAACAAGACAATAAATTACAGCGTTCTTATCCTCATTACCTTACTGGGTGTGGTTATCCCAACTTGGTATTTCGAGCAAAACACGCTGATAACGCCATTAATATTAGGCGTTATTGCTGCTGCTTTGGCTGAAAGTGATGACAGTTTCACTGGACGCATCAAGGCTCTGATTCTCACCTTTCTCTGTTTTGCGCTTGCTGCTTTTTCAATTGAAATCTTGTTCGATACCCCATGGGCGTTTGCGTTGGGATTATTTATCTCAACCTTCGGCTTCATCATTCTTGGGGCGATAGGTCCTAAGTACGCGAGTATTGCTTTTGGTTCGTTGCTGATCGCTATTTATACTATGCTTGGCGCACATGAAAGCACCAACATTTGGTTTCAGCCACTACTGCTTTTGACTGGTGCCGCATGGTATTACTTCATGTCCATGATTTGGCAGATATTTTGGCCTCTTCAACCGGTGCAACAAAGCTTAGCCAATGTGTTCTTCCAAATGGCGAATTATCTTGATGCGAAAGCCAAGCTTTTTCACCCTGTGACCAACTTGACGCCACAACCGCTACGGATTGAAGCTGCAAAATGCAATGCTGCCACGGTTACGGCACTAAACGCTTGTAAAACCACATTACTTAACCGATCGAAACGGGGTCACATTGATGGGCCTAGTGACCGATTTTTAAATATTTATTTCATCGCTCAAGACATTCACGAACGCGTCAGTTCTAGCCATTATCGCTATCAGGATTTAGCGACCGAATTTGAACGTTCTGATGTGCTGTTTCGTTTTAAATATCTTTTGGAGTCTCAAGCCCAAGCGTGTCGTGATATTGCACTAGCCATTCAGCTAGGAAATGAATACTCCCATACCGATCAATCTATTCTGGCATTAGCTGAAGTACAAAACTCTCTTGCTTATCTAGAAGAACAAAAGCAAGGGCACTGGAAACGTCTGCTGATGCAGTTAACATATTTATTCAATAACTTAGCGACGGTAGAAAAACAACTTAATAACATTAACAACCCAGATGTTGAAGGCCTCGAAGAAGATACCCTCGCCGATACCAACCCACACACGCTAAAGGCGATGTGGCAGCGTATATCAGCAAATTTACACAAAGATTCGATGCTGTTTCGGCATGCATTACGTATGTCAATTGCCTTAACGATTGGCTATGGAATCATTCAAATATTCAACATCGACCGAGGTTACTGGATACTCTTAACCACTTTATTCGTATGCCAACCGAACTACAGTGCCACTCGCCAAAAATTGACGGCGCGAGTAATAGGTACATTAGCTGGTTTGTTGATTGGTGTACCATTGCTGACTTTTTTCCCTTCTCAAGAAAGCCAGTTAGTATTTATCGTTATCTCTGGAGTGATGTTTTTCGCCTTCCGGATGAACAACTATGGGTACGCGACTGGTTTTATTACACTGCTCGTCCTCTTCTTATTTAATCAACTAGGTGAAGGTTACGCAGTTGTCCTTCCTCGACTAGCAGATACCCTCATCGGGTGTGTGCTTGCAGTAGGAGCTGTATTAGTTATTTTGCCCGACTGGCAGTCGAGAAGGCTTCACAAAGTTATGTCGGATGCGATAGAGGCGAACAAGCAGTATCTCGATCAGATCATTGGTCAGTATAGAATCGGCAAGAAAGACAATTTGAGCTACCGTATCGCTCGCCGCCAGGCCCACAATAATGATGCCTCACTCTCTTCTGCGATTAGTACGATGCTGGCGGAGCCTGGCAAATATCGCGCAGCTGTTGATGAAAGTTTTCGCTTCCTAACGTTAAATCACGCAATGTTGAACTATATTTCTGCATTAGGCGCGCACAGAACTCGCATCGAAGATGAGTCAATTCATAAACTCGTTTTAGATGCTCACCGTTGTATTCATCAACATCTGGATGTACTTCATAAACAGCTTCACCAGCATTGTGAGGAGTGTGACCTATCTAATATTGATGATGCTGGACTCGAGCAACGCTTAAATGAATGGCGCGATGAAGACGACAGCTCTGCCCGCATGGTATTGCAACAACTCCATCTTATCTATCGCATGCTCCCAGAGCTTCATTCACTTGCTAGCAAGTTTGCCGTCAGAGTTAGTTAGTAACATTCAAACCATATGTAAGAGGGAAGCGCTATATCGCTTCCCTTTTTATTTTTACGTTTCCACCTACCCCAAAGTGGGTAATTATGTACCTTCTTAGGAAAAATCTGACGTATCACTTAACACACCTTGACAATATTCGGACAAAAAGCAATCGATCAAATTCTAATCTATTTTGGTTGAATAAATATGTTGTATCCAAAGGATGAAGAATTTCGGGCAACGACGGATAAACCGAATCACGACGAAGGTATTGAGATGAACGCACAACAATTTAATGAACTTAAACAAAAGCTCAGTGATTTAACGGCAAGTCAGTTAAAGTCATTACAAGGTGAGATCAGCGTGAAACTAAATAAAGCGCAAAAACCGGTTCTATCTGGTGAAGAAAGAGAAATGCTTGCCAAACTGTTTGCCTAATCAAGTCATTGATATAAAACACTTGAACGTTTTATAAACTCCACCTATGCTCTCACTATCATAATGTTGGGAGTAGTGATATGCCTGTATCGGGAATTCAATCTGGATACCACATCGTTCAGATGTCACAACAAATGGCCGAGAAAACTGCACATGGCATTAGCAATAATGTAAGTAAGGTAAAAGAAGAGCTTTCTGATCACAACATCGATTTAGCTGCGGTTGCGGATGTCGCAATAACAGCCTCAACACCTAGCCTTCCCTCTCAAAAAGTTGAATTTCTCATCAACCTAGCTCAAGCCGCTGGTTATAACCGAGTTGGCGCGTCTGTCATAGAGAAAAACAATGAAATCATTGGCAGCTTGCTAGACATCCACGTTTAGGCGATTTAACGTCAAATTATCGCTATTTTAATTTCCAACTATCACTATAACGTTGTAACAAGATAACCCCTTTGCTTCGTTCTTGCTTTCTATTTCGATTCAAATATCTCCTGTTTAAAATCAAGCTTTCCCGAAAAAAATGGGCGGCTTATCAGAGCCGCCCATTCTTATGTTGTATACAGGTTTATCCGTTATCAATAACACCGTTGTTCAGCAATGACTCTACAATCTCGTTGGAGCTGAGACCGTTGAAGTCGATTGAAGTACCTAAGTTTTCCACGACAATAGTCTGTTGAACATTTGCATCCGTCGTAATGTTCAGAGAAACACTTTCCGTCGATGCATCGTAGTCTGCCGAAATGTGACCAAGCAGATCATCCATGTCGATCATTGAGTTATTGAGATCAGAGATAACTTCACGTAAATCGATACTGTCTTCGTTAACAGTGAAGTCAGTAATGGTATCCACTGCCCCTTCATCAACGGAATCTACCGTCCACTTGAAGATATCGCTGCCGTCTCCACCCGTTAAGATATCTGAGCCTAAGCCACCGATAAGCACGTCATCACCATCACCACCCAGAATAACGTCGTCACCGTCTCCACCAATCAAGTTGGTACCTGTGTCTCCGCCGACTAAATAGCTGTCGTCCACTGCGGTTGACTGGTCAATATCGTCGCTATCACTACTCACATCCAAACTAATTTGGACAGGTGAAGACTGCGCTTCATCGCCATTAGATTCCGTTGATATCGCCGTAAGCGAAATATCGTAAGAACCGACATCAATACCACTGTTAGTATCTGTTGCGACAATTTCTAGCGTATCAATTTCATCGCTTGGTACTGTCCAAGTGGTACCATCGAAGCTAATGCCTGATGGAGAAACGCCACTTGTTACCTCAGCACTAGCTGGTACGCCCGTTAGCTCCAAAGACAGCACCTCGTCAACATCAGTAAGCGCCGCCATGATTCCGACAATCGCTAAACCTTGACTGCTCGCGGTTTGGCTAGCCGCAATTTGACGAATGTAATTAAACTGAGGATTGATACTCAATGTAGGTGCATCAGCTACAGGTGTCACATTGATAGTGAAGTCTTGATTCGCCTCCAATGCGGTACCCGATGCATTTTCGAAGTACACGCCGTTGTCTTCGACTTTCACCGATAAAGTGATTGAAGCTGCGTTGACATCTCCTGCATCCACAAATACACCCTCAGAAGCGTCTGTTGCTCCAAGAACGGAGTTAATATTATCTGGTGTGCCCATTAGGGTTATTTCACCAGCCATCCCCGCCCCAACAGTCACACCACTACCTGCTGGCGGCTCGACACGAAGGTCGCCCTCGGTAACTGTAAGAGTCACGGTCATGCTTTCATTTGCTTGTGCGCCCGCAAAGTCGACGTCACTCACACTAATACCCGTTACTTTCTGGCCATCAGCTTCATTGATCGTATCCGTTACCGACGCTGCAGTGATTTCAGGTGCGTCATTGGTCGCTTCAACATTCAACACTGCTGTGCCCGCGATTGTAATTGGGTCTGGAGCGCCGTTAGTTGTTCCGTCATCTGTGATTTCATAAGTGAAATTAACGTCACCAAAGAAATCTGCTGCGGGTTCAAACGTCCACTCTGTCGCACTCACTTGAGTCAACGTGCCGGAAGTTGGGTCCACTAACGCAACATTATCGACGGTCAAGTTGTCTGACTCAGGATCACTTGCGTTGCTCAGCAAGTCAGTAGCCGTAATAGTTACCGAACCACCATCTTCTTCGGTACTACTCAACGTTACCTCTGATGTTACCGGTGCATCGTTCACCTCAGTGACTTCGAAGATCGCCGTTCCTGACACCGTTTGAGGATCAGAAACACCGTTCGTTGTACCGTTGTCGGTAATGTCGTAGGTCAGATCGACCTTGCCGTTGTAGCCAGGCGCAGGAGTAAATGACCATGTACCTGTTACGTTGTCGAAATCCAATGTGCCGCTGCTTGGATCAACCAACTGGACATTACTCACCATCAAGGTGTCGTTTTCAATATCAGACGCATTCGCCAACAAATCAGCTTGGGTAATATCAACCGCCGTACTGTCTTCTGCGATATCAGAAAGTGTCACTTCAGACGTCGTTGGAGCATCATTGACTTCCGTTACGTTGAACGATGCGCTGCCGTTAACCGATTTAGGATCGGATACACCATTTGTCGTGCCATCATCTGTAATGGTGTACGTGATTTCAACTGGACCGTTGTAATCTGGTGCTGGGGTAAATTCCCACTCTCCCGTGCCACTGTTGAAAGTAATGCTGCCCGAATTCGGATCCGTTAACTGAACATTGCTAACCGTGAGATTATCGTTCTCTACGTCTGTCGCATTCGCAATAAGATCCGCTTCAGAGATGGAGAACACACCACTGTCTTCTTCAATGTCCGGTAGCGTCACTGGCGTAGTTTCTGGGGTATCATTCACCGCTGTTACTTCAATATTGAAGCTGCTGCTGTTGGTATTTAGGGTGTCATCTACCCCACCAATTACGATACCTTCATTACCTTGGTCATCGACTGTCACGTCCACCTGAACGTCACCAAAGAAGTTCAGCTCTGGGTTAAACTCAATCAGACCGTCTGCAATGGCATTGTTTAGATCGGCCACTGTGCCTTTCAGTTCAACGGAGTCCGTACCATCACCGCTCACGGTTAGGTTGTAAGTAGCGATGAGCGTTGGATTAAGCTCCAAGATACCGCTGTCGACGTTCACATTGAGTACATATTCAGCATTCGGATCATCGAGTACGGCATCAATGTCGGTAATGCTGAAACCATCAAGCAGCAATGGCGTATCTTCTGGTGTTTCCACATCCACGGTGTTGACGAACTCTGGACGATCGTTCACTGCTTCAACATCAACAGTGACATCAAACTCCTCTGCGGAGCCCAAGCTTTGACTGCCATCGAGCCCAGTATCAACGGCTTGCACTTTGAAATGCAGCGAACCATCCCATGAGTTATCGTTGCGATCCCCAGAATTAAACACCACTTGATCCAAGTCTTGAGCATTGATTTCTAAGACAAAAATGCCGCCGCCTTGGTCAGTAAACACTGTCCCATCAGGTAATGAAACACTCGCCCCATCAGGGACATTGGAGACCTCAACTCTCAGCGTCTCTGGATCATTTTCCTGGTAGTTTGCACCATCTCCGATGGACTCTTTGTTATCAACCACTAACGCATTTACATTAATAACAATGTCTTCGCCCTCATTACCTGCAGCCGAAGTGTCGGGGTTCACATCAACATCATCACCAATAGGATTGACAATAAGCGTAAAGTTGTTGTTTCGTTCCGTTGGAACTTGTAGCAACTCCTCTTGAATGAAGACCGTAATACCTATCTCAGCCTCGCCACTAAAGTGTTTTGGCGGTTTAATTTGGATGTCACTCAGGTCAATGGACGTCTGAGTGAGATCTTTTAGTTGAATACTCCATTCGCCCCCACCGTTGTTCTTAACAACATAATCAGAGGAATTGGATTTAACGATAAAGTCATCAGGAAGCCCCGTTAACTTGAGTGAAACGAAACTCTCAGAACCGTCATTATCGTTCAGGCTGATCGAAACACCAGAGCCCGATTGATTCAGCGAAATTAAAGTATCTTCGTCACCAATCACCGTGATTGGCTGCGTCGGATCGGCACCTGTAATGGTAATGTCATCAACGACTGGCGTAACTTCAAATGTGACATCGTCAGTGAAGGTTCTCACATCTATATTATCGCCAGAGTTATTCAAGATAGACTGATCAAACACAGCTTCATCAGTAATTTCTCCCTCGATATTAATCTTGACGGTATTTTGGCCACCACCTACGGGGTAATTTTCTTTTGGCTTAAACAGAACATTGTCAAGCGCACCAGCTAAAATCTCAGCTTCATTAAACTCAATACTGGTTCCTAAGCTGTTACCATTGGCATCAACAAACTCACCTAATGTTGTGTCATCAAGCTCTAACTTGATGTTCGTTAGTGTTTCTCGACCACCTTGAGTGTTGTTAAATTGATCGGCAAAATCAACACTCAAGTTAAGTTGGATTAAGCCATCTTCGTAACCAACACCATCCGCCGTGGGAACGTCGTTATTTAGATCAGTCACAGGTTGTTTGTTTGCATCCAAGCCGAAAGTACCGACGATATCTACTCTTACATTTGGTGTGACATCGCTATCCAACGGCTGATCCCCGGCTGAACTCGGAACGTCTGCAACCGGTAAAACCTGAACTGGAAACTGGACATTATTTTCTTTTTCATCACCGGACTCAGTGTCTTTAGTGACAAACCGAATTGGCAATTCGAAATCACCTGCGTAATCTTCTGCCAAGTGCATCGTCAAACCATCAAGGCCAGTAATATTTCCACTCGCATCGATATGGGCTTGGAACACGTATTTACCATTGACAAAATCAACATCCGTCCCCGTGATCACCAAACCAGGAGGAATGCCAGGAGCTGTCGGGTCGACGATAATAGTCAAGACATCCTCCACACCATCTGCATTAATCGCATCGACTTTCGACGTCAACTGAGCACCAAGGTTAATAGAATTGTCTTCCAACGCTTGAATTTGAACATCATCAGCCACCTGAATCTCTGCCGCTACACTCATTTTCGGAGTGAGGACGGTTGGAAACTCTAGTGTCACATCCGTTTGACGCACGACCGTCGCATCTTTTTCGTTGCCCAAATCTTCGCCCAAATCATTCACTTCTGCGTAAATGGTTAAGCCAATTTGAGAGAGACCACCGTTATCGCCATCGTCACTGTCATCGTTTGGTGTTAAATCAAGTCCAGACGGCGCTTTAATTGAGAAGTTGTCTTCATTAGTTACTGTCCAACGACCTCCACCTTCATTTAGTGCACCGACGATAACCAATTGGTTGAGGATCTCAGGGTCCACATTGTGAAATTGAACAACAAGTTGAGTCACCACTTCATCTGAAGACGCATCAAACTCTTGGTATTTAATGATATGAGCGCCAGATTCGCCCCCCATAGAAGTGTTGATCGTAAAGTCAATGTTACCTTGATCATCTGACTTCACGATATCGGTAGCACCACCACCACTTTCAGTGACAAGCAGACGGGTTTGGTCATCTATTGCCCCCGTATTATCCTCTGGCTCAACGATTGGATTAACTTGGACATTCACCGTACCATTGATGGTTTTCTCAGCGATACCTTCACCGGGATTCGAAGCGTCAACATATTCATGGTCAATCTCTTTCACAGTGACGGTCGTGGTCAAGTCAAAGTCAGTACTTGAATCCTGCTCCAACTGGACTTGAACATAGCCACTTTGAGAGATTTTAGCGGAAAAATCTTGCTCTGATTCACCGGCTTGCGGTGAAAGCGTTAGTGTTCCAGAAACAAGCGCTTGTGCCACACCATCTACATAGACCGTGCTGCCTGGAGGAAATCCAGAGATGGTTACATCACTAAAGAATTCATCGGTATCAGGGCTTTGTACGAGCGTCGGTTTCCAATCGATGTCAAAGCGCGTATCTTCATCTCCCTCCGATCGAACAACGTAGTTATCTTGAGCATCAATAACGGGTTCGACCTTGATCCTTACCTCTCTTTCAATCACACGACTATGACCATCATTCTCGGTAACAATGATCGTCCCTGTAATCGCAATGTTTTCGGTTGAAGAGGCTTCTGGAATAATTTGAATACCGGAATTAAAATTCAGCCCAGTGATGTTTGCTTCGTAAATCGGTTGACCGTTACCATCATAGCCAACAAAGGTGAGGTCAACGCTTGAACCGTCTGAATCTACGACACGAACACCGTCGGGGATGTTGGACAGGATAACAGTAATGGCTTCTGAATCATCCTGTGGTCTATCGGCAACTTCACCAGATACAACCGAGAAGTTGAGGTTTACAACACCATTCTCTTCAATAGTCGTCTCTATTCCGGCCACATCTCCGTCTACGAATCGGTTCCAAACGTTCCCCGCGTCAATTAATACCGTGTCTGGTATGTCAGCAACACCTTTTACACCAACGATGACGGTCTTACTGCCCAGTGACAACACATCTTCTGTCGTACCGGTAGACAATGATGCTGTGTCTTTCACAATGCCTTCGACATTGAAAGTAAAGTCATCATTGCTGTGCAACGGAGGAAGAACTTCGACGTTCGCTAATTCAGACTCTGGCACTTCGTAATAAAGTACATTGCCGCCTGAATCAGTCACTTCTACTATCTGACTTGGGTTTGCTGAGTCCAGCCACACCAAAGTAACCCCATCAATTGAGAAGTTAGAAATGCGCACAAATAACGCTTCAGAACCATCTAAGTCCGCTGATGGTTTCATGGTGATCACTTCACTTAATTGGAGTGGGTCGTGATCAGTGACAGGGTCTACCGTATTTTGAGTTCGAGCATTATCCTCAAACACATTAATTCGGTTTACAGTAAAACTACCTTTATCCGCAACTGGGTTTACATCAATAATGATGGTTTCGGTTTCTGAGCGAGCGGTATCTTTCCCAAGCAGTGGATTGTTGTTTTCCGTCGTAATAGCGGTGACATCAATTCTGATTTCGCCCGAGAAGTTATCTATCGGATCAACTTGAACTTCATCAATTCGGCTTGCATCCACCAGATAAACACCACCGGATTTTGGTATCGCACTACCATCTGAATAGACTAACTCTGCGTTACCTTCTCCTTGTGTAAAGACAAGCTCGTACACAATGCCTTCTGGGTTACTAGTGTCTTGGGTTTCAGCCGTGATGTTAAGGGCGACATTGTTTCCATCTTCATCAACCGAGTAGTTAAATTCGCTGCTTGCCGTCCACGTTGCAATATCTGCGACGGCAGCAACTTCAATGTCTAAACGACCATTAATCGTATGATCTGGCGTACCATTGTTAAGAATTTCCACGCGGATACGAGGATCGATACCAGAAGCATCGGTTGATGTATGACGATCTGGTACGAAGTACAAGTTATCTAACGAGACAAGCTCACCATTGAATGACTGCTCAACATTTGATGCGTCGAGAACAACCGTATTGCCCACAGATGTTAATTCAATGTAGTTGCCACTGCCGTCTCTGTAGTAGAACGTACCGTTGTGAGTATCAGCATCTCGAATAGTGATGTCACCTAAGCTCTCGTTACGGTCGATATCGTGTAAATTGATAACCAAGTCGACTTTCGCAGGGCTAACATCCAGCGTCGACAAGTTGTCCTGAGTATTTGCAGAGTCAACGCCCACAACGACACCATCACGCCCTTGGTCTTCGAACGCAGTAACGGTAGACGTGTCAATTTGCGCATTGCGGTCTCTTATCGAGATATCCACATCGGCATCTGCGATATCGCCATCACCATCGGTTGCAACAACGTTGATGGTGAAATCAATCGAGTCGGTTTCGGTATGGTCAAGGTCGTCATTCGGACGGAATGACACACTGCCATCGGTTCGAACAACCAAACGACCGATTTCAGTATCCACTCCGTCAAGAACCTTGTGAACAAATACGACTTGGTCGCTGCCGTTCAAATCGACAGAATCAGAATCAACACCATTTTGCTTAAAGTAAATGCCTGAATCATCAGCCGAGAATGAAGTCACTTGTGCGCCGTCAGCACCAAGGTCATCATCCCCCTCTACAGGGTCTCGGAATAAACGAACCGTGCGGCTGCCTTGCCCCTCAACACGCGAAATAGATGCATCGTGCAAGGTTGGAACATCATCGGTAATCGTCACTGGTAAGTTAATACCTGCCGTATCACCATCGACATCGGTCGCAAAGACTGGGAGATCAAGTATGAGTGTATCTTCGCCTTGAGTTGAGTGATCTAGCGCACCCTCAAGCGTAAACTTGTAAGAGCCGTCAGCGTTCAAAACTAGTGTGAACACTGAGTTACCATCAGGTGTTTGACCTTGATAAGTAAAGTTGTTGTTGCTTACCGCGGTTTGAACTAACGTCACCGCAAAACCACCTGAAGTTACTCCTGGTATCGGGTTAGAAGTAAGATCCAGCTGATAAGAGACAACGGTATCTGCCCCTTCCACCGTATCGAAATTGCCCGTTGCTTCTAGGCTGTCTTTGTTGGTTGCCTGAGAGCCGTTGGCAAGGTCATCCTCATCAACAGCCAAAGCATCTGCTGATTTAATTTCGGGAATGTCATCAACCACGGTAATTGGAAGATTCAATGATGATGACGTGTCACCATCAAAGTCTGTTACTGTAATTGGAATATCAATGACAAGGTTGTTTTCACCTTGAACAGCGTCATGGTCGATTGGTCCCAACAGCTCAAATTGGTAGCTGTCATTATTCGCATCAAGAAACAGCGTGAAGATCTTAGTTGATGTGCCAGTAATAACCGCTTCGTAACTGGTTACTCCACCATTCGTGCCTACTAGATTCAACTCGATGCTGCGGCCGTTCGACGTTAAGCCAGACACGACTGCATCGAGGTCTGAAACTTGGTAGCTGACAATCTTGTCTGCACCAGCAACGACCTCAAATCCGCCGTTCAATACCGTTGAATCACTACTTGTCGTGTCAGAGCCACCAGCAAGATCATCTTCATCAACGGTTTGTTGGCTTGAGTCTGTCACTTTCACAATCGCTGGAACATCGTCCACTACTGTGATCGGCAAGGTGATGTTATTGGACACATCGCCGTCAAAATCGGTCGCGTTGACTGGGAAGTTGATGACTAACGAGTTTTCATCGTTACCCGCAGGATGATCAAGTGCACCCAACAGTTCAAATTCATAACTGTCTGCTGAACCATTTAGCGTCAGTTTAAAGACGGTGTCCGTCGTACCTTGTACATAAGCTCGGTACTCAATCACACCGTTTGAATTTGAAAACTCAACCAACTCAAGCGGTTGACCACCTGAGGTAAGTCCAGAAACAGGCGACGTTAAGCTATCCAACTGGAAGCTAACGATAGAGTCGGCACCATCAGTAACGTCAAAGTTGCCACCAATGATATTGGATTCTGGCGTGTCGTCCGAACCTTGGCTTGGAATATCATCCTCATCCACAGACAAGGTACTACCAGAGCTAATAGCATCAATGGTTGGCTTGTCATCTACGATGGTCACTGGCAAGGTCGCAGTGATGGTATCGTTGTCGCCATCCGTGATCTTCACAGGTAGATTCAACAAAATCTCATCAGAGTTAACCGCGTGATCTAACTGACCAGATAACTCAAAGTCGTATTTACCATCTTGATGAAGTGTCAACGTGAAGACCGTCACTCCACCCTGAGTTTGTCCCACGTATACAAGCGCGTCAGCAGTTGAAGCGCCAACGTCTTGAGAAAGTGTTACCTCTTCTCCACCCGATTTCAGATTCGGGATAGGATTTGAGCTTAGATCCAATTCGAAAGCATCAATACCATCTGCGCTAGTGACTTCGAACTCACCTGATACCGTTAACGGCTCTTTAGTGCCATCAGAACCAAGAGGTAAGTCATCTTCGTCGACACGTAGACTTTCAATATTAGTAACAACTGGAACATCGTCCACAACGGTAATTGGCAATGTGAAGGCTGGTGAAGTATCACCATCATTATCTGTCGCCGTCACAGGGAGGTTAATAACAATCTCGTTTTGCTGATTACCATCTGGATGATCAAGCGGCTTCTGTAAATCGAACTCGTAGGTGTTGTTCGTTGCATCCAACGTCAGTTCGAACACAACTTCAGCAGGATTGCCAGCGACACCTTGGTATACGTTCACGCCGTTTGCGCTAGAAGACAGAACTAAGGCTATAGCTTCACCATCTGAAGTCAGTGACGCAACAGGCGTGGTCAGGTCACTCAGCTGAATAGAAGCAACTTGGTCAGCACCTTCGGTGATATCAAAAGTACCTGAAATAACAGTATCTTCTGCACTTGCAGCATCCGTACCTGCTGGTAGGTCATCTTCATCAACGGTTTGTTCGCTGCCTGCTAGTAAACCATCAATGGTCGGAACATCATCCACAACCGTAATTGGTAAGGTGATGTTGTTCGACACATCTCCATCAAAGTCCGTCGCGTTTATCGACAAATTGATGACCAGTTCATTTTGGCCATCAGCATTTGGATGCTCGAGAGGAGCGAGCAAATCGAACGTGTAGCTGTCATCAGAGGCATCGAGGGTCACACGGAATACCGGTGTCGTCGTGCCATCAATACGAGCTTCGTAAACTGAAACGCCACCTGCGTTTGATACTTCAACCATAACCAGAGATTGACCACCAGAGGTCAGGCCTTGTACTGGCGTCGTTAGGTCAGAAACGCTGTACTCGACAATGCCATCAGAACCATCAGTCGCGATGAAGTTACCGGCAATGCTGTTCGACTGTGTACCATCAGATCCGACTGTTGGGATATCATCCTCATCAACCGTTTGCACACTTGTTGCTTCGATTCCGCCAAGTGTCGGCTTGTCATCAACGATCTTGACAGGAATTGTCTCAGCAGAGGTATCACCATCAAAGTCTGTTGCGATGATTGGGAAGTTGAGCGTTAACTCATCACTATCAACAGCATGATCGATTGGGCCTTCAAGCGTGAAGTTATAAGAGCCATCAGTGTTCACTGTCAGTGTAAAGACCGCTTCAGTACCCGCTGTCGCCTCGTAAGTAAAGCTGCCATCACCATTTGCGGTTTCCGTCAGTGTGACTGCCACGCCTTGTGATGTAAGGCCAGCCACTGGTGTTGCAGACACGTCAAGCTGATAACTTACCACTCGGTCCGAGCCTTGTGTGGTAGTGAAGTTGCCATCGATTGAAATCGGGCCAGTCTGATCTGAACCAATCGTGCCTAAATCATCTTCATCAACGGTAATCGAATCAACATCGATAATGGTCGGCTTATCATCCACAATGGTGACTGGGATCGTTTCTGTGGTGGTATCACCATCAAAATCCGTTGCGATGATTGGGAAGTTCAGTGTCAGCTCATCACTACCCGTCGCATGGTCGATTGGACCTTCCAGCGTGAAGTTGTATGAACCATCCGGATTAACGGTCAGCGTAAATACTGCTTCAGTTCCTGCTGTCGCTTCATAAGTGTAGCTACCGTCGCCGTTTGCAGTTTCCGTCAGCGTGACGGCCACACCTTGTGATGTCAGACCATCAACTGGTGTTGCAGCAGTATCTAATTGGTAGCTCACTACCCCATCAGAGCCTTGCGTTGTAGTGAAGTTGCCATCGATTGAAATTGGATCTGAGCCGTCAGAGCCAATCGT
>NZ_JAWOTI010000002.1:267214-422733 GCF_033338775.1 Vibrio sp. Vb1018
GACAT
This sequence comes from Vibrio sp. Vb1018, assembly GCF_033338775.1. Taxonomy (NCBI): domain Bacteria; kingdom Pseudomonadati; phylum Pseudomonadota; class Gammaproteobacteria; order Vibrionales; family Vibrionaceae; genus Vibrio; species Vibrio sp. Vb1018. The sequence continues at coordinate 267,220 of NZ_JAWOTI010000002.1, forward strand.
AAACGCATCATCGTTCTGGTCTGAGCCAATTGAGGCAAGGTCATCTTCGTCCACCGTAAGTGGGACAACGTTGTCAATGGTTGGAACGTCATCAGTAATCGTGACGGGAATGGTCGCGGTCGTCGTATCGCCATCAAAATCTGTTGCAATGATTAGGAAGTTCAGAACTAATTCATCGCTGTTTAACGCATGATCCACCGGACCTTCTAGACGGAAGTTGTATGTGCCGTATGCATTCACATTCATGGTGAAGACAGGGTTGCCATCCGCGGTAGCCACGTAAGTAAAGCTGCCATCGACATTCGCAGTCTCTACCAAAGTAACAGGCTCACCTTGGGAGGTTAATCCCGAAACAGGATCAGAAGTTGAATCAAGTTGATAGCTCACCACACGGTCTGAACCTTGAGTAGTCGTAAACGCGCCTTCCACAAACACAGCGTCGCTTTGGTCTGAACCAATGCCTGATAAATCATCTTCGTCTACAGCCAGAGGCACAACATTATCGATGATTGGTGCATCATCCGTAATGGTGACTGGAATGGTCGCCGAAGTCGTATCACCATCAAAATCGGTGGCAATAATTGGGAAATCAATCGTCAGGCTGTCGCTGTTAGCTGCATGGTCAATCGGGCCTTGCAGCGTAAAGTCGTAAGTACCATCTGCTGCTACATTCAACGTGAAGACAGGATTGCCATCTGCGGTCGCAACATAAGTAAAGCTGCCGTCGCCATTCGCGGTTTCCACCAAGGTAATCGCCTCACCTTGAGACGTTAGCCCCGCAACAGGATCAGCCGTTGAATCCAGTTGATAGCTCACCACTCGGTCAGAGCCTTGAATAGTGGTAAACGCGCCTTCAACGAACACAGCGTCAGTTTGGTCTGAGCCCACGCCGCTAAGGTCATCTTCATCGACACTCAACGCATCCACCGCTGTGATGGTCGGTACATCATCAACAATCGTGACTGGAATGGTTTCAGTAACGGTGTCGCCATCGAAGTCGGTTGCGATAATTGGGAAGTTGAGTGTCAGCTCATCACTATCCACCGCGTGATCAATTGGCCCTTCTAGCGTGAAGTTGTAAGAGCCATCAGTATCTACTGTCAGAGTAAATACTGGGTTGCCACCCGCAGTCGCTTCATAAGTGAAACTACCATCACCATTTGCGGTTTCTATCAGTGTGACAGCCACGCCTTGCGATGTTAAACCTTCCACTGGTGTTGCTGAAGCATCGAGTTGGTAGCTCACCACTCGGTCAGAGCCTTGTGTGGTAGTAAAGTTGCCATCAATAGAAATTGGATTGCTTTGGTCTGAGCCAATTGACGCTAGATCATCTTCATCAACCGTAATGGTGTCGACGTCGGTAATCACAGGCTTATCGTCCACGATTGTCACTGGGATAATGGCATTTGTGGTGTCGCCATCAAAGTCTGTTGCGATGATTGGGAAGTTGAGTGTCAGCTCATCGCTATCTACCGCGTGGTCGATTGGACCTTCAAGCGTGAAGTTATAGCTACCATCAGTATTCACCGTCAGCGTAAAGACCGCTTCACTACCCGCTGTCGCCTCGTAAGTAAAGCTGCCATCAGCGTTTGCGGTTTCAGTCAGCGTAACTGCCACGCCTTGTGATGTAAGGCCGTCAACTGGTGTTGCAGAAGCATCAAGCTGATAACTTACCACTCGGTCAGAGCCTTGTGTGGTGGTGAAGCTACCATCAATAGAAATCGGGTCAGTCTGGTCCGAACCAATCGTGCCTAAATCATCTTCATCAACAGTAATCGCATCAACATCGGTAATAGTTGGCTTATCATCCACGATGGTAACAGGCAATACGATTTGGCTTGTGTCACCATCGAAGTCTGTAGCAATAACGCTAAAATCAAGGGTTAAGCTGTCGCTATTTGCCGCATGGTCAATTGGACCTTGCAGCTCAAAACTGTACGAGCCGTCGGTATTCAAAATTAATGTGAAAACTGCACTGCCATTTGCCGTTGCGCTGTAGGTATAGCTGCCGTCTGCATTTTGCGTTTCGGCAATGGAGACGGTTTGACCTTGAGATTGCAGGCCATTTAAAGGATCAGCGTTTACATCCAACTGATACTGTACGACGCCATCAGAACCCTGAGTCGTCGTGAACTGACCTTCAACCAGCGTTGGCTGTGATTGGTCAGAGCCTACCGAACTTAAGTCATCTTCATCGACGGTAAGAGCAACAACGTCGTTAATGGTTGGCACATCATCAGTAATGGTAACCGGTAGAACAAGTGAACTGGTGTCACCGTCAAAGTCCGTTGCGACAATAGTGAAGTCTAGAGTTAAGCTATCGCTACCCGCAGCATGATCGATTGGACCTTCAAGGGTAAATGAATAAGAACCGTCAGGGTTCACTTGTAAGGTGAAGATAGCGTCCCCTTCTGCCGTTGCAGAATAGGTAAAGCTGCCATCTGAATTGGTTGTTTCCGTCAGAGAGATAGATCGCCCCTGTGATTCCAACCCATTGAGTGGATCAGTGCCGATCTCTAATTGATAACTTACGACACGGTCTGAGCCCTGAGTCGTCGTGAAGTTGCCTTGCGCGAGCACAGAGTCGCTTTGATCGGAGCCGATGCTTGATAAATCATCTTCATCGACGGCGAGTGCATCAACGCCATCAATCGTAGGAACGTCATCTTGAACTTGAATGACAATTTGCGCCGCTTCTGGTGTGTTCGAACCGTCGGTAATCGAGGAGCGATCACCATCCGCATCTACTGCGTAAACTGGCAGTGAGAAAGTAAGCGAGTCATCGTTAGCACCCGTATGGTCAAGTTGTTCATACAAGTTGAATTGGTATTCGCCCAATGCAGGCGCATCAATCGCCACATCAAATACGGTGATACGCACACCATCCAGCTCGATGAAGCCTTCGTAAGTACGTACGCCGTTACTCTCGGACGCTAGTTCTAGTTGAACAACCTGCCCTTGAGATTGGAGTTCTCCACCAACATTGAACTCTGTAGGTTCCAACTCATAGTGATCAATGATGTCACTTCCGACCGCTGTCGTGATCGACCCAGTACCACTTGTTACTGCCGCGCCTTCCTGTGAACCTTGGTCAACCCCCGCCTCGTCTAAAGACAAGCCCGTCACGTTCTCAATCACTGGATTATCGCCATCGAGGATGGTCATCGTAAAGGTGTTGCTTGCCGTATCTTGGTCGAAATCGACGATTGTGGTTGGCAAAGAGAGCTCAATCGTATCTTCACCGTTTGCTTGTTCTAACGGCTTAAATTGCTCAAATTGGTAGGTACCATCGGTGTTCAGACTGATGGTTAAGACGGTTTCATTCGAGCCAGCAATGGACAAGGTGATAGTACTGCCGTCTTCAGAGAGTACCGCTTCTGTCGCCTGATTATCACTCAGTAGGCCATCAAACTGACTAAGTCCTTCTTGATTAAACGTGACCGTTGCCAATTGATCACTACCAATATCAACAAAGGCGCCAGTGATTGGTGTAGAAGAAGATTCAACGTTTTCAAAAGTAACGTTTTGCGGCGCAGGATCATCGCCATCAATAACGGTTGTCGTAAAATCGATAGGCGCTTGAATGCTATTACCACCAATATCTGCGCCTGTAATGTCAAAAGCGATATTGATTTGATCACCGACGATAGATACTTGGCCATCAGCGATGGACGCCACATGGTCAATACCCTGGCTAATCGTGGTAACGACCTCTAACTCTAAATCACGGCCTAAAGATGTCGCTTCGATCTCGATACGAAGCACTTCGTTACCACCTTGAGTGCCGATAATGGCATTTTGCGCTTCGTCGTAAACGAACGCCACTGGCTGACCACCAGAGGTAATGTCACTATTTAACTCGGTTAACAAAGACTCTAATGAGGACGTTTCAGGTACAAATGAAGCAGTATCAAGTGCGAGATCCCCTGCTTCAACCAGCACACTAGAAGAAATGGTTTGCGGGTAGCTAGATAGAGAAATTGAGCCTTCTGTTACGTTAGATTGCAGTGACTGCCCACCATCAGCAAAGATCGTGACATTCAAACCGTCATCTTCGTCGCGATCATCTTCTCCGCTGCGAGTCGCAGACGTTTCAAAAAAAGTAGACGCGAGTACTTCCGGGTTATTATATTCAACCGTCACGTAGCCAGCATTAGCCGAGCCTTCAGCACCTGTGCCAGCAGCTGTTGCTTCTAAGATAGCGGTAGGGTCAGCTCCGTCTAAAATAGCTTGCTGGATAGCGGCAATATCGTTGGCGTCGAAGTCAGCACTTCCAATAGCCGTTGGGTCAAAAGTCACTAAGCCATTAACTGGAGATTGTACCAATACTGGTTCTAACGGTTCAGAAGAAGGCACAGGAAGACAAGCAACACAATTTGCGTCGACCAGATAAAGCTCATTATTTATCTGTACGTCGAGAGAGGCATTATTTTCTGTGATAATAATCTCGCCAGGTCTTAACTCATCCCCCGCTTTTATGACCTTAACGTTTCCATCCAGGCCCAAAACCAAAACTTCACCTTTGACAGCATTTACAATCGCGCTCTGCGGTACCGTGTGCGTACTCATCTGACCTCCGCTAATGGCTTACGTTTCCCATTAACCTTTTTAGATAATTTCTTATTAATTTAGTGCGGCATACTGCACACCTTTATACGATTAAACTAAGTATTGAATCATTAAACAATCGATAAATACCCTACTACCGAGCAACATAAGTAAAACTTACTCGTAGTCACAGAAATGTGACACATGTGCTGACGCGTAGATATCGAATAATTATATGAAATTGATACCTTATTCTGATTAAGTGTAGTTGTTTTAAGAAAAGAAGATAGATGAAATCATTCAGCTAAACGCCAGACTGCCGGTTGCGATCAATAATGGAAGAAAAGCAATGAGAATGTTGTATACACCGGAGCGTGATGACATCTTAATCAATATCGGTGACGAAAAAAACGTAACGATTAAATATTGAACAACATAAATTGCAGGACAAAATGCAACGATACAAAAGTGGCTTACGATATGAATCCCCGCACACCACGAGTTCGGTTTTGTTCTGATATACAGCAAAAAAAACACGACCAAGCTAATAATAAAATACATAAACACAGCACTTGAAAATAATTATCATTTTCAATCATATGTAAATATTCCCTTACTTTCAATGGTGTTTGAGCTATTAATGTCATCGTTATTATCAATCAACACAATAAGTAAAATTATCAGTAATTCCAGTCCTAAACGTTTGCGTAATCGCTAACCTTCTCTTAACCTTGATTTGAGGCTTTTATCACGGTTTTTCCATTGATATAGTGCGTCCATACAACAAAAAAAGACCATTCGAGGCATGGAGCTTCCTCATTAATCTCAAGATGAGAAGAATTGGTACCGACAAAATTCGGCAGATTTTAAGAGGGTCAAAAAATGGACATGAATATGGTTGAGATTTTAGGTTATGCAGCTTCAATCATGGTCGCTATTTCGCTAACTATGAAAGATATTGTTAAGCTTCGTATCCTTAACTTTATTGGTTGTGCGCTATTTACTGCTTACGGACTAATGATTGATTCTTGGCCTGTAGTACTAACTAACGGTTTTATAGCTTGCGTTAACATCTACTTCCTAGCAAAAATGCAGCAGGAAAAAAAAAGCCTAGAGCCTGAGAAAGCGCAATAGCATTCAAACAATAAAAGCCCGCAAATCATAAGATTGCGGGCTTTTGCTTTTAACATTCCCTTTCTATCACAGCATCCTTAAACGAGCGCTAACGAACCCAGCTAAGTGCTAATGTTTCTCGACGAGAAAACATGTCCACATGCGATGAAATGATCGCCTTAACCGTATTCAGTTTCTCTTCTGAATCCGCCTCACAGGTTATAGTTAGGCTAGATGCACAAAGGTTAAACTCCGCTTTTCCCGTCGGAAATGTCACCAAACCGCTATTTTCATTCCAAGTAGCGGGAACCTTTCGTCCAAAATGCCGACAAAGCGTCACTAAGTATTTGTCAGCGTGTTCACTATCTATTCGGGTGCTTTCTTTAATCATGAACTTACTCGTTACTTTGAAACGTCCTATGAAGAACCTTGTTAGAATTGATAAGCTGCAGAGAGCTTGAAGTTGCGACCCGGCTCGTAGTCATCAAGCGTGAAGCCACGTGCAGTACCCGAACGAGACGCATGAGAGCTGTACAACTCGTCAAATACATTATCAATACCAAAGGTCACCGACAGTCCATCAATATCAGACGGCACCCATTGAGCGTATAGATTATGCACATCATAACTTGCTTTCTTTGGCTGACCATCAAAGACGTTGTCTTCCTCTAGAACAAACATTGAGTTCCACCCGAAGATCGTTTCTAAAGCGTCTGACTGGTAATCCAAAGTTAGAGCAATGCTATCACCCATATCAATGCTACGCCCATTGCCCCCAGCAACAGGACCACCAGTATTCTTGTTTTTGGTGTCCGACTTAGAGTAAGAAAGTTTGCTGTTAAACTTGTCGTAACCATAAGAAGCACTTGCCTCAAAGCCTTTAATCTCAACATCACCTAAGTTGTAAATCAGGTAAGTTTGAGTCGCGTTTTGGTACTGGTCTGCAATGTAATCATCAATTTCCGTTTGGAATACCGTAATATTCGCCCCAAAGAAATGCTTATCAAAGGTTTTATCAAAACGAACACCACCCTGCGTGTTCAATCCCGTTTCTGGCTTTAACCCATCCTCTAAAAATGCAACGTCTTGGTAAGCAATAAAGGTTTCCATTAGCTCTGGACCTTTAAATAGAGAACGTGCACTCGCAAACAACGTCCAATCTTGCGTCACCGCCCACTCTGCAGCTAGAGCCCAAGTCACATCATCATAATTACTGGTTCCTGTCTCAGCTTTGCGTTTGTAATCATCAAAGCGCATACCTGCGGTAATAAAGAAGGCATCAGAGAAGAAGAACTGATCTTCTACAAACAGTGCGGTTGAAATCGCCGATTCGTCCATAAACTTACGACTACCGTAGTAACTCGAAGACGTTTTATCCATGTAGTCGAAGCCATAAGTGACTCGATTATCAAACTCACCTAACATAACATCTGACTGGAATTTGCCATTCAAACCAAAGTTTTGGTTTTTGGCGGTGTTCTTTGATAAACGGTTCGAGGGCCAACGAGGGGCCATCACCGTTTCGTCACGTTTAATTTCTGTCTCGGTATTATAAAGAGTGACGTTTCCTTGGTGTTGTTCGCCTCGCAACTCGTAACTCAAGGTAACGGTATCGCGGTCATAATCCGTAGGGATAAGTAACTTGCTCGACAGGCTATTATTTGCACTACCCGACATATCAGGACGCGGACTGTAATCTCCACTGTCTCGGTACATGTCATAAGAGAGCTCAAAACGATGGATGTCATTTAGTTCATACCCTAGCTTAGCCAGAATGTTGTAAACATCACCTGCAGCACCATAGGTTTTATTGCCATCACCATCTTCAAAATCATCACGCGTAACGTAATGGCCATAGACCATCGCATCAATGTTTTCGGACAAAAGTCCGTACAGTGTCAACGAACCTTGTTGGTTGTCGTTGGATGCATAGCCGCCATAAACACGCGCACCAAACTTTTCATCGTAACGAAGTAAGTCACGAGCGTCTTTCGTTTCAAAGTAGACCGAACCGCCTAACCCGTTTTGAGTCACAGAGTTATTACCTACCTGAATGTCCGCAGATTTGAGAATGTCAGGGTTCAACGTCAAGTTACCAATATGATGGAACATGCTCGCATGCTGAGAAGCACCGTCAAGACGAATGTCCAAATCGGTTTCGCTCAAACCACGAATCGTAATACGTTGATTCACAGAGTGTGTGCCACCAACATCCACACCGGGAATATCGCGCAGTAAATCAGACATATGATCCGCTTGCTTCAGTGACATGTCGTCCGCAAACATCGACTCAGTGTTGCTGGAAACTTTCGTTCCCCATACAACGACCTCTTCAAAATGTGACTCAGTATCTTGAGCTAAAACAGGGGTTGATAGCGCCATTCCCACTGCAAGGCAAAGGCTTGAAAGCTTGATAGGTGAACAAGCAGGGCTTTCCATAACTTCATTCCTAAATATTAATGATAATAATTCTCAGGTATAATAAGCATGAGTTTTATAAATACAAAGGCGATTTGGTTATGCGAAATCGCACAAGTGTTATGAGGAAGTGTCAAATGCAGGAAGTCACAACAAAACGAACTAAAATTGCCAAGATAGCTTTAACCCAAAGACTAGAGGCGACAGAGAAACAATGGATTGTCACGCAAGGCCAACCTTGTCAAACTCAACTGGCCGAAGGTAAGTTCCTATCATATCAGTACAATGATCAAATTTTTGTTCATGGCGGGCGCTGTCTAGAACTTATTGATTCGAATATTGTTTCTACTGCACACGCCTCACTGCTGGTCACTATTCTTTTAGAAGGTAGACTCTCGTTTGGCTACGACGATTTGCAATTTGATTTAGACGCGAGCGACGGCCCTAAGGGTGTAGTGGTGAACTTACTCAAACCTGCAAATTTTCGTCGTTCACTGCTCAAAGATAACCTCATTAATAAGATCAACATATTGGTTAAGCCCCAATGGCTAGAGGCCCGCCTTGAGCAAAATTGTAGCCATCGAGCCTTTTTTAACTCTCATCAGGCGTTTCAACAGTTGGAGCTTAACCAGACGCTATGCGAGCTGGCTGACACGTTAACAAATAGAGAAACACCGCAAGAGTTCCAAGAGAAGCTAGAGGTCGAAAGCTTGATCTATCAAATATTACATCAAGCCACCAAGCAAATTCCTAAGAATTTCAGTGCTAAAAACAGCAGTATTGAACGACACATTGATGGTCGGATTGAGGATATTGTCAGCTATATTGAAACTCACCTTGATCAAGAACTACGCTTGGAAAAGTTGGCGAGCCAATTCTCAATGAGTGTTTCAAACCTGCAGCGCCGATTTAAACAATCACTTAATATGACCATAAACGGCTACATTCGTTTTCGACGTCTTGAGATTGCTAGGCAACATTTGGAACGTGGCCTAGTGACGATAACAGAAGCCGCCTATGAAGCCGGATACCACCACCCTTCTAACTTCACTTATGCCTTCAAAAAGGCATTTGGTGTGCCACCACATGAAGTGATTAAAGAGTAAGGGGACTCTAGGTAACTGACTGTTATTTAGGAGTGTCTTATCCACAACATCGGTATATACTCGCCTTAAACGTTATGGAGGTTAAACATGAATATTGGTGCTGTCGCGAAGCTCACAGGGCTTTCATCTAAGTCGATTCGATTATATGAAGACAAAGGGATCATATCTCCACCAGCGCGTAGCGACTCTGGCTATCGCGAATATTCAGATAATCATATTCAAGAGCTTAACTTGGTATCACGCGCAAAAAGCGCAGGCTTTTCGTTGCAAGAATGCAAAGAGTTCGTACAACTTGCTCATAACCCCAACCGCAAAAGTAGTGAAGTAAAAGCAAGAACCATGGACAAACTGAGAGAGGTTGAAGAAAAAATTGCACACCTCATGGAGATCAAAACGCAACTTGAAGGTTGGGTTTCTTCTTGTCCTGGAGATGCAGAGAGCCGATGCCCAATCATAGACGAGCTCACCAAGTAAGCCCGCCTATCTATTGATCTCGTTAAAAACGAACTAGCTCGCTTAATGATAAGTACACATGCGCTTACCGTTCAATTCTATGATGTTAAATGGCGTTTCGTAGATGTCCTCTAGCGTAGACGCTTGAATAACCTCTTCAACCGCACCACTCGCCACAACCTTGCCTTTCTTAAGCGCCAATATGACATCTGAGTAACACGCCGCGAAATTAATATCATGAATCACGACCACCATGGCTTTATTCATGTCATGGGCTAACTGCTGCACAACTTTCATGATCTGAAGAGAGTGTTTGATATCTAAGTTATTAAGAGGTTCATCAAGAAAGACATAATCTGTATCTTGTGCAATCACCATAGCAATAAATGCAAGCTGTCGCTGACCACCACTTAATTCATCCAAGTATTTGTCTTGAATATCTTGCAAATCTAAGTAGTCGATCGCTTGTTCTATGACCTCATGATCTTCTTTAGTCAGATTTCCTTTAGAGTATGGGAAACGACCAAAAGAGACTAACTCTTTTACGGTAAACCGCATTGTAATCGAGTTAGCTTGGCGAAGTACTGCCAGTTTTTTCGCTAGCTCTTTTGTGTCCCATTCCGCGATTTCCTTGCAATCAATGATAACACTACCGCCATCTCGCTCCGTTAAGCGCGAGGCCATAGATAACAGCGTGCTCTTTCCCGCGCCATTTGGACCGATAATCGATGTTACCTTGCCCTTTTCAAACTGAGTATTGGCCTCGTCTACGACTTTGTTTGAACCGAAAGCCTTCGTTAATTTGTCTATTACTATCATATTTATACAACTTTGTTTTTCAGCAGCAGGTATAAGAAATACGCACCGCCGATAAAGTTAATTACGACACTCAACGTCGTCTCAAAACTGAACACGTTTTCGATTATCCATTGCCCAGCAAGTAGTGAACTTATGGATAGAAACGAACATCCGACCAATAGCGTTTTATGTTGGTAACTTCGGAACATTTCTCGGCTTAAGTTGGTCACTAGTAAACCAAAGAACATGATTGGCCCTACCAAAGCCGTAGAAATAGCAATCAAAACCGCCGAGATAATAAACACATTTCTCGTCACTTTAGGTACATCAACACCCAAACTTTTCGCATTGTCTTGGTCGAGCCAAAACACATCTAAAGTGCGATGCATCCTAAACAACAACCAACATGCAAACATCAAAGCCGGAGCACTAAAGTAAACCAAGTTCACTTTGACATTATTGAAACTGGCGTACAGTTTCGACTGAACAAATGCATATGTGTTTGGGTCCATCAGCAAAGAAAAGAATGACGCCGCATTGGAAAATAGCTGACCAAAAATCAAGCCGACCAATAGCAACGTAATCAGGTTCTTGCTGCCTTTTGAAAAGTAAAACCCAAACAGCAGTAGCGAAAACGACACCATTACAATGACTGCAATCGCGAAATTGACGTACAAGTTAAGCACCAAGGTACTCAACCCACCAAAAATCAACACGATCAATATTTGGGTTAACACATACAGCGCATCAAAACCCATGATACTTGGCGTTAAAATTCGGTTGTGCGTAATGGTTTGAAATACAAGTGAAGACTGAGCAATGGCCACACCCGCTAGCACTATCGCCAATACTTTAGGAACTCTACGAGACAAAAAATATTGGTAGTTGTCAGCCGTTAGCCCAATACCAATAAACAGACACGCGAAAAGAATCGCAATGCCACCTAGCATCAGGATCTTCGTTGAATCACGCATGTTGCTTACCTCGCAACAACATAGCAATGAATACCACGCCACCCAATATGCTGATCACGATAGAGATTGGCATTTCATGAGGGAAAATAATTAAACGACTCACCAAATCGCAACACAACACTAAAATGGCCCCATACATGGCCGTAAGCGGAATGTTCTTTTTGAGGCTATCGCCATAAAAGTGACTCACGAGATTCGGTACAATCAGCCCCAAGAATGGCAACTGGCCAACAATCATCACGACACTTGCTGACATGATGGACACCAATAGCACGCCAATCGTCACAACCTGCTGATAATTCAAACCCAAGTTAATCGCGAAATCTTTTCCGATACCTACGGCAGAGATCCTTGCGGCAAAAAGATAGCTGAGGATAACCATTGGTACCGCGATGTACAGCAGTTCAAAATCACCACGCAAGATGTTGGCGAAGTTTGCGACTGTCCAAGCATTCAGACTTTGAAGTGCATCATATTTGTAAGCGACAAACGTAGTCATGGATTGGATGACATTGCCGAAAATAATCCCGACAAGAGGCACAAAAACCACGCTCTTAAATTGAATGCGCTGAATAAAGAAAACAAACGCTAGCGTCCCAAATACCGAGATGCCGAATACGAGCCAAAGGTGATTATCATTACCAAAGAAAACCACGCTCAGTACGTAGCCCAACATGGCACATTCGATCGTACCGGTTGTAGAAGGTGCAGCAAATCGGTTCTGGCTGATTTGCTGCATGACAAGTCCCGCAATACTCAAGCCAGCACCAGCAAGCAGTATGGCAAATAAACGTGGTATACGGCTGGTAAAGAAAAGCTCTAATGCTTTCTCATCACCTGAAAAGAGTTGTTGGGGCGTCATGTTTGCCACCCCAACAAATAACGAAACCGTGTTTAAAACCACAAGGGTTAGCAATAACTTCTTCAAAGTTAACCTCTGCTATCTTGGATTACAGTTCAACGGTTTGCTTTATCTCACTGACCATTTTTTCTGTTGCTGTCACACCAGACATCGACAAGTACCACGCGTCCACATCTAAATAAGTGATTTTATGATTTTTATATGCCGCAGTAGCTTTGACTAAGTCGTTATCCATGGATTTACGAATATCGTTATCCGGCGTACCTGTCAGAGAATTTCGGTCAACCACGAGAATATTTTTCGGGTTAGCTTCACGAATAAACTCATAAGAAATGACATCTCCGTGAGTGCCCGTTTTCACGTGCTCAACCGTTTCCAAGAAGCCAAAGTCGTTATAAATGACGCCAAATCGCGACTGGGCACCAAACGCGCTGATGTTGTCACCCATGCTCAAAATCGTTAATGCATCATTTTTGTTCGATTGGTTGTAGTCACGGATTGCTTTGAATTGAGCATCTAGCGCTTCAATTTTCTGCTCTACTTTTTCTTCGATATTAAAGATCTTACCAATATTGCGCCATTGCGCTTGCGTGCCTTCCCAATAGCCTTGGTTCTCTTTCGCCGCAAAAACAACTGTAGGGGCAATTTCACTCAGCTCTTCATATTTCGCAGACGCTCGCGGACCAACCAAAATCAAATCCGGTTTTTGCATGTAGATGGTTTCAAAATCAGGTTCAAACAAACTACCCGCAGAGGTGTAGTTATCTTTGCTGTATTTTGAAAGGTAACTAGGAAGATTAGAAGAGTTAGATACTGCAACAGGATCGATACCAAAGTTGTCCAACGCATCTAGCGGGCCAAAGCCAATCACAACCACACGCTCTGGGGATTGTTCTAGCTCTGTTTGACCCATGTAGTGGTCAATCACAACTTTAGCAGCGAAAGAAGGAGAAACAGTAAATAACGACAGCATAGCCGCACCAACGAATTTTTTCATTTTGTTAAGCCTTAATGAGATCTATTATCATACGCGTTCGCAATATAACGCTACTCTTTAATGCATTCAACAAAATTTAAGGTACTTTACATTAGTTACGTTTACTCAAGACTTAGATATATCAAAGACTTATAAAACCCATCAGTTCCAATACCTGGGCGTATCATTCATGCGCTTCAATAAACGCTTTGAGTGCCAGCTCATCAATAATCTCCAAACCGTTGTCCGTTTTTGTAATCAATCCCTTTTCAATCAAGTCCTTAACTGCACGTCGATAGACTCGGCCTGAGGTACCAAACCGCTCAGCCTCTTGGTTCACTTTATCAAAACCACCAAGCAACTTATCCGTCTGATTACGGACGAGAAGATCATAGGCAATGTTGTAAGTAATGGGATGCAACAAACGATTAGTGTAGATATCCATGGAGTCTTGATAATCCTCAGCCAATGCTGAAGCGAAGAACACCATCATTTGGGGATGATTTTGCAGTGCTTCGGTTAGTTTTTGGATACAGATAACATCAACCTGCATATGTTCATCTGCTATCACATTCCATTGACAAGGAGTCTGAGTGAAGAACTCCATTTCACCATAAATATGATAGTCGCAGTTAGCTTCCCCTAATTGAAAACGTCGTCCATTTGCGGCCAATATGTTCATCGAGACTCGACCTACTGGCACAACATACAAGTACTGAAGTTGCTCACCTTGGCGGAGAATTGCTTCCCCAGTATCAAAGTAACGCGAATTTATTTGGCATTGATAAATCAAATCGCGAAAGGTGGCACTCTTTTCTTCAAGGTATGTTTTGAAGCGACCAGTCGGATAAGGGCTGATTTTCATTTTCTGCTCTCTCAGAAAAAGTTACGGACAACTATTTAAGGTGGATTGTACCCCGTAACTCCAAATAAAAAAGCGACAGTGAGCTGTCGCTTTACATCTATTCTGTTTATGTGACTTACTGAGATAGAGACTGGCTAACGCTGAGCAACCAAGGCTTCTAATGCCGTAATCGCGGCACTCTTCTCACCTTGCATCATTACTTTGGCTTCATCAACGTACTGACCAACACCTTCTTTCACATCTTGTTGATACAGCACCACGTTGTTTAATATCGAAGCCACATGAAGGCCTCGTAGTCGACCGACCGTAAACAGCGCAGAGGTTTCCATATCGGCACCTAAGATGCCTTTCTTGTTCCAATGTTGGCATATTGCATCTTCGTCATCGGTATAGAAACTGTCGTGAGAACGCACCACACCAAAATGATAATGCACTTTTTGCATCGACAAGTAACGCTCAACTTCCTTTAACAGTGAAAAGCTTGCGTAGGCTGGATAAGACGAATCGACATACGCTTTAGAGCCGCCCTCATCTCTTACCGCGCCTTCGGCAATGATCAACTCGCCAAGGTGAATGCCTGATTGCATTGCCCCCGCCGATCCAACACGTACCACATGAGTCACACCGCACTGTTTTAGCTCTTCCACTGCGATGATCATCGATGGCGCACCTATACCTGTACTACACACTGAAACAGGCTTGCCTTTGTAGTTGCCGGTAAACACACGGTACTCGCGGTTTTCCGACACCATTTCTGCATCATCAAATAATGCCGCGATACGATTCGCTCGATCTGGCTCGCCGCATACAATAACGAGGGGAGCGATTTGTGTTTCATCCACTCCGATATGAGGTTGTTTGGCCATTTTTCGTTCCTTACGCAGCAGCGTGCGCTAAGGTTTTATAGCCATTGCGCTTAGCGCTACGAGCCCACTCACGCGTGCCATTGGCAGCGATGAACATAAGAATCGCGTACTGAACAGACATTGCGTAAACACCTTGCGTCGCGTAGATACCCACACTGATAATATTAATCACGACCCATAGAATCCAGTTTTCGACGTATTTACGTGTCATCAGAATTTGTGCAACAACAGAAAGTACTGTCATGGTCGCATCCCAGAACGGAAACGCGTCAGGTTCAAGCACCGGTTCAGCCAAGCCAGCACCAAAGAGATTCAAGCTATCAACAGCAATGTTTGCTAGCGCAAAGAAAAATGGGTCGATATAGATCGTTAATAATGCGATACATGCAACGCTAATAGAGGCAGTAGTAATAAGTTTCTGTTTATTTAACCAGCGAACCTCCAGCGTTTCACCTTGTGCGTTTGGACGAGTCCACGCATACCAGCCGTAAATGTTCGCACAGAAGAAAAACAATTGAAGAAGCAATAATCCGTATAACTGAATTTGAAAAAAGATAACGGCAAAAAGCGTGACATTCAGCAAACCGAATAAGTAGTTGATGGTTTTTTCTTGGCTGGCAAACCAAATGCAAAGCAGTCCAAAAACGGTACCGAAAGCTTCGATCCAACTCATTGCGTAGCCGTCGCCAATCGGAATGTTAACGAGAGTATTATTAATATCGAGTAAGGCAAAGAGGTCCATAACATGTCCTTTATTATTTTGTTTGGAATACGCTTATATTAGAGCGTGATCCCCAACAAAAAGGAGGACATTTGTCCTCCTCTTGATGCACTCGATCATAATTCAGTTCAATGTTTACTTGAAAGCAATAAATGATGCTATTGAACGGTGTTGGAAATAGACGTGCCTATGAGTCCAAGCCTAGATAGCGTTTTTTGAATGCAGAAGCTGATGCAAATAAAGCTGACGCCAAAAGTGTAATAATAAAGCCAATTGCGTACTCAAATGCTTCATTAACCAGTAGCTGATAGCAGCTCACAAAAAAAATCAATACAACTGTAATAACATTAACTCGGTGAAACCAAGGGTGTTTTACAGATAACTTAGCGTAACCTTTTGATAACATTTGACTAATCCGCCAGACAACAATTAATAGTTTTATTTATAATCAACGACGATAGTAAGGCTTTATCGTATAAAGAGAAACGACTTTTTTAATTTTTTAGCTCAACATCACACGTCATTCAGTGAGGTTTGACTTTAACCTCTTGACGCTTTTTCGTTCCACTAGAGTCGGCTCTAATTGTACGACCTGTGCCTCTGTTGATTTTTCATCCAACTTTCGGACAAGAGTCTCAACGGCAGCCTGCCCCAAACGGTACTTAGGCTGATGAATGGTAGTTAGCGATGGCGACATAAATTTCGCGATATGGATGTCATCGTAACCAATAATGGATAGGTCGTCCGGCACTTTAATACCGAGCTCATTTGCGGCGTTAATCACACCCATCGCCATCATATCGTTAGAGACGAAAATCGAGCTGGGTAATGCGCCACGCTGAGCCATTTTTTTGAACGCTTGATACCCACCCTCACATTCGAAGTCAGACTCAATGATCCAATTGGCATTAAATTCCAAGCCAGCTTCGTTCATTGCTCGCTTATAACCTTCGTATCGCATTTGCGCTTGGTGTTTAATCAAAGGGCCAGTGATGCACCCAATTTCGGTATGGCCGCAATCAATTAAGTATTTCGCCGCTAAGTAACCGCCACGAAGTGAGTTGTCTTGGATTTTATCGCTTGTAAATAGCATCGGCCCCCAGTCCATTACCACAACTGGGATATCTGGGTAACGCTCAAATACATCGATACGCTCTCCTTCTAGCGACGAGCACATCAAGATCAAACCATCGACACGCTTTTGCAATAGCGTATTAATGGATTGACGCATACGTTCGTTATCACCCTCGGTGTTACATAAAATGAGGCTGTAGCCTTTTTGGTAGCAGCTGCGCTCTACGCCTTTTACGACTTCGCCAAAGAATGGGTTGGTTGAGGTTGTCACGAGCATACCAATGGTTTTGGTACGATTGACTTTGAGGCTACGCGCCAACGCAGAGGGCGCGTAGTAGTTAAGCTCTTTTGCGGCATTGTTAACGCGTTCAGAGATCTCTTCGCTCACAAAACGCGTCTTGTTAATAACATGGCTCACTGTTGAAGTGGAAACCCCTGCCAGTTTTGCGATGTCTTTCATCGTCGCCATGTTACTACTCCTATTTTAATGAGGCGTTGTGCGCCTTATTGTTCAGCGAGAAACGCGTCCACCTCTTCGCGGGTTGGAATCGACGTTTGCGCGCCAAAGCGGGTCACAGAAATTGCAGCCGCCGCATGTGCAAACTTAATCGCTGATTCTAAAGGTAAATCTTCTAGGAGACCAGTGACGAATGCCCCATTAAATGTATCGCCCGCTGCGGTAGTATCCGTCGCTTCAACGCGGAAACCCGAGATGATTTCGCCTCGACCGTTTTGGCTTAACCAAACGCCTTTTGCACCGAGTGTGATCATGACGATTTCTATACCTTTACCATGTAGCACATTCGCCGCTTCTTGCGCGCTTTCGTTGTCTGTTACAGTAATACCTGTCAGAACTTCAGCTTCCGTTTCATTTGGTGTAATCACGTCAATGCAAGACAGTAATTCATCTGACAGTTCGCGAGCTGGCGCTGGGTTCAGAATGACATTGGTTTTGGCATCTTTCGCTACACGCGCAGCTTTCTCAATGCCGCACATCGGCGTTTCCAATTGCATTAGCAAGTAATCTGCTTGGCGAATACGCTCTAAATCTGGCTCAATCGCTTCTGCTGTCAGTTTGGCGTTTGCTTCAGCTGAAATGCAAATGCTGTTCTCACCACTGTCCGACACTTGAATCATCGCGATACCTGTCGGGCAATTTGGCTGCATCTTCACACCAGTGATATCGATGCCGTCCATTTTGAAGTTTTCGCGAATGTTAATGCCAAATGAGTCGTCGCCCACACAAGCGATAAAACCTATGTCTGCATTTAATCGCGCCGCCGCGACGGCTTGGTTGGCACCTTTGCCACCTGGGATAACTTGATAGTTGCGACCATGCAGCGTCTCGCCTGGGCGAGGGAAAGAAGGCACTTGAAGAACATGGTCAGCGTTTACACTACCTAACACCACTAACTTATTCATACGGTTATCCTCGGTTCTGAATGAACCCTTTTTAAAAACTGTTTAGGAAAATACATTAGATGACTTTAACTTCTCTTCCTGACGAAGGAGTCTCGATAAAAAGCCAAAGGCATCTATACCCCACACTTTGCAGTATTTTGGGTAAATTTGCCCTCACCTCCTAAACGACAGATATAAACGGAGGAGAGAGCAAAAATTAGGATGATTTATTGGAACTTGAAACTTACTTAGTGACTACTTTTAGTGGTACTGGGATGTACTCTTCTACTTCTTCACCTTTCAAAACTTTGTCAGCCGTTTCAACACCTAAAGCACCGATAAGGTCTGGTTGCTGAGCAATAGTTGCCGCTAGTTTGCCACGGTTAACTGCTGCAATGCCGTCTTCCGTACCATCAAAACCAACAATAACGACATCTTTGCCAGAAGCTTGAACTGCGCGAAGTGCACCTAGCGCCATTTCATCATTCTGTGCAAATACCGCTTGTACATCCGGGTTAGCCGCTAGCAGGTTTTCCATTACGTTTAGACCTTTTGTGCGGTCAAAGTCAGCTGGTTGGCTAGCAAGAAGATCCATATCGCTGCCCTTCACGGCATTCATAAAGCCTTCACCGCGCTCACGCGCTGCCGATGTGCCCGCAATACCTTCAAGTTGAATGACTTTTGCTTTTTCGCCTACTTTTTCCATGATGTAGTGGCCTGCCATTTCACCACCAATTACGTTGTCCGACGCGATGTGACTCACGACTTCACCACGGCTTGCACCACGGTCTAATGTCAACACAGGGATCTTAGAACGGTTCGCCATACGAATTGCATTAGACACTGCATCAGAATCCGTTGGGTTGATAAGAATTGCTTTTACGCCGCGAATACTTAAATCCTCGATGTTCGACAGTTCTTTACTCGGGTCATTTTGCGAGTCCAGTACAATTAAGTCGTACCCCAATTCTTTCGCTTTTGCTTCCGCACCGTCTTTCATCGTTACGAAGAACGGGTTGTTTAGCGTCGAAACCACAATCGCCATGGTATCTTGAGCTTGCGCCGCTACCGATACGGTTGAAGAAAGAAGTGCAGCAGAGATAAGAGTTGCAAGTTTTTTCATCGTTCTAGTCCTTTGTGTAGGGTGAGCCAGTACACGTCCCCTGACTCGGTTTGTATTCACTGTTTTATATATACAGATTGTTATGAATTACTTGTTTTTGTTGTCTACCAATACCGCAAGCAAGATAACCACTGCTTTTGCAATCATTTGGTAGTAGGAAGAAACATCAAGTAGGTTAAGTGCATTGTTCAAGAAACCGATGATCAGCGCACCAATCAAGGTACCCATGATACGGCCTTTACCGCCCATCAAGCTGGTACCGCCAAGAACAACCGCTGCGATAGCGTCTAGCTCGTAGCCCATACCTGCTGTTGGCTGCGCCGAAGAAAGACGAGACGTTACGATAATACCTGCAAGCGCTGCTAGCATACCGCAGATGGCGTAGACACCAATCTTCACTCGGTCTACATTGATACCTGATAGGCGAGTCGCAGACTCGTTGCCGCCTAGTGCGTAAACATAGCGACCAAAGCGCGTGTGGTTAAGTAAATACCAAGCCGCTGCGAACACAACCACCATTAACCAAACAGGAACCGGAATGCCTAGCGCGTAGCCAGTACCAAACCATGCAAACGCATCTGCGGTGTCAGTAAAGCCTGTCGAGATTGGACGACCTTCGGTGTACACCATGGTCACACCACGTAGTAACGTCATGGTAACCAGCGTAGCGATAAATGCCTGCACCTTACCCTTCGCAATAATGATACCGCTGATCGCACCTAACGCTGCACCTGCGACTAAAGCAGTGGGAACCGCCACCAGCACCGGAACCTCAAGCGCGATCATGCTTGCCGCAAAGGCACCACACAACGCCAATACCGAACCAACACTTAAGTCGATACCTGCGGTTAAAATAACTAATGTCATACCCACTGCGATAATGGCATTCACGGAGGTTTGACGAAGAATGTTGAGAATGTTGTCGACCGTAAAGAAGTTCGGGTTCAAAAATGACACAACAACGATCAGAAAGATCAGAGCTATCAGTGATTTTTGTTCAATCAGCCACTCTTTTGTGAACAACTTCTTGTTGCTCGTTTCGGTTGGTTTGCTCATGGTATTCGTACTCATGCTGCTTCCTCATTGATCTCTTTGCCTACGGCACAGGCGAGTAATTTTTCTTGATCGGCGTCTTTCGCATCAAATTCGCCAGTGATACGACCTTCATGCATCACTAAAATACGGTCGCTCATGCCGAGCACTTCAGGCATCTCGGAAGAAACCAAGATGATGCTCATGCCTTCGGCCTTAAACTTGTTGATGAGCTGATAAATCTCTTTTTTTGCTCCGACATCAACACCACGTGTTGGCTCATCCAGAATCAGAACTTTAGGCTTCGTCATTAACCCTTTCGCTATCGCAACTTTTTGCTGGTTACCACCAGATAAGTTGCCGATGATTTGATCTCGCGTTGGGGTTTTAATGTTGAATAACTTAATAAAATCTTCCACAGCAATCACTTCGTCGCTGTGTTGAATCTGGAAGCCTTTGGTCAGCTGGTTTAGCGAACAAAGTGACATGTTCTCCTTAACCGAAAGACCTAAAACCAAACCATCGCCTTTGCGATCTTCAGAGATGTAAGCGATACCATTTGCCAAACCATCTTGCGGGCTAACCGGGTTAATAGTTTTGTTATCAAGATTGATAACACCATGCTCACTAGGTAATGCGCCGTAAATGACTTTCATGAGTTCAGTGCGGCCTGCGCCCATCAAGCCAGAAATTCCAAGAATCTCACCACGCTTGAGAGTAAAGCTCACATCCTGAACGCCAGACCCAGTCAAACCAATGACTTCAAGACAAGTTTCGCCATGTTGGACATCAATACGTGGATATTGCTCTTCTAATTTTCGGCCAACCATCATTTCAATTAGGCCATCTTCATCAGTGTCGGACACCTTGCACTCACCGATAAACTTACCATCACGAAGCACGGTAATGTCGTCACAGATTTCAAAGATTTCTTTAAGACGATGCGAGATGTATACGATGCCGCATCCTTGCTCGCGAAGCTCATTAATCACTTTAAATAGTGATTCCGTTTCGGTATCGGTCAATGCGTCCGTTGGCTCATCCATAATGATGACTTTCGACTCAAACGAAAGTGCCTTTGCAATTTCCACCATTTGTTGTTCACCAAGGCTTAAATCGCCAAGCAATGTTTTTGATGAGTGCTTTACATTCAGACGTTTTAAAAGCTTGTCAGCTTCGTCATACATTTTGCCCCACTGGATACGCCCTAAGGAGCCAGTGAACTCTCGTCCCAAGTAAATATTTTCGGCAATCGTCAGTTCAGGAATCAGGTTCAGCTCTTGGTGAATAATGCTAATACCAGCTTCCTGTGAATCGCGTGGCCCTTTAAAGGCCGCCGGCTGACCTTGATATTGAATGCTCCCCGCATCCATGTGGTAAATGCCTGTCAACACCTTCATTAACGTTGACTTGCCTGCTCCATTTTCACCCATCAGCGCCATAACACGGCCTGGATAAACATTCAGGCTTGCTTTGTCGAGTGCTTTTACGCCCGGAAACGCCTTCTCAATTTCGCTTAGTTGTAGAATGGCTTGAGTCATAATCTGTCCTCAATATCTCTGGCTTAAAAAACCACGCCCGCTTGGAAAATAACGTTCGCATATGGCGAGCATTCGCCCGTTCTTACGATAGCGCGACTTTGGGCCGTGCGTGCTTTAAACGCTTCATGTGACACGTAGCTCACCTCAATAGATTTGCCCGTTTCTTCACTCTCTTTGCTCAGTTCGTTGAGCAACGCTTCATGCAAAACTGGGCTTGCATCAGAGAACTCTTCCGCAATGATGACCCCTTCGATTTGGGACTCAGATAGAATTACGCGAACAGTATCAAGAAAACTTGGTACCCCATGCGTTAGCGCCAAATCGATTCGCTGAACATGCTCTGGGATTGGTAGACCAGCATCACATATCGTGATCTCGTCGGTGTGGCCTAGCGTCGCCACCAAGTAAGAAATATCTGAGTTAATTAGGGTACTTTTTTTCATCTCATCGACCTTTCGGTTACACGTTCATACAACCATGAGCGCCTGTTTTAAAGTGTTTTCGTTATTAACAGAAAACTCATCGAAACGTTTCGATGAAATAATAATTCGTCATCGCAATTTGACCAGTGTGAGATCGATAAGGTGTGAGAATGATCTGTAATTCAATTGTCATTGAATAGGAAAAGTGCACTTGAGTCACACTTTACCATCGAAACGTTTCGATGACGGTATTTCCCTGTCATTACGGTTAGGTTTTATACAGGGAGGAAGGAAAAGAGACGTCCTACTACTGAGAAAACCTCTAGTTAATAAGCTCGAAACCTTTCACGTCATCACAATTCTTAGATAGCTGCCTGATTTTGGAGAACGCTCACCTTACAATCTGGTTACAATTTGCCAAAACACATCATCCGTTCAGTACCTTACCTGGTACGCGACGTTTGTAGGGACACAAACGGAAACTAAGAACCATAATGAAGTTAAGCAATAGAGTCATTTTGCTTGTCGCGCCAGTGATCTTATTAAGCGCGTTAGTATCTAGCTATATTATTTATAGCATTCAAAAAGTGACGCTCATCAAGCGGGAAGACAGCTATATTCAGTTGCAAATGGAAAAGCTCGCCGGGCAGTTTCGACAAGCGAATATTTTTCTTAATAGTTATGCCTATACGCTCAGTAAAAGTGATGTATTACAAGACTATTTGGTAAATCATAACAACCCCTATCGTGAACGAGTCTTGTTTAACCGATTAGACGAGACCGCTGAAGTATTGAGCCATGGTTACAAAGGCGATGCAAGCATGGCGATCCTCGACGGCAAACAAAACCTTCTCTACTACACAGAAAACAAATATTACGAATCATCAGGCGTGGTCGACCCAAAAGTGTTAGAGTACATATCACGAAGTTTCAATGAGAGAGAGGCTTTCAGTCACACTGGCTTTATTTATAACTCCAGTGGACAAAGCATTCTTCTTCAATATGAGGTCGTCGACAAAAGAACGGGGACTCACCCTTTGAGCTTTGACTCGAAAAATGTGTTTTTTGTGGTAGTTTCCGTATCACTTGAAGCCTTTAACGAGATTAAGCATGACATCGAGTTTGACACGCACAGCGTGATTACTTTCGCCGACAAACCCATTTATCTTGATATTCCTCTCGCTCAAACCATTGAGCTGCTGCCGCACTTTTATGCCGTGCTTTCTCCTGCCGAATATTTAATGTGGAATAAAGTCGATAAAGTGTGGCTAGAACTTGCTTTCTCCTTTGGCGTAGCGGCGTTTTTCACCATCACATTAATCATTTTGGTGTTGTACCGCTATGTGTTGCGCCCTGTTTCTCGCCTTGATAAGCAGCTGAACGAACTTGAATCTAATCAACGTGACAATATTGAAAAGCTAGAAACAAACGATGAAATAGGACGCCTCTCTGCACGCTTTTTTGATATGTATGAGGAACTTAATGTCATCTATAAAAAGACAAAACGCCTAGCTGAAACGGATCACCTGACGCAACTCGCCAATCGCCATCGTTTTCATGAGCTTGCCACTCGTGAACTTATCTCCCCTTCGCAGTTTCTGTGGGTTGTTTACGTCGATCTTGATAACTTTAAATACGTGAATGATAAATACGGGCATGAATTGGGAGATAACTTATTAAAAGTGTTCTCATCACACATCAAGAATGCCTGTCAAAAGTTCTCGCACGATTACAACAGCCCCTGCTTTGCCGCCAGGTTATCTGGTGACGAATTTGCAATTTTGCTGAGCTCAAATCAAGAGGTAAAACGCTTGCCTGATTTGCTTGCATCAGAGCTGCTAAAACCGATTAGTAATCTCAGTTCATCTTGGAGTAATTCATTTCCCGTTACGGCAAGCGTAGGTATTGCACAATATCCTCAAGACGGTACTGACATCGCGAAGTTACTCTCCAGTGCCGATGCGGCTATGTATCAAGCAAAACGGGCAGGGAAAAATCAATACGCCTATTATTCAGCCGCTCTCAATATTGAGTCTCAAAGACGAAGTCAACTTGAACGTGCGCTCCGAAAAAGCAATGTAGAGGAAGAATTTCACCTTGTTTTTCAACCCTATATGAGCAATCGAAGCAACGAAATTGAGGGGTTAGAAGTCTTGTTGCGCTGGGAAGCCGAAGGTATCGGCCCTATCCCTCCAAAGGAGTTTATTCCAATTGCAGAGCAAGCCGGATTATTTGATAAAATTGACCGCTGGGTTTTCGCCAATGCAACGGCGGAATACCATCAATTAAGGAATATTTTCGGTAAGGATATTGTTCTTTCGGTCAATCTTTCATCAGCAGAGCTAAACTCGATAGAAATGGCAAACTACATCCATGAACAAGCGACACTGCACAGTGTTAAACCAGAATGTATTGAGATAGAAATAACCGAAACCTTTGCCGCAGAACAACAAGGCACGGCTCTACTTGATGAGCTATCAAAACGTGGCTACCGTCTTGCAATTGATGACTTTGGTTCTGGTTACACATCGTTAACTCAGCTCGTTCAGTATCCGGTTCAAAAAATCAAATTTGATCGAGAGTTCCTCGTTACATTGATGAAGACCAACAACGGCCATGTGATCAAACCTATTATTGAGCTATGCCATGCCCAGAATAAAACGGTTACAGCAGAAGGTATTGAACACAATATGATGCATGAATGGCTATCGGCATACCGCTGCGACTATATGCAAGGCTATTTATTTGGCAAACCAATGACTAAAGAACAATTGAGCTTGTGGTGGCAATCGGCAAATGACGACAGTCGATTTGATGCGTCCATGGCCAGCTCAATTAGGGTTTCAAGAACATAAGTTAAGGGGAGACGTACAGCTGTCACAACTTTGGCGGCTGTATTTAGTTATATATGAGCTTCATTGATAGATGCTCAGCTTTTGTTCCCCCATACCTATATCTATGACTTTAGTCGAGTAAATCACTATTTATTCGTTTTTAAACCAACACTTCCTTGAAATCCAAACCGGTCAAATTCAGCGCTTTGACGCTATCGTACAAGCCACCTTTTTTGTCCGTGCAAAACGTTCTGAGCCCAGCACCTTTTACTCTGAACAAGTCAGATTCATTAACGGCTTCTCTATTCAAAACGAGTTTCTTAAACGGTCTAACACGACTTAGCTTACCATGACGAAGATTATACTCGGTAGCAGAGGTATCAATGGCATCAATTTGAGTGACAATGTTTAATGCTCGCCAAGGCTTTCCTTGTATATTTAATGGTAAAAATTCGACATTCTCGCTTAACACATTGAGCTTATCCGCAATAGAAGCGGATACAGCAAGAGTAAAAGATCCCCATGCTGCAATATCAGGCCTGGGTAATGGCTTTTCACCCTTAACGTCTAACCATTCAATATCAATACTTTTCCAACTGGCTTTAACAGACTCTCCATAGAGTTGGATAGGTTTGCTTGCCGTTACTTGAAGAGACATTTCCAATGGCGACTCTCGCAACATTGCAAAATCATTAACATTGGGAGTGACAATAAACACTTTATTAAATGCTGTCATAACCGTCCTTAAATCAATTTGAGCGCTTTCAAACCAAACCAAACCAAACCAAACATAATAGATAGAGTTTACTTTCATGTTCAAAAATTTAATGAATTCAGATCTGGCGTTCTTATCTTTTAATTTCTAAGTTTTATTATTTATATATTTTAATCCACACGATAGAATTATTTTTTAAATTTTTACTATGTACCCTTCCTTATGTAATCGAATAAATTAGAGAATAAACAATAGCACGCATCACTTCACTTTTGTCGAGCTCATCACTCTCACTTAAACGATACATTCACAAGTTCAATTTTTGTACGACTTAGACTTGGCTTTGTCAATCGTGAATTAAAAACAACCGATTCACCGCTGTTTTACTGCCTTTTCTTACCACCCTGTTGTTTATTCATACATTATAAATGCACTTATACACATAACGATTCGGCGTTACGATTTGTTACGAGTTAAATCACAAACTTTTGAGGTATTGGATAAAGCGTAGAAAAAGAAAACACATTGAAATAAAAAGAGTTTCTAAAGTACGAAAAATAAAACGCCGTTTTTATAAATTAGCAACTTCACAAATATCCTTAAACACAGTTTTATTAATTACATATATCAGATATTATTTACGCCGAAGCTTATAGAAACCATCGTTAAACTTCATATTTTATATAAGTTTCAATTAGTTAGTTTTTAACTCAAAAACTTATCGTCAACCCAATATCAAGCACCTAAGCGTGCAATAAGAAACATTGGGAATAGAATTATATTGATGTGCATGTTGTTTTAACGAATGCATGAAGCAATCGGTAAATTTGTAACACCATAGAGTTTTATTTAGCCAAGATGAAAAAGTTAATTTTATTATTTACATGTGCGCTGTTGTCTGTCTCACCTTTTGCTTTTGCAAAACAATCAGATAACGAACCCAGGGATCATTTACGACCAAAGCAAGTTGAACATGTGTTTAAACAAGCCAAGCTAGATGGCATAGTAGACTTTAAGTTGTTCAGTGACGCTTACATCGCTTATCAGAAGACACCCGATAGAAAGAAGTCGGTACTAACGATCATCGACTATAGTAAACCATCAACTGAAAAGCGTTTTTATGTGGTTGATTTAGATAAAAAGAAGCTAATCTACAATACGTATGTTTCTCACGGCGTGAACAGCGGAAAGAAAATAGCGACACAGTTTTCAAATGTCGTGAACTCGCGAAAAACATCATTGGGCACTTTTTTGACTGATACCACTTACTACGGCTCAAATGGCTATTCACTTCGATTAGATGGGCTAAGCTCTGGATTAAACGACAAAGCTCGCGAGCGTTACATTGTCGTGCACGGTGCCGATTACGCAAACCCTTCCTTTATCAAGAAGAATGGATACCTCGGACGCAGTTGGGGTTGCCCTGCTTTACCAGAGAAGTTGTCTCGCGAGATCATTGACACTATAAAAGGCGGCAGTGTTATTTACGCAAGCGCGTAATACCGATGCGACACATATGGGGAAGAAAAAAGAAGATTCTATTTCTTCCCCAGTAATAATCCTGTTAGCTTAATCGTCCTTGTGCAACGACTCTCTTTCCATTTTCGCTTACTCGAAAGCGAAAACTATTGTGTTATTCGCTGATATACCTAAGTGCGATCAGAAAACTCTGTTCATCCCCCTTCCATCTCGTTAGTATACGCTGAGTTCATCAGACACTGGCTTTCATCGTTATCATAGTTCCACTAAGATTCCTTAATCATGGTGGGTAACTGTGGCTTTATATGTTTAGGGTTACTTCTTGCGTTATCTACACCGTATATTATTGATGCTTTCTTTGTCCCTGCTCTCAGGGCTCATCACAGCTTCATATGCGCATGAGTGGCACCACACCAAACATTACACTTCCGAGCGCCTACTTAAACTCTCTCAACAAGACGATTTTGAGCTAGCACACACTGATTTTCATGCCTCAGCTTCTCTGAGCTCTTGGGGTTCAGAAAGTTACTACCTACATATAAAGCGCGAGTTGTTCGGGCTTGTCTCCTGTCGCCGAACATCAGCTACTGATGGCGTTTTATCATCAGATTTTACTCCTGATTATTTTTTACTTATTGCTTTCTCTTCTCCACCACTACTGGAGTTGGCAAAACAAGCATCTCGCTTACCTCTAGACAGTTATGGCGGACTCATGAGTCAACGCTCTCTTTATCGCCTCTCTGGAAGAAAGGAAGCGAACTTAATGTACGTCTTTACTCATGGTCGCAACGCCTTCTCTGTTGTTTAACTTTTTATGACATACAGAGAACACGAAAATGTAACGATAAGAGCCAATATGCTCATTGTTACTAGAACCAATTTGAGGTCCATATAATGACAAGAATCGCTACAACCATCGCACTAGCATTACTATTTGCAGCGGGCTCAACCTTAGCAAACACAGAAACTAAGCCAGAAGAAATGAGTAACGACACTCTGTTAGAGTGTGCCAACGTTTCTAACGCACGTATTGCAGTTCCGGAACACAGAGCGATGTTCAGACACTACTTAATGTCTGAGAGAGACTACAGCTTTGACCAGCTATCGTCTGCCGAACTTGAATTTAAAGCAGCAGATAAGAATGAGTCTGAAGTAGAGAACATCTACAAGTCTCAGTGCAAAGAAGTTGGCGAATACCTATATAGCATTGGCTATTAAATTCGAAACCCTAACGACACTCAAAAAGAAAGGCGCAATGTATGCGCCTTTCTTTTTACTGACAAAAACCTGTCGATTAGAGGTCTAATCTGCATACAAGCTTAAAAGTGCAAATCAAAGTAAACTTATTGGGAAAACTCTGACACATCCTTGGGTTTACAGGTCGCTCGACGTGCTTTAACAAACAAGAAACTAAGCACTCCAATCACAAGAGTAATTATTGGTGCCGCCATTAATAGCATTGTGATTGCTTTGCTCATATTTTCTGGTAGCAAAGGAAGTAATGAACCAAAACCGCATAATATCAGCGTCCATAAAATCGCACTCAGCCACGCAAAGTAATGGAATTTACTAATACGTTTCACTCGCAACCCCATCATTAATGGCAATAGGGAACGAACAACCGGAATAAACCGCGCACAAAAAAGCGCAATCAATCCATGTTTACTGAGTAATACGTCGACTTGTTCCAAACGCTTTTGAGGAACCGCACTCACCCAGCCTTGGACCTTAGGTAAGCGATTTAGCCACTTGCCTTGTAAATAAGCCGCCCAACTTCCCAACCCCGCACTAACAGCTATCACCAACATGATCATAATTGGGTCAAGGACGCCAACCGCCGCCAGCGTACCGGATAATACGACGACACTGTCGCATGGGAAAGGTGCAGCAGGAATAAAGCCACTTTCCAAAAAGATAATCACAGCAACAACAAAATAAACCAAACCTGCACTGCCTGGCGCCATTAACGCCGTGAAATCTTGATGCCAAAAAGCACTCAAGACCTGAATGATCGAATCAAACATAAACCGCTCCTAAGCATAATTAACCAAAAGTTGCAAAAACATGGAATGTGTTAGCGAGCATGTATAAAGCGGTATATGAAATTCGATTCTTTTCTCACTCCGATTCTGTATTTAAAGTGAGTAAAAATACTTTCAATACAACAACCTAAAGCCTCATTGCCGATGCGTTTTAGCCGCTTCATCGAGTAAATTGCCGAACGATGCGCCCACCATGCTACATCAAGCATTTCAAACCATTCGGGTTCTACATCGTCGTTCGAGCTCATTTCCTTAGCATGGCTAACCCTCAATACATTCCGGCTGTTTAAACTCGGGTAGTCTAGTTGTATTGGAGAGATAGGATGTTCTGAAAAGTGCTTCGACTTAGCGTCAACAGCAATATTCTGGTTATGAAAGGAAAGAAAATTTGGGTGTGAGTGCGCCAGGCTCATGCTCGGAGCCAACAAGCAGAAAAGTAGTCCGAGTAAAGCAATCAGGGTCGTACGCACAAAGGTAACCAAAACCAAAATAATAAGTTCTTTTAACCCTGTGCGTAACTATTGGCAATTAGTATTCTTAATCGTTAAGAATACTAATTATTTTTCACCGTAAGGGTAGCTTTCAAACATCTTCGCGATTTCTTCTTGGATGAGAGATTCTCTTTTCTCAGAGCTCATTGACTCAGACAGTTTACGACTTGAAACGCCTTTCCAAACGACTTGATTAGCCTTTGCATCAACCAGTTCAACCACCAACTTCCCATACTTACGTTCTTTATATCTTTCTGGGCTTGAAGTGATCACACCAAAGCTATTCCAGCCATAGCCAAAGCTCACCGACGATCCTGAAGAAACAAGCTCGGATTCTTCTACGATATCATGATGTACGTAAAGGTCACCGCCACTATTTACCTTAATTAAACCCTTACCCTCAAGCTGTTCAGCAAGCCCTTGCTCAATACGTCGACCATCAATACTGGTAGGAGCTTCCGCCTGAGCACCGAAGTCAAACGTTCTGTAAGCTGAAAAGTCGGCTTGTTTATCTACATCAGTTGTAACGGTAGTACAAGCAGATACCAGCATCACCACCAGCCCTAATATCAAACCTCTCATCATGTTAAATCTCCTTTGGTTAAGCTGACTGTTTCAGCAGAATTACCCTGTGTTATACATACGCATCAACAGTAAAAAGTAATCATTTCAATATCTAGTCTTGACCATGAAACGTGACTGTTCAATAAACGAGATTAACCTTTACACAGAAAATCTTGAATATCATCAACATCTAAACACCTAAGAATTCGGTGTTTACGACCTAATTGGAAGCCCCTAGGCTTAGTAGCGGAATCGCGAGTGCCACAAAAAACCAGAGACAATGAACACTTTAACATCAGTCCGCTACTTTTTTAGGCAACTGACAAACATTTGATGAGAAAAGACTTTTCTTTTTCGTCCAGTGTGGCATATTAACTGAGTCCTATCGATGCGCGGGCATCGTATAATGGCTATTACCTCAGCCTTCCAAGCTGATGATGCGGGTTCGATTCCCGCTGCCCGCTCCAATCTCTTTATCTCAATTTACTCATAAAAATCCGATGGCGGAGCGAACAAACGGCGGCAGCGTTGTTTCCATGATAAGTTTGGTCGAGTTACGTCATAAAACATGTCTTTCCATTCTGCAAACGTCACGCGGATGGGATTAAAGCTGTTTACAGGTTTAGAAACCCCATACCGAACCGTTTCCACCTCTGGTTCAAACGTTCCGAACATTCGATCCCAAATAATTAATACACCCGCATAATTTTTGTCGATGTACTGACGGTTCACACCATGATGAACGCGATGATGAGACGGCGTGTTAAATACCCACTCTAGTGGCCCGAGCGAACGAATTGATTGGGTGTGAACAAAAAACTGTAAGCCCAGATTAAACAACACAACGAAGACAACCCATTTTGGCTCAAAACCAATAATCACCAAGGGCAACCAAAAAATCCACATCCCCGCTAGCGGATACATTAAACTTTGACGAAAGGCGGTACTGAAGTTCATTCTTTCCGAACTGTGATGAACAACGTGCGCGGCCCACATCCAACGAATACGATGGCTAGCCCGATGAAACCAGTAATAGAAAAAATCTTGCAGGACAACAAGTAAAAGAAAAGCTGAGACGCTCATTTCGATATCAAACAAACGCCAATCAAACCACCACAAATACAACTGAGCAATCAGTAAACCCGTGAGTATGTCTGTCGCTTGGTGTAAGCCCGCAAGAACAAAATTACACGCTACTTCAGGGAAGTAATACGTCGCGCTTTCAGGCAAGCGTCCCCTTCTTTGTCCGAACCAATATTCGGCAAGCATGCAGAAAAAGAAAACTGGAGCCAGAATCATCAGAAGTAATTCTGGGCGGTCCATCAACTGCGTCCAATCCATTATGTTTCTACCATTTTGCATAGTGATCTTCAGTAAGACCCATAACTTCTTCTAACTGATGTTTGATGCCATTTCCATCGATAAGATAGCCAGAGAAATAACCGATGTACTGACGAAAGTTACTTTTGAGAAGCCAAAAATTTTTCTTCTCTGAGCGTCGATTCAAAGGCGTGAACTGTAAGTTAACTCGTTTATCTTCAGACGTAATATGCCACTTTTGCCCTTCATCACTTCGTGAAAACTGAAACTGCACAGGTTGCAAAAAGTGACGCTGACCATTAATCCACAATACATTTTCGCAATAGCCAGTTTCATTAACGCCAGCTGCCAAATTCAACCCCAGACGCCTGTCATCCTCAAAGCAATTGATACTCGCCCAGCGCCAACTTGTTTCTCGCCGCATGTACCCAGCGGAAAAATCGTAACCAGCAGCCACCTCTGAAAGATCTTGCTCTTTTCCTAATATGAACAAGTTACCGTCTACTGCTAACGCATTGTGCTTCTGAGTATATGTCCAACCCGCATAACCTGTTGGCGTACACAACATTAATGGCAAACTCATATTTTCTGGACGTAAATAGAGATCCGCATTGACTGACTCTGTCACAAAGTGGACGTGCCAAATACCATCCTTAATAGAAAACTGAACTCTTTTATTAGCAAGATGGGCAAGACTGCACCAACTGGAAGGCTGAGTTTGATAACCTATATTAAAAGGTTTCAACCATTGTTGCTCAATCAACTTATTCTTTTTAATATCAAACAGGTAGAAAAAGCCGGATGCTAAATACCGTATATCAGCAATCGCTACTCCAATGACGTAATCAGGTGTGACCAAATTGACGAACTGAAACTGCTTATAATCGCGGTAACGGCGC
Organism: Vibrio sp. Vb1018; assembly: GCF_033338775.1. Lineage (NCBI taxonomy): Bacteria > Pseudomonadati > Pseudomonadota > Gammaproteobacteria > Vibrionales > Vibrionaceae > Vibrio > Vibrio sp. Vb1018. Next base: position 299,857 of record NZ_JAWOTI010000002.1, read on the forward strand.
CACTTAGACACTGGCTTATCCATCTCATCAAGGTAGGTAAATTTATCTAGCTGTAACGATGTTGGAATTCCATCAAGGTGGCCAAACGCTGGTAGACCATTCTGCTGAATAAACGAGTTCAGAACCTTAAGCTCATCCATATAGTTGTCTTTTCACAAGTCATCACACACACAAACTTTAACACGACGTTAACATAAACAATTTGCGTAACTGCACAACAACATCGACTAAAGTGATTTCTGCTTGTTATATGTGAAACTGATCACTCAACCACCCGCTTACTTAGCTCGCCCTACCTATCTCAACCAACACTGCCCGGGTTAGAAGCTGCACATTCTCATCCGCAGGAAATACCACTACAACCATTGAATCTTGGTCAAAATCACTATTTAATGGAAATACATTCATATAAACTGATTGCTTATTCACATCAAGGAAGAAACCTATGTCATACACACACGATACTATTGTTGCGTTGCAACACAGTAGCCCTGCGCAAAAAGAATTTTACCAAGCGGTAGAAGAAGTATTAACTTCTCTCGCGCCGGTAATAGAAGGCAATAATAAATATAAGGAACAAGCGATTATCCAGAGGATCGTCGAGCCAGAACGTCAAATCATGTTTCGAGTTCCTTGGGTTGATGATGCTGGAAATGTACAAGTAAACAAAGGTTATCGAGTTGAATTCAACTCTGCTTTGGGGCCGTACAAAGGAGGATTGAGATTCCATCACTCAGTCAATGCGAGCATCATAAAATTTCTCGGCTTTGAGCAAATCTTTAAAAACGCACTGACTGGCCTTCCTATCGGTGGCGGCAAAGGCGGTTCAAACTTCGATCCTAAAGGAAAATCCGACGGCGAGATCATGCGATTTTGCCAATCATTTATGAACGAGTTGTACCGTCATATCGGTCCTGCCACCGATGTTCCCGCAGGCGATATCGGCGTCGGGGCGCGCGAAATTGGCTATATGTTTGGTCAATACAAACGATTGACGGGGCGCTACGAAGGTGTGCTTACAGGCAAGAGTCTTCTTTGGGGTGGATCACTCGCCAGAAAAGAAGCGACAGGATATGGCGCCGTCTATTTTGCAGAATGCATGCTCAACGACCGCAACGATTCATTGAAAGGGAAAACTTGCCTCGTTTCTGGTGCTGGCAACGTGGCTATCTACGCCATTGAAAAACTGTACCATATGGGAGCAACGCCGGTTACATGCAGCGACTCTCGAGGTACGATCTATCATGAGCACGGTATTGATCTTAAGCTCCTAAAACAACTGAAAGAAGTGAAAAGAGCAAGCTTAGAAGAATATTTAGAAACTTACCCTGAAGCAGAATACACACCAGAGGGCGACTATCCTAATGAAGGACATGCTGTTTGGCGATATCAGGCTGATGCTGCCTTCCCTTGTGCGACTCAAAATGAATTAACGTCAGACGACGCACTGGCTCTTATCGAAAACGGATGTATTTTGATTAGTGAAGGGGCGAACATGCCAACCACCCGTGATGCTGCCAATATTATCGTGGACTCGGACATAGCTTATGGGCCTGCCAAAGCAGCCAATGCAGGCGGCGTTGCAACCAGTCAACTTGAAATGGCGCAAAACGCCAGCATGCAAAACTGGACGTTTGAACAAGTGGATAGTCAGTTGCAAACCATCATGAAAAATATTTTCATCAATGCAAACGAAACCAGTAAAGAGTTTGGCCAACCTGGAAATTTAGTTTTAGGCGCCAACATTGCAGGCTTTAGAAAAGTCGCTGATGCAATGATTGAGCAAGGTGTCGTCTAGATGAACGAGCCAGCAGGATGACTGCTGGCTTAATATAACTCCGCAATAGGCCGCGCTTTTTGATAAAGAGCTCCACTTAATTCGCAATAAGCGTTGTCACTTCTGTTTTAACGGAGTTGGCGATAAAGCAATTCTCATGGGCCATGTGGTGCAGTTTTTCTAATTGAGATGGTGTCGGTTGTTTTTCACCTGAGAATGTTATCTTAGGGTTTAACGTTACCTTTGATACCCACTCTTTTCCGTTTTCGCCTTTTTCAAGCTCCCCTACCGCTTCATCTAAGTAACTGTCCACAACGTAACGCCGCTTTGCTGCAATAGACAAGAAAACGAGCATATGACAACTAGAAAGTGCCGCGACAAACGCTTCTTCTGGATCAACATTTTCTTCTACGGATAGTGGTAATGGTACTACGTGGGGAGATGGAGATGCTGGGACTTGCAACCCTCCATCAAATTGCCAAATGTGTGCCCTACTATACTTATTATCACTAAACTCTTCGCCAGCTTTACGATGCCATTTGATTAAAGCGGAATGCTTACTCATTCTAACTCCCTGATTTTCCGACGACGAATCAACACTATCCGTCCTTGCCACAGTAAACCACAACAAAATGAGTTAAGGAAAGCATCGCACTCACAGGGACTATAAAATCTGTTGAGGATCGGCATTGTTCTTCTGGATATCATCCAAAAGTCTATGAGACTGATGGATGTTGACCTGTAACCGATTGATCAGCATCTGCAACTGCTCAATCTCGGGACTTTGGTTGGCTTTAAGTTGAGTTTCCAGGGCCTCCGTTTGGCTCGCCAAAATAGGTAAACTTAGGTTCAGTGCCATCCCTTTCGTTTTGTGCAACGTCAGCTCTAATGAAGCAAAGTCTTCAGCCATAAAGTATTCAATAAGTTCATCAACAGAAGTCTCAAAATCGACAATAATGCTTTTTAGCAACTCGTCGAGCGCTTCTGGCTCATCTCGTAAAGAAGTAAACATGCCTGAACGGGAGAGTTCTTCCTCTGTTAACCTTAAGTTCTCGATTGGCTTACGTTGCAATTGAAGCACATTGCTGTCACTCGTTAGTGGCGGATTCTGTTTCGGTTCGAGTCTGGCGGCAAACTGTTTGAGAGCGTCTGAAAAGCTCTCATGCTGTAGCGGTTTCGTAAGCACATGGTCTGCTCCTGCTTCGATAAAGCTATCGTGAGCTTCACGAAATACGTCTGCCGTGTACGCAAAGAGTAATGTCTTGATACCTAACTCTTGTCGGATAACGCGTGTCGCCTCAACGCCATTCATCTCGGGCATATGGTTGTCCATCAAGATCAGGTCGTACTCGTTCTCTTTCGCCTTTTTAACCGCGATTAATCCATTTTCTGCAACTTCCACTTCATGCCCAAGCTTTTCGCAAAACCCTTTTGCCACAATGGCATTCACACGGTTATCATCAGCAAGTAGTATCTTTAAATGGTGTGATTTTGCGCGAGGTTTCGGTGCTTCTTGCTGCTTTTTCGGAGCAGATTCTACCCAAGGAATCGGCAACTCAACGATAAATTGACTTCCAACGCCTTCTATACTCTTCAGAGTAATATGGCCACCCATCAAATCGGTTAGTTTTTTGACGATGGCTAACCCAAGCCCTGTTCCGCCGAACCTTCGAGTCGTTGATGAGTCTGCTTGCTCAAACGAGTTAAAAATATGCTCGTGCTTGTCTGGCGCAATACCAATACCGGTGTCGCTCACGCGCATGACCAACAACTGATTCGATTCATCTAACTCAGTTCTAACCAGCACATGTCCTTCATTGGTAAACTTCACCGCGTTACCGGCGAGATTAAACAAGATCTGTCGTAAACGCGCACAATCTCCAGTAAATTCAGTATATTCAGAAACCTCGTTTTCCAAGATTAACTCGATATTTTTTTCATCAACAAGTGGTTTTATTGCGCTACACACCGGAGAAAGCACTTGATCGAGCTTAAACTTAGCTTGCTCAAATTCCAGTTTGTTTTCTTCAACTTTAGAAAAATCCAAAATATCGTTGAGGATCGTCATCAGATGCTGGCCAGAATCAAGAATAACCCTAATGTGCTCTTTCGTCGTCGGCTCTTTGGTCTCTTCTGCAATCATTTGAGAAAGCCCTAGTACACCATTCATCGGCGTTCTTAGTTCGTGACTCATTGCAGCAAGAAAATTTGATTTCGCTTTTGCCGCTCGCTCGGCTTTGTTTCTCGCCTCTTCAATTTCAAGATTCAACTGTTTTAAGCTATGCATTCGGTGATGTGACTGATAAACAAACGCGCTAACTAGAAACATCACCGCGATAAATACAAACAACCACGTAAAACGCGCCTCACTTTGAGCAATATTGAGTAACCGATGCTCTGAGCTTTCGACAAACTCAATATAAGTGTGATCAAGCAGTTCATTCGTCAGCAATTCAATTCTTTTATCACTCGTTTGAAGCCGTTTAAGGAAGTTCGCTTCCTTTTCACTCTCAACTTCAGTTTGTGTTAGAAGCAACTGGTTGAGAAATTCAAAATAACGACTGCCACCCAAAGATTGACCGCTCTCGGTAGAAACATCTTGCTGATATAAATTGAACAACATGAGTAATGCATACCGATTTTCTACCTGAACACCAATTAACATATCAAGCTTCAACGTTGTTTGAAGCACTCGCTCCTTAAACTGTTCAAGCGTATCCCTAACTTTTATACGATTGGGTGTCACGGGAAACCAAACTGATGCCTTTGATGATTCCAACAGTGCCTGTACTGCGATTTCTATCTCTACTAAAGATGTTGTTAACTCATAGTTTTTCCTATCTTCAACGGCATATCGGTTCACGATAACATCACGCTCTTCAATCAACTCATGTCCGATATTCATTAGCCCAGCATGAAATTCTTGAGCGTTTTTTGAATTCATATACGACATATACGCCAGTGTGCAGCACGTCAGTATCCCAATAAAAAAGCAAAAGTTGATCAGTTTGAATTTATTCATTTTCCAACACCTCTAAAATTATGGGTCTAGGTGCTGTCAACGACTGCAAGAATGCTTCAATGTCCGCGACATTCTCATCGTTCATCGTTATACCGAGCTGGGTTTTAGCCATGATTTGTATCGCGTCGGATAACTTATCGACTTGCCCATTATGAAAATAAGGACTCGTTAGCGCGACATTGCGTAAACTGGCTACTCTAAAATAGAATCGCTCTTCATCTTCTATCGTAACGAGTTGCCTGCCCGAGTCCTCTACTACTGGCTTATCCTTGAAATAGGCGAACCTTTGGATCATCGCTCCGCCGATATTTTTGCCCTGATGACACTGCACACAACCTGAAGTCTGAAATGTTTTCCAACCTCTGATTTGCTGTTCACTCAGTACATGCGTGTAACCCAATAAGTAAGCATCGAATGGTGCGCCAGGCGTCTGCAGCCCTTCAACAAACTCCACAATAGCGGACTTGATATTATGAACGTTAATCGGCAATTCACCGTCACGATTAAATAGAGCTTGATAATGTTCACTCTCTTTTACATATTGCTCTATTGTTTGCCAGTTTGAATCCATTTCCATTGGATTATGGATTGGACCATCAATCTGAGCCATCAAGGTGTTTTCCGTACCATCCCATAAAAAACGATAATTTAACGCTGCATTAAACACTGTTATAGAATTTCTAATTCCATCACCTTTCACCCCCGTAGAGACAGGTGTATTTTCAGCGCCATTGGTTTGCAGATTGTGGCATGTCGCGCAGCTGACATTACCATTTGACGATAATTGAGGATCGCGGAAGAGATGCCAGCCAATTCTCGCTAGCTTAATATCCACATTAGGATCACCCTGTATGGGCTGAACTAGGGAGATATCACCTAACATCTTCGCGTTTCTTGCGGTTGTTGTTTGGCTCAAAATGAGTGTTACAACAGCTAGTGCGATTGCGCTGAATTGCCTCATCAACTACATACCTTAAACTTATCATTGATATGAATTTAGTTGCATTTTGGCGTTTTTTCCACCGACAGGAAGTTGAAAAAACGAGTTAAGTATTGCTTTGTTTAAGGCTTTGGTTGAAGAGGGAGTAATAAGGCGAATAGGAAGAAACCTATCGCCTTATGAGTAGCTAACGTATTGAAATCTGAGTTTAGTGTAGAAAAGCCAAAAACCGTTGAAACCAAGTCACCTCTCCATACGAGATCAGATCGAAAATAGTAAAGAATACGGCACAGATAACGGCCAACTTAATCAAACGCTGAACAATAAACATAAACATCACAATTACCAATAATTTGCTTTAGTTTACTATCTCACACAGCGTTTATATATAAAAATGTAGTCTCCTAATTAGCCTCGGCAACTTATTCATTAGAACCTATACTCAAGCATCTCTAAGTTATTTGGATATACTTGAATTAGGATTTCAAAAAGTCCCTGTGACCACACAAGGAGGACTGCATGAAACGACTATGGATATGGTTCTTACCTTTACTCTTGATTGCCAGTCAAGCACTGGCGAATACCGTTTGGATTGTTCCTGTCAAAGGCGCTATAGGGCCTGCTACTAGCGACTATTTATCTCGTGAAATAGAAGAAGCTCAACTAAACGGTGTCAGTTTAGTGATCTTAGAGATGGACACACCAGGCGGCTTAGATAGCGCAATGCGAGATATTATTCACGCGATTACCACCTCCTCGACTCCCATTGCAACTTGGGTCGGCCCATCTGGTTCTAGAGCTGCCAGTGCAGGAACATACATCTTGCTCGCTAGTCACGTAGCCGCCATGGCTGAAGCGACAAACCTCGGAGCTGCAACGCCCGTCGCGTTAGGTGGTACGCCTCAACCTCCTTCATCGGATGATGGCAAAGATCAAAACGCGGAAGAAACGCCAGAAGGAACCAACGAAGGTTCAGAGAAAGTTCCCGCGAAAACCGCAATGGAGAAAAAGGTGATTAATGATGCTAGAGCCTATATTAAAGGCTTAGCAAAGCTTCATGGCCGAAATGCAGAGTGGGCAGAGAAAGCAGTGAGCGAAGCAGCGAGTTTGGACGCCACAGAGGCATTGGAATTAAACGTTATTGATTATATAGCCAACTCACCAGAGGATTTAGTCAAAGCCATTGATGGACAAACTGTTAAAGTTAACAATCGTGATGTGACATTGTCACTGGAAAATCCCGTATGGATTGAAAGAACACCCGACTGGCGAGCAGAAATGCTAGCCGTTATAACCAATCCAAACGTTGCCTACATTCTAATGCTCATCGGCATCTACGGTTTACTTCTTGAATTTTACAACCCAGGAATTGGCTTACCCGGTGTGCTAGGTGGGATTTGTCTGCTTCTTGCCATGTACGCACTACAAATGATGCCCGTCAACTACGCAGGTCTTGGTCTGCTGTTACTCGGTATTGCACTAATGATAGCGGAAGCATTCAGCCCGAGCTTTGGTATTTTGGGCTTAGGCGGCGTTGTCGCCTTTGTACTCGGTTCGATATTTCTCATGGACAGTGAGTTACCAGGATTCCAGATCGCCCTTCCTTTGATTTTTGGTATTGCCATATTTTCCGTGGCTCTAATCGTGCTGACCGTCGGCCTGCTGCTCAAAATTCGTCGCCGGCGTGTAACGACGGGTTTAGAGACTTACCCTGGGAAGGTCGCCGTGGTAAGCGATGACTTTATCGATGGCGAAGGACGCGTTCAACTCAACGGTGCGTTATGGCGAGCTAAAGCCAAAGACCATCAACAATTCAAACAAGGTGATCACGTCACCATTGTTAATGTTAAAGGGCTGACCTTAACTGTGATGCCTGATGACCGCCAAAATAAATAGGAGGCGCTTTATGATGCTCTATACCGTTGCGGTGATCGTGGTGCTGCTGTTCGCACTAGCGACCCAAATGTTCAAGGTTTTGAGAGAATACGAACGTGGGGTTGTGTTCTTTCTTGGTCGATTTCAAGAAGTCAAAGGACCTGGTTTGATCATCCTTATCCCATTTATTCAGCAAATGGTGAGGGTTGATTTACGTACTGTCGTTTTGGATGTGCCGACACAAGATTTAATTACCAAAGATAACGTTTCTGTGCGCGTCAACGCGGTCGTTTATTTTCGTGTAGTTGATCCTCAAATGGCGATTAACAATATTGAAAGCTACAGCGATGCTACCAGCCAGTTAGCACAAACCACGCTGCGCTCGGTATTGGGTCAGCATGAACTCGATGAATTGCTATCAGAGCGAGAACGCCTCAATAAGGATTTACAATCCATTCTCGATCAACAGACTGATGACTGGGGAATCAAGATTGCTACGGTTGAAGTCAAACATGTTGATTTAAATGACAGCATGGTCAGAGCCCTAGCCCGTCAGGCAGAAGCAGAACGTAACCGTAGGGCGAAGATCATTCACGCTACTGGTGAGTTAGAGGCTTCAAATAAATTAAAAGAAGCAGCGCAAATGCTCAACGAAGCACCGAATGCATTGCAATTACGTTACATGCAGACACTCACTGAAATCACTACAGACAAAACATCCACTATTATTTTTCCAATGCCGATCAATCTTGTCGAAGCTGTCAGTGATATCGCCGAAGCGGTGAAAAAGAATAAAGAGACACAAGATAAGTAAGATTCTGCCCCTAGGAAGTAACGACCACTCACGTTACTTCCTTATTTGGTACTCGCTTTAAGGATGTGCCCATCTTCTTTATCACATTCTTGTTTCATTACTTCTAAGCCCGTTTTAAAGCATGTTCGCCAAGCGGTTTCAACATCGGCATCGTACCCAGAATCACACTGCCGAACCGTTTCTAACAAACTCTCAAGCCAAACATCAAAATCCTGCGGCTCTATACCAATATCTGCACTTGCATGCTTTTTCCCATACTTTTCCACCATTTTGTGCGCTTCGGTCGAGGTATCTGCCATCATAAAAAATACGATAGACCCTCTAAGCATTCTCACTTGTTGGTGCATGTCTATACCGTCAAACTTCTGTCTAAAGTTGGCACTTTTCGACCATAAATTTTTGTAGAACAAGTCGAAAAACTCCTGATCTGAAGTACAACGTTCATAGCTATCATTAAAAACTTCAATCACGTTCATGTTGCTTTCCCCTACGCCTTAATATGAGTTTAATTTAATATCAAATAAAAGCTTCCAAATAAGGACTTTTAAGTTTCAAACCGATCAACCCACATCGATTTTCAACAAAAAGTAAAAAGTGATTTAAATAAACACCCTCTTATCAATGAAAAAATATCCATTATCATGACCCCATATTCGAGGTACGCATGGTTGTCGATGCTAGTGCATCCTCATCTGTCATCACATAAAGAGGATATAAACGTGTCCCATCAAATCATTACCGATCTAAATAGCCGTTACACTGCAAAAAAATATGATGAAACCAAGCGCGTTTCTCAAGAAGACATGGCGATAATCAAAGAAGCACTGCGCTTGTCAGCGTCTTCTATCAACTCACAACCATGGAAATTCATCGTTATTGAAAGTGATGAAGCGAAGCAACGTTTCCACAATACGTTTGCAAATATGCATCAGTTTAACCAACCACACGCGAAAGCCGCATCACATACGATTCTGTTTGCTTACGATCCTAAATTTACTAAAGAGAAATTTGCGAAGCGTGTGGATGCAGAAGTAACATCTGGCCACTTGCCAGCGGAGATGTACAACAACTTTATGGGTGCTTACGCTTTTGCCGATGCAAATACGGACGAAAATGGCTTCAACGGAAACTGGACAAAAGCACAAGTCTATTTGGCACTAGGCAACCTACTACACACATTGGCACGACTAGGCATTGATTCAACACCGATGGAAGGTGTCGATCCGGCTCTGATTGGAGAAGAGTTTAAAGAAGAGCTCGAGGGCCATATTTGTGAAGTTGCACTGGCGATTGGCTACCATAAGGATGGGGAAGATTATAATCATGGTCTTCCAAAAGCGCGCCTTGCAATGGATGATGTAATTACGACTCTATAGTCGACCATTGTCTTAGCTTAGCGACTTAAGTCATTGTTTAAACTAAAAAGAGCCGCATTAATGTGCGGCTCTTTTTTACTTGGTTCTGCGTCAACTTTACGCTACTTGCTCTGACTTAAAATTACCAAGCAATGCATCGTAAAGCTCATTGTCGCTTAACACACCAACCAGCTTATTATCTTCAACCATAAGCAGAGGCTGATTGCTACGCTGTTTAAGTTCAATCGCTTCTCGCATACTGATTTCTGGGCTAACCTGAACCAGAGAGTTTTCATTAACTTCGTCAAGGTTCGAAGAGTCGCTCTTCCATTGAATCAACGATTTATCTTTATCCGCTAAACTTAACCCCTTGCTCTCTTGTATCACCCAAATATCTTTATCAGGGCAAATCAGAACACGCGTATCTTCGCGAACCAAATCGTCACGCATTAAGGAACGTCCCTTCAGCACATTTAATGGATTAGTGTGAGCAACAAAGTCCGCCACATAATCGTTTTCTGGAGCAAGAATGATCTGTTCTGGCTTGCCATGTTGAATCAGCTTTCCTGATTCCATAATGGCGATGTTGTTACCGATTTTAAGTGCTTCATCTAAGTCGTGACTCACAAAAAGAATGGTTTTGTTTAGCTTTTCTTGAAGCAGAATCAATTCATCTTGAAGCTGAGCGCGAATCAATGGGTCAAGCGCTGAAAACGGCTCATCCATTAACAAGATATCTGTGTCCATCGCGAACGCTCGCGCTAGGCCAACACGCTGCTGCATACCACCAGAGAGCTCGTGCGGGAATTTCGTTTCCCACTCAGACAAACCGACCATTTCGAGCTGTTCACGCGCTTTTTTACGGCGCTCTGCTTTGCCAATGCCTTGCATTTCTAGACCAAACGCAACGTTATCTAATACCGTTAACCATGGCATCAATGCAAACTTCTGAAACACCATGGATACGCGGTGAGTACGAAGGTGGCGCAACTTCTGTTCGTCACAGTTAGAGAGCTCAACCATGTCGTCGCCGTCTTTAATTTTCAGAGAGCCACGAGAAATATCGTTCAACCCGTTAACCGTTCGCAGCAAACTTGATTTACCCGAGCCCGAAAGCCCCATCAAGACACAGATCTCACCCTGTTTCACGTTCAGCGAAACATTATCAACCCCAACCACTTGGCCAGTTTCATCAATGATTTCTTGTCGAGACTTCCCTTGATCTAGTAGTGCTAGCGCCTGTGCTTGTTGCTGACCAAAAACGACATCAAGATTTTTAATAGTAATAGCGTCCATGATTATGCCTCCTTCTGGTTTGGTGCTTTACACAAGCGATCAAGAATGATGGCAACGAGTACAATCGCTAAACCAGCTTCAAAACCTTGTGAAATGTTTACCGTATTCAGTGCACGTACGACTGGCTTACCAAGTCCATCAGCGCCAACAAGCGCCGCAATGACCACCATAGAAAGAGACAACATAATGCACTGCGTAACGCCAGCCATAATACTTGGCAATGCCGCAGGTAACTCCACCTTAAACAGTAGCTTCATACGGCTGGCACCAAATGCTTTACCCGCTTCAAGTAGCTCCTCCGGCACTTTAATAATGCCGAGGTACGTCAATCGAATTGGCGCAGCGATAGCGAAAATGATGGTCGAGATTAGGCCAGGAACAATACCCAATCCAAACAGAACCAAGGTTGGAATTAGGTAAACGAATGTCGGGACGGTCTGCATTAAATCGAGTATTGGCCGCAACAAGGTGTATAACCAAGGACGGTGCGCCGCCATAATGCCCAACGGCACGCCAATTAATACGGAAATCGTTGTCGCTGCAAACACAAGGACAAAGGTTTCCAGCATTTCTTGCCAGTAACCAAGGTTGAGAATTGCGAGTAAGGCCAACACGATAAATACGACAAGAGGAATGCTGCGGTGTAAGAACCAAGCAATTGCCGCCGTCATAATGATTGGCGCTGCAGGTGGCATCCATTTAAAAATGTCCACCACGAAAAGAATGATCGTTTCAAGTGTAATAGAGATTGCATCGAAAAAACCCGATGCATTGATGGTTAACCAATCGACGCCAGTTTCCATCCATTGGCCCAACGGTAGTTTGTTGTCCGTAATAAAATTCAAAATAAAACCTTTGTGTTAATGAAGCGGGCAAAACTGCCCACTTTCTTTTAAAAAAACGAGCTCAAATACTGCTTATTAAGCGTTTGTTTTTAAGTAGTTTGTAATAGCTGTTAGCGCATCTTGGCCATCTACCGTTTTCACGCCCTCTAGCCACGCTTCAATTTGCTCTTGGTTTGCATTCAACCATGCTTGCGCTGCTTTTGATGGCTTCTGTTTCTGGTTAAGAATCGCTTCCATCAGTTCATTTTCCATTTCTAGGTTAAACTCTAGATTTTTCACTAGCTGACCTACATTTGGACACTCAGCGAGGTAATTTTTACGTACGTTTGTGTAGACGTTCGCGCCGCCGTAGTTAGGACCGAAGAAGTCATCACCACCCGCTAGATATTCCATTTCAACGTTACTATTCATTGGGTGCGGCGCCCAACCTAGGTACACAATCCATTGATTGCGGCGTGCGGCACGTGATACTTGAGACACCATGCCAGCTTCACTGGACTCAACTAGGCTGAAATCTTTTAGGCCGAATGCGTTACTATCAATCATTGACTGAATTAAGCGGTTGCCATCGTTTCCTGGTTCAATGCCGTAAATGCGGTCTTTAAATTTGTCGGCATGTTTTACTAGGTCAGCGAAGTTGGTTACGCCTGCGTCATAAACGTATTTTGGAACCGCTAGCGTGTACTTTGCGCCAACGAGATTCGCGCGTACGGTTTCAACAGTACCTGCATCACGGTATTTCGCGATATCACCTTCCATCGTTGGCATCCAGTTACCTAAGAAAATGTCGATATCGCCATTAGCCATAGAGGAGTAAGTTACAGGCACAGACAGAAGATCGGTCTTCGTTTTGTACCCCAACCCTTTAAGTAACTCTGATGTAACGGCAGTGGTCGCTGTGATGTCAGTCCAACCTACATCTGCGAAACGAACCGTTTCACATTGGTTGGCGTAAGCGCCTGTTGCTAAAGTACTTAGTGCAATTGTTGAGAAGATTTTTGTCATCTTAGACATGTTGAATTCCTTGTAATGATTACTGACTTTTTCATTTTATGAGATCGAATCGAGATCTCTTTTTGGCGGATGCATTCGTTGCATCTCTTGCCAGTCCGGTGCAATCCAAACTGGTACGTTGTTCGACGTTTCTAGGGCGTTATCCAAAATCATATCCGCGGCGCGTTCTGCCACCATAATCGTTGGCGCATTTAAATTACCGTTCGGAATGGTTGGGAAAATAGAAGAATCCACCACACGCAAGCCTTGAATACCGCGTACTTGGCATCGCTCATTTAAGACGGCTAATGGGTCATTATCTGCGCCCATTTTGCAGGTACAAGATGGATGGTAAGCACTCTCGACGTTTTGCTTCACCCATTCATCAATCTGTTCATCCGTTGTGATGTTCAGACCGGGTTGGATCTCGTCCCCACGAAACTCATCCATGGCTGGCTGATTGAGGATCTCGCGAGTAAGGCGAATACAATCACGCCAATCCTGCTTATCTTGTTCAGTGGAAATGTAGTTAAACTCAATCTTCGGCTTATCATTCGGATTCGCAGAGACAACTTCGACCGACCCGCGACTTTCTGGCTTGTTAGGTCCGACGTGCACTTGGAAACCATGACCATCAAAAGCAGCTTGCCCGTCATAGCGCATTGCCGCTGGCAAGAAGTGATATTGAATATTTGGCCACTTTAGTCCTTCACGAGAGCGGATAAACGCACACGATTCAAAGTGGTTAGTAGCACCAAGGCCTTTGCGAGTTAATATCCACTCAGTGCCAATCAAGCCCTTGCTCACCAACCCTAATTTGCTGTTGAGCGTGATAGGTTGTTTACAGTGATATTGGAAGTACACTTCTAAGTGATCTTGCAGGTTTTTACCTACTCCCTCCAACGAGTGTTTCACCTCAATGCCCGCTTTTTCTAATACTGCCTTAGGGCCAATGCCTGAAAGCTGCAACAGCTGAACGGAGCCAACCGAACCCGCACTCGAAATCACTTCATTATTCGCAAAACATTGCTGAATTGAACCTGACTTTTCAAATTCAACGCCTACCGCTTTCTTACCTTCTGCACCAGTTTCTTCTAATAAAACTCGATGAACCGTCACCCTCTTCATTAGGGTGAAGTTTTTGCGTTTTTTAGCGCGGCTTAAGTATGCATTAGAGGTCGAAGCGCGTACGCCTTTGTCGACGGTCATATGCATTGGGCCAAAGCCCTCTTGCTGATAACCGTTGTAATCTTTTGTTTCTGGGTAGCCCGCTTCTTTGCCTGCATCAATAAAAGCTTGGTACAGTGGATTGAGCTTCATATCGTTGCCGTTACATGTGCCGACTGGACCGTGATCGCCCCGATATTCATCAGCACCACCAATCCAAGACTCTGCTTTACGGAAATAAGGCAAACACGACTGATAATTCCAGCCTTTCGCACCTTCCTCTTCCCACTGGTCAAAGTCACAAGCGTGTCCGCGAACGTAAACCATGCCGTTGATAGATGAGCTACCGCCCAGAACTTTTCCGCGAGGACAATGAAGTTGGCGACCATCCAACCCTTGCTCTTCAACCGTCTCAAACTGCCACGCGTATTTTTCAGTGTTCATCGGGTAAGAAAGCGCTGTTGGCATTTGTATAAAAATACTTTTATCCGACCCACCCGCTTCGAGTAATAGGACCGAATTTTGACCACTTTCACTTAAGCGATCCGCTAACACACAGCCGGCCGAACCCGCACCGACGATGATGTAATCGTAGTGTTGTTGCATTTTTATTCTCCTAGGAGTTAATACTCATCACCGTAGATAAGTGAACGAAATTAGCGTAGGAAAAATGCTTGAGAACAAGGCGGAAATTTTGATAAGTAGTTAACCTACAATCAAAATTGACAACGTAGTTATCGAGCATTTTAACAAGCTAAAGTGGTCAGTTATCTACTATGAGTAGTATCATTTGTAAGGGCTTTCGAAGTCGCTTAGCTGAACCAAAACACTCTTCGTTTGTGTGTAATGTTTAAGGGTTTCGACTCCGTTTTCACGGCCAACACCTGATTGCTTGTAGCCGCCAACTGGCATTTCCGCAGGTGAGTCACCCCATGTGTTCACCCAACAAATACCCGCTTGAATTTGGTGTATCACACGGTGCGCACGAGATAGGTTTTGAGTAAAGACACCTGCCGCTAAGCCATAATCGGTGCCATTTGCGCGCGCAATCACTTCCGACTCATCGCGGAATTTCAGAACTGACATTACCGGGCCAAAGATTTCTTGTTGAACGTGGCTCATGTCATCATCGCAATCGACAAATACGGTTGGAGCAACAAAGTTACCATTAGCTAGACCATTGTCTGTTACTTTGTAGCCGCCAGTCAGTAACGTCGCGCCACTCGCTTTCGCGGCTTCAATCGCTCCTAGAACTTTCGATTCATGATCTTTAGAGATTAGCGCGCCAATTTGCGTGTTCTCATCAAGCGGATCGCCGACGACTAACAGCTCGGTTCGGGCTTTAAGCTGTGCGATAAAGTCGTCATAAATACCTTCATGGACAAATACACGTGTACCATGCGTACAAACCTCACCTTGGGTGTAGAAGTTCGCCACCATGGCCGCAGAAACGGCATCGTTTAACTTCGCATCATCAAAAATAATCAGCGGAGACTTGCCACCCAGCTCCATCGTTACTTGTTTTAGTGTCTTAGCGCTGTCACTCATGACGACTTTACCGGTGCCTGACTCACCCGTGAATGACACTTTTGCGATATCAGGATGCGCCGTTAGCATCTGTCCTACTCGGTAATCCCCTTGCACGACATTAAATACGCCATCTGGCATGCCCGCTTCTGAATAAATTTCGGCGAGCTTAAGCGCCGTTAATGGTGTTTCTTCTGATGGCTTGAAGATCATTGCGTTGCCCGCAGCGAGTGCTGGCGCCGATTTCCACATCGCAATTTGAATTGGATAATTCCAAGCGCCAATACCCGCGCAAATGCCCAATGGCTCACGACGTGTATAGAAAAACTGATCGTCGCTGAGTGGCTGCTGTTCACCTTGTAGACTTGGAGCAAGGCCAGCGTAGTACTCAAGAACATCGGCACCTGTTGTGACATCAACCGCGATAGCTTCTTGAATGGGCTTACCAGTATCTGCCACTTCCAATGCAGCCAGCTCGTCATTACGCTCACGTAAAATGGCAACGGCTTTGTGTAAAATACGGCTGCGCTCAATCGCAGTCATCGCCGACCATGCAGCAAAACCTTTCTTGGCCGATTCAATCGCTGCTTGAAGATCGTCTTGGTTCGCTTGTTTAATGTTGGCCAATGGCTCACCATTCGCCGGATTGTAAGTGGTGAAGTGTTCATCTGAACACCCGTCGTACATCGCACCATTGATATAGTGTGCTTTCATTTCCATTTTGAAGACCTGTAACTTTTATATTTTTTCAGAATAAAACGTAAGTTGTTTTTCGAGATAATCGTTGATGATGATTCTCGCTCTTTCTGCATCAATGCCTTGCGGGTTGAGCGTTCCGCGCAGCCAAATTCCATCAATAAGTGATGCAATACCATGAGCAACCAATTCAGCCTGCTCTGCATTTAATAATGCTTTGAGTTCTTTTCTTAGATGGGACAATAGACGTCGTTCGTTGACACGCTGCAAACGCTTGAGCTGCTCGTCATGCATTGAGTACGACCAAAACGCCAGCCAAGTCTTAGCAACTTGGTTTTCTGCCTGATAGCCGACAAAGTTACCATCAATGATGGCGTTAATTCTTTGGTGATGAGCATCACTTGGCAACTCACGTAACTTCTGTGTGATAGTGGACGAAAGCTGACGCAAGATTTCTCGCATCGTTTCCTCCAGCAATCCGTGCTTACCACCGAAATAGTGGTTGATAATCCCCGTTGATACACCGGCTTCTTTGCTGATTAACGAAATACTCGCCGCGTGTAAACCGACTCTATCAATCACTGACATTGTCGCTTTCACAAGCTGCGGTTTTCTGATTTCAGGCATCCCCACCTTTGGCATTTTGCGTCCCTGTTATTTTTAATTGAACGGTTAGTTAAATATAAAATGCCTGAAAATTAATTCGAACTCAAATTATTTTTAAAGAAAAATGTTAGTAAAAAAGGATGAAAAGTTGAGGGTGTACGAAAAATCGCTCGGTAAGAACTTGTTGGGATAACTAGATTTCAGTTTAAGAACAAACAAACAAGAAAAACAAAATCAAACACTTAACTCTTTCTCTATTTTTAAAACGATGATGAACGAGTTGATTTTTGAACAACAAAAATCTGTGCCACAAAAAATTTATATCGACCACTAATCATTTCACCTGTACATGGTTTGTTTGTACAAAGAATAGACACACTAGTTTATTATAGTTTTGTATACACAAGTGGCATTCGCACTTTGAAGGTGAAGGAGGCAAAAAGAGAGGTTATATTGAACGCCATGAATATGCGATTCGATATCCTTAAGCCATTTTTAAGTAATATCGCCAAGTGACTTTAAGATGTTAGATTCAGCGTTTTATATTCGAAGCAAGGATCTCAAAGTCACTTGGCTATCAAAGTAAATGGGAGGGATAAGTTCAGATTCATCGTGCGATGAGCCTGAACTTTTGATTTCTGTTACGCTAGCGAGCGACCTTTCACGCAGTTGCGTCCGTTCGCTTTCGCTTGATAAAGCAATTTATCGGCCTGATCGCAAAGTGATTTAAAACTCATCTCATTATCTTCAGTGGTAACGACTCCAAAACTACAGGTCACTCTCACTTCTTCTTTCTGTTCCGTAACAAAGCCATGTAGGGATAAAGCGCTACGTAAACGTTCTGCAGTAATAAGGGCGTTTTTATGGTCTGTATTGGGCATAACAACAACAAACTCTTCACCACCAAAGCGAGCAACAATGTCGTTCTCACGTACAGTTTCCTCCAACACTTTGGCAACGCCCGTTAGTACGGTATCTCCAAACACATGCCCATAGGTATCATTTACCTGCTTGAAATAATCCACATCGATTAACGCTAAAGTTACTGGCCCCGATTGTGGTTTATTTGGCACCATTTTCTGTTTATCGAGTTTGCTATCTACCCATTTATTTAAAGCTAGATAACCGTACTTAACTTGCTCGACTTGCTCAAAAACAAAGTGTTGTATCTTTTCTTGCTTAGATTGAGGTACCGGTTTCTCTTTTCGCTCACGCCTCACTTCTACTGGCTTAGTGAACCAGTCCTCTAAAAAACGGCGATTGAACAACCCTGTCAATGTGTCTGTCTTTGCGAGGCGACGCATTCTCAAACGCGAGCGATTGACGACGAGAAATACTACCGCCATCAAAAATAGAACACCGATGAGCGCAAGTAGCGCTTCACCCAATAAGTAAAAAGTACGACGGTTATTTTCTAGCTCCATACGCTGCAACACATTGTTCCAATTGAGATCTTCGTTCTCATATTCAAGTCGTTCCAACTCAAATAACGTCTGCTGGCGCTCAAGATTTTCAACTTCTCTTTGATTGCTAAATTGGATAAATTTATCGTGATAGTTACCGTAAGTTTCGAATGCTAGTTTAAAGTCATTGCTTCCCGCATAGGCCATAGCGGCGACTTTTAGTAGCTCCATTTGCTGTTGCTTGACGTATCGACTCTCTATAATCTCCGGCAGCATTGGCGCGATCATCGCTAAAAGTATTTCAAATTGCTGCTGCTCTAACATATATTCGGCTTGTAACAACTTAAATGTTGCCAAATACGCGCTAGACGTTTCTCTGTACTGTAAATTCTCCGCCAGCTTTAACGCTCGCTGATATGACGCTATCGCCTCTTCGTATTGGAACTGTGCTTTATGAAGTTTCGCTATCGTCAAAACGCTCAACAACTCATTGAACGACATACGCCTATCCCTAAAGTAGCGATATGCTTGTTCCAAAAGCGCCTCAGATCGGTCGTAGCCCTGAATTTTGACAAGCACGTCACCTAGCTCTAATGCTGCACGTTCGACCAACCCGTGAACACCTGAAGATTCAGCCGCATCCATGGACGACATAAGTGCAGCATAGGATTTTTTAAACTCACCTTGCTCATCGTAATAGCGTCCTTTTAGCAACAGGATTTCTGATTCAAGTTGCTTATCACCATTCTCACGCGATGTTTCCAACAAGCTATCCAACGCAGAAAGCGCGGTATCGATATCGCTCTTTCCAACCATAGTTCGCATCTGAATCAACTTAAACAGGAGATACTCATGGCTCTGTGGACGCACAAGCTCCAATCCTTTTTGAACGACACTCTGACTCTCTTCTACGCGCCCTAGCAGCTCTAAAACCGTGGCCTTGGCAAGCCAGTAACGCACCAACAGCGCTGTTGGTTGGTTTTGTAGTAAAGACTCTTCTTCTAACGCTTCAATCAAAGCTAAAGAACTCTGAGGTAATGCGTAAATTTGATTTTCGATGCCTTCTAACGACTGTAAAAACTTACCTTCCTGTTCCACCTTTTCTGTGGAGGCCTGAACAGAAAAACACAGACACCCCAATAATAGCGGCATCGTCCTAAGCGAATGAAATAGTGACATTATTGCTCTTCCCTAATGGGTAGTTACTTCAGTGTAATTGAGAATTCTGATTATTTATTATTAAGACAACTGAAGGTTATTCAGTCAGCCTCATATTCCCATGTATTTTGCGCTGAATAATAAATCACCATCTTTAGATGCCGAAATAGTTTTCGGTTACAATATGACCAATAAGAGTGTTTTTTACACACCAAGAATGACGATCTCGTTAGTGAGACAAAAGATCGTCTTAGTTGTGAGTTGATACATTTACATGACAAGCAATATAGAACTAACCATTCACATTAGAAATAGAATCAATTTTTATACCGTTCGATGAGATAGCAGTCGACCATGCATCCAATACATTTTTCAGATAGAAGCAATAAAAGAAAGGAGAAAATGGAAGGAAGCGGACAATCAAACTCGCTCCCCTTTTTTATGTTGCAGAAGGGGTTACATTCGCATTCCGCCATCGACTTCGAACACTCTTCCGGTCACGAATTCGTTGGTTAACACGTATTTTATGGTCGATGAAATTTCATCCGCCAAACCTAAACGTCCAACCGGAATCATTCCGATTAAACGTTCCATCGCTTCAGGTTTTATTTGGTCTGTCATGGCAGTTTTGATGACACCCGGAGCAATCGCCACTGAGCGAATTCCGAAACGCCCTAACTCTTTCGCCCACACCGTTGCCATGGTGGCTACCGCCGCTTTAGATGCTGAATAGTTGGTTTGACCAATATTCCCGGCACGCGCAACGCTGGATATGTTGATCAGAACCCCTTTGCTATCGGTGTTCAGCATTACCCTGCTCGCTTCACGGCCACACAGGAAAGTGCCTGTTACATTCACATCTAGAACAGACTGAAATTGTTCCAGCGACATCGTGTTAACCTGACCATCTTTGACTTTAATGAACATACCATCACGCATAATACCTGCGTTATTGATAACGCCATTGAGCTGCTTGAAATCTGCCTCAATTTGCTCAAAAGCAGTGCACACCTGCTGTTCGTCAGTCACGTTCGTCACATAAAAGCGAGCGGTAACGCCGAGAGATTCACATTCCGCTTTCGTTTCAGCCAGTTGCTCTGAATTGAGGTCGATAAGCGCAAGATGAACGCCATTTTCCGCCAGTGACAGTGCCATTTGTTTACCCAGCCCCTGCCCTGCCCCCGTGATCGCAATGACCTTATTTGCTAACTCCATAAGCGCTCCTTAGGCCTGATTTTGCTTTTGGTAGAACTCAAACAAGCTTGAAAAATCTTTTTGCCCGTTGCCCTGACTGTTGTGAAAATTAAACAGATTACGAGCCAAGCTGCCCATTGGCGTTGATGTTTGACTGGCAACCGCCGCTTCCATCGCAAGACCCAGATCTTTAGCCATTAACTGGCTCATAAAGCCGCCTTGATAACCATTGCTTGCAGGCGTATTTTCCATCACACCTGGGCAAGGGTTATAAAGCTCTAGCGCCCAGTTACGCCCTGAACTTTGCAACATGATGTCGGAAAGCACTTTGGGATCGAGTCCGTTTTCCATCCCTAAATTGAGTGCTTCACAGGTGCCGCTCATCAAAATGCCCAACATCATGTTATTGCAGATCTTCGCCACCTGACCAGCTCCAGCATCACCAGCATGGAAGATGTTTTTACCCATGTGGCTAAGCACCGCTTTGGCTTGAACAAAGTTCTCTTGTGAGCCGCCAACAATGAAAGTTAACGTACCTGCTGCTGCGCCCGCAACGCCACCAGATACTGGTGCATCAACAAAACTGATACCAAGTTGCGATGCTTTTTCGCCAACCAAACGAGCAGTCGTAGGATCGATGGTGGATGAATCAATCAGCAAGGTGCCTGATTCGACGCTATCTAAGATGCCATCTTGACCAAGATAAACGCTTTGAACGTGTTGGCTCGCTGGCAGCATAGTGACAACCACCTCCACACCTTGTACTGCCTGCTGAACGGAATCGGCACTTGAAGCGCCCAATGCGGTCAACTCCTCAACTGCGCTTAGGTTCAAATCAAATACTTCGACATTCAAGCCCGCTTTGAGTAGATTCTTAGCCATAGGCGCACCCATGTTACCAAGGCCAATAAATGCAATTTTGTCCATATCGTATTTCTTCCTTGTACTAAAGTGCCGCTATAGCTACCGACGATGCGGTCAGTGGGTATTCTGCTGAGTCAATTGGCGAGAAGAAGCGCTCCAAAACTTGTGGCGTTACGTCAGAAACCGTGCGATGTTGCCAAGTCGGTTGATTGGTTTTATCAATAATCAGCGCACGAACCCCTTCTCTAAAATCACCTTCTAAGCCACAACGTAGTGTTAGGTTAAATTCCATATCAAAACACGCTTTCAAAGAGAGTTTTTGATACTGCGTTAACTGCTGATAAGTGATACTGAGCGACAACGGACTGCCATAGTTCAGTGCTTTTTGCGCATTGACGAACCACTTGCTATCAACGTTAGCACGGCTGATTGCATCAACAATTGACGCTAAGTCACCCGAACATAACTGCTCAATCAATTCCGCATAGGGCATCAACATCCCTTCGGTTGGCTCGTCCACGTGTACCGAACGCAGCGTAGTGGCGATTTTTTCGTTGATGTTCGCTTCACCTTTCCAACTTACCGATGCAAGCAGATCCAGCAGCACTTGCTTGTTTTCTGGCTGTGCAATCCATTGGCTTAACCCCAACGCTTTCATATCTGTTGCGTTAATTTGGCAAGCTGTCAAACTCAGGAAAAGTGCCAAATGTTTTGGCAACTGGTTTAGGAAGTACGTCGCGCCTACATCTGGGTAAAGGCCAATTTTAATCTCTGGCATTGCAAAGCGTGTGGTGGTTTCTGCTACGCGATGGCTGGCACCCATAAACAGGCCAACTCCCCCGCCCATCAAATAACCATGTCCCCACGCGATGATCGGTTTTGGATAAGTATGAATAAGATGGTCACAGCGATATTCGAGGTCAAAGAAGGTTTCCATCGCTGAAAACGCAGAATCAAAGTCTTGCTCTTTGTTTTCAAGTGCACGGTAGATCGCTTGAATATCACCACCAGCACAAAACGCTTTTTCACCTTGAGCATGCAAGAATACCGCGATGACGCTGTCGTCCGTTTGCCATTCATTAAGCTGTTTGTACAACTTCTCAATCATCACGTAACTCAACGCGTTGAGAGCTGCTGGGTTATCAAGCTCTAGCACACCAATAACAGAGCCATCAGCGCACTCAAGTTTTGAAACATTTACTGTACCTGTCATTTGGCCTCCGCTAGCTGTTTGTCCATTGTGGCTTGCGCTTTTGCAAAAACGCATTCACACCCTCAGTCTGATCTTGTGTATTGAACAGCTGCAAAAACAGTTCACGCTCCAAAACCAATCCAGCTGCATGAGTTTGGCTGCGTCGACCTTGAATTAGCGTTTTGCACGCAGACACAGATTTCGGTGATTGACCTGCAACACGCTGTGCTAGCTCCATAGCCGCTTCGAGTGCTTGACCTTTCGCCACCACCTCTTCGACTAACCCAATTTTTTCCGCTCGCTCGGCCGTCACACGCTCGCCACACAGGATCATACGCTTCGCCCAACCTTCACCTACCAACGCGGTCAGGTTTTGCGTCCCACCCGCACACGGCAACAAACCTACCGATGCTTCAGGAAGTGCCATTTGTACTTGTTCTTCTGCGATACGAATGTCACACGCCATCGCCACTTCCAGACCGCCGCCCATCGCGTAACCATTAATCGCTGCGATAGAAACCCCATCGAATGCAGAAAGCGCTTCAAACGCTTCACCAAATGCGAACGCCATGTTTGCTGCTTGTGATTTATCACCCGATGCAAAGTTATTAAGATCTGCTCCAGCAGAAAAGAATTTCTCGCCTTCGCCTGTTAAAACCAACGCATAAATAGAGCGATCATTACTAAGTTCAATTGCCAACTCTTTTAGCTGATTCAAAGACTCAAGCGTCCAAGTGTTCGCTGGCGGATTACTAATCGTGAGCTTGGCAATATGCGCTTCGCGCTCTAATTTGATTTGTGCCGTCATAATCTTTCAGTCCTTTTTAATTTCTTTAGGTAAGGCTGTGTCTCGCTGACTAAAGCAGCTCAACGCCTTCCGTTAGTAATCGTCTTGCGACGATCAGACGCATGATTTCGTTGGTACCTTCAAGGATTTGGTGAACACGAACGTCTCGGAAATGGCGCTCGACTGGATATTCTTTGATGTAGCCATAGCCACCGTGAATTTGCAGCGCCTGATCGCAGACTTTAAAGCCCACATCAGTAGCAAAGCGTTTTGCCATGGCACAGTACGCACTTTTTTCTGCGTGCTGGGCATCGAGTTTAGCGGCAGCGAGTCGCACCATTTGACGCGCAGCGACCAGCTCAGTCGCCATATCAGCAAGCTTGAACTGCAACGCTTGAAATTGCGCCAGTGAACGGCCGAACTGTTTGCGTTCGTTCATGTATTGCTTGGCTTCGTTCAGTGCTTGTTGCGCAGTACCGACGGAACAAGTAGCGATATTGATTCGACCACCATCAAGGCCAAGCATGGCGAACTTAAAGCCTTCTCCCTCTTCACCCAACAGATAGTCAGCCGGAATACGAACATTTTCGAAGGTAATCATGCGAGTTGGCTGGCAGTTCCAACCCATTTTGGCTTCTTTTTTACCGTAGCTAATGCCTTCGCAATCAGCAGGAACAACGAATGCAGAAACGCCACCCGCTCCTTCACCACACGAACGCGCCATCACGACCAATACATCTGTATCACCCGCACCCGAGATAAACACTTTTGCTCCATTGAGGACAAACTCATCGCCATCACGCACTGCGCTAGTCGTTAGAGAAGCGGCGTCAGAGCCGGCATTAGGTTCGGTTAAACAGTAGGAAGCGAGCTTTTCACCCGAAATTAGATCCGCGCTAAATTGCTGCGCCACTTCTGCTTTGGCAAAGCTGGTGATCATCCACGTCGCCATGTTGTGAATGGTCATAAACGCAGTAGTCGCGGTACAACCCATAGCCAACTGCTCGAAAATGATCGCCGCATCCAAACGAGATAACCCTAAGCCACCATGCTCTGGCGGCGTATAGATGCTCAGAAAGCCCAGCTCACCCGCCTGACGCAGTACATCTTTAGGGAAGTGATGGTTTTCATCCCACTCGGCCGCATGAGGCGCTAACATTTGGTCTGCAAACTGCTTTGCTACTTCGGCAAACGCGAGTTGATCTTCGTTTAATTCAAAATCCATCTTGAAGTCCTAAGGTCTAATTCGTTGCATTTGTATCCGAGCCAAGCCCACTTAAACGGTGGCGCTTGGCTAGAGGTGTCGCTAATCCAGTAATTAGCTAAGTTGAATGGTCATGTTTGGACCGCTTGGAATGTCATCTTCAAACCAACGCGCGGTGACAGTTTTCGTCTCGGTGTAGAAGCGAACCGCTTGTTTACCGTAAGCATGCAGGTCGCCGTAGAAGCTGCCTTTCCACCCAGTAAATGAGAAAAATGGCAATGGCACCGGAATCGGCACGTTGATGCCTACGTTACCTACTTCGATATTGTGTTGATACTTTCTCGCGGCAGCGCCGTTCGCCGTAAAAATAGACGTACCATTACCAAAGCGGTTTGCATTGATCAGTTTAATCGCTTCATCTAGGTCATCCACTTCCATAGTTAACAGCACAGGCCCGAAAATTTCTTCCTGATAAATCGACATGTCTGTGGTCACGTTGGTAAACAGTGTTGGCCCCACCCAGTTACCGTTCGGGAAGCCAGGCACTTGGCAGTCTGTTCCATCCAGAACACAATTCGCGCCTGACGCTTTGCCTTCATTAATCAGATTCACCACTCGCTGCTTCGCTTGAGGGCTAATCAGCGGACCATAACCGGCGGTTTCATCATCCCACGCGCCAGGCTGAACCTGAGCTAACGCCTCTTTAAGCTCTGGAATCCATTCTTTGGTTTCGCCGACAAATACGGCAACCGAAATCGCCATACAGCGTTGGCCTGCAGCACCAACTGACGCGCCAACTAGGTTATTGATGACTTGCTGTTTGTTTGCATCCGGCATGATGACCATGTGGTTCTTAGCACCTGCAAATGACTGCACGCGTTTCAGGTTGTCTGTACCTGTTTTGTAGATGTACTCACCAACGGGCACAGAGCCAACAAAAGAGATCGCACGAACAACTGGATCAGTCAGAATGCGGTCGACTTGCTCTTTGGTCCCGTGAACAACTTGCAATACGCCTTTTGGTGCGCCAGCTTGTTCAAACAGCTCCGCCAGTTTCATTGCCGTTAGTGGCACTTGCTCTGACGGCTTCAAAATAAAGGTGTTGCCACAAGCGATCGCCATCGGGAACATCCACAATGGGATCATCGCAGGGAAGTTAAACGGTGTGATGCCAGCACAAACACCGAGCGGTTGAATGTAAGAGTAACCATCAATATTGGTTGCGACATTCTCAACCGTTTCGCCCATCATTGAGCTACAAATGTTCGCCGCTTGTTCTACGACTTCAATCCCACGCCAAATGTCACCCTTTGCATCCGCGAGGGTTTTGCCTGTCTCACTTGAAAGCAGTATCGCCAACTCATCGTGTTGCTCTTTTAGCAAATGTTGGTAGCGCAACATCAATCTAGCACGCTCCGGCGCTGCAACTTCTTTCCAGCGTTTGAACGTTTCTGTTGCGCTGGCAATCGCCGCATTCATTTCCGATTCCGTGGCACAAGGTACTTGTGCAATCACTTCGTTGGTTGCCGGGTTGGTTACATCTAGCCATTGTTTTGAATCGGAGATGGCAAATTCACCACCGATATACTGCTTTACTTGTTCTGTCATGATGACATCCTTGTATTTTTCAGCTTGTTACTAACTACTGTTATGTAAGTGAAACTTTGTTGAGAGTGATTTAGCAGATTTCAATCGCGATAGCGGTAGCTTCGCCGCCGCCAATACAAAGCGATGCAACGCCACGCTTACCACCAGTTTGTTTTAGCGCATGAATCAAAGTGACAAGGATTCGATTGCCACTTGCGCCTATTGGATGCCCCAGCGCACAAGCCCCTCCGCGAGGGTTCACTTTGCTCTCGTCCAGTTCGAGAGCTTTCACCGCGTATTGAGTCACGACAGCAAAAGCTTCATTGATTTCCCAAAGGTCCACGTCTGATTTGTCCCAGCCCGTTTTTTCCAGCAGCGATTCAATCGCGAAGACTGGTGCGATGGTGAACTCATCAGGCTGTCTTGCATGCGTGCTGTACGCGACAATTTTGGCTAGAGGCTGAAGGTTTTCCTGACGACCAAACTCACTATCGACTAAGATCATTGCCGACGCACCATCCGAAATGGAACTAGAGTTTGCTGCGGTTACGCCGCCATCTTTGGCAAACGCAGGGCGTAAGGCAGGAATTTTAGTGACGTCGAGTTTGCTCGGTTGCTCATCATCTACAACCAAGGTTTCGCCGCGTCGACTTTTTACGTTAACAGACACGATCTCTTCTTTGAACAAACCTTGTTCGATTGCTTGCTGCGCACGAGTCAACGACTGTTGCGCCCAGGCATCCATACTTTCACGGCTGAACTGATACTTTTGCGCCGTCTGTTCTGCAAAGACACCCATCAGCTCGCCTTGGTAGGCATCCTGCAACCCGTCATAAAACATGTGATCAAGCACTTGCTCGTGACCTAAACGGAAACCATCACGCGCTTTCTTTAATAGATAAGGAGAAGACGACATGTTTTCCATGCCACCAGCGATGACAGCATGCGCATTACCAGATTGAATAAGGTCATATGCCAGCATCACGGTTTTCATACCCGATCCACAAACTTTGTTCAGTGTCGTACAACCAATCGATTGTGGCATTTCAGCTTTAAGGCTTGCTTGTCTTGCAGGCGCTTGCCCCACACCGGCGGGTAAAACGCACCCCATCAACACTTCGTCTATTTTGTGCACATCGAGTTGGCTTTCGGCTAGCGCCCCTTGAATGGCTTTCGCACCGAGTTCCGTGACATCTGTTGAAGCTAATGCACCTTGAAAAGAGCCGATAGGCGTTCGCTTAGCGGCAACAATCCATGTTTCATTTTTCATTCCATTAACCTTTTGTTGACGTTTACGTCATAACTATACTAACATTTACGTTAACGTCAAGTTTGAGGTTATTGTTTGTTCGAGTGATTCTTTGATTTCGAGTAAATGCGAGTGATATCAAGGCTCAAGAGTGGATGTTGTTTGTTTACTTTAACGTTAACGAATTGTATATTCATGTAAATGTTATACGAAAGTCGTAAGGTTAAGGAATGAACACATTTAAGATCAGCGAGCTCGCGAAAGAGTTCGACATTACTACTCGAAGCATTCGCTTCTACGAAGATTTAGGTCTCCTAACTCCAGAACGTAAAGGCAACACTCGAATCTACAATGGTCGTGATCGAATTCGACTAAAACTGATTTTGCGAGGTAAGCGATTGGGCTTTTCTCTTGCAGATATCAAAGAGTTATTTGAACTCTACGATACCGATCAAAGTACTGAGCAGTTGAACTATATGATTCGGTTGATCGAAGAGAAGAAGGCAGCATTGCAACAGCAAGCAAACGACATTCAAGCGGTAATGATGGAGTTAAATGCTGCGCAGTTGCGATGCCAAAACACACTGAGATCCATGAAAGGCGAAAAAGTCACCTAACACCTCAACTCTGGGATGTAGGTGACGTAAAGGCAAGGACACGCAATGAAATCTACCTACTCTTCCCTGAACTTTGTTTATGACGAAAATACCGATTTGCTTCGCGAGCAAATCAATAGTTTTGCTGCAAGAGAAATTGCGCCGCTAGCGCAATCTATCGACCAAACTAACGACTTTCCAAACCATCTTTGGTCCAAATTAGGTGACATGGGTCTTTTAGGTGTGACCACCAGCGAAGAGTTTGGTGGTGCAGGCATGGGCTATCTCGCCCACGTTATCGCTATGGAAGAAATCAGCCGAGCATCCGCTTCGGTTGCGTTAAGTTACGGCGCTCACTCCAACCTTTGCGTCAACCAAATCCACCGTAACGGCACACAAGCGCAAAAAGAGAAATACCTACCTAAGCTCATCTCCGGTGAACATATCGGCGCCCTTGCTATGAGTGAACCCGGCGCCGGCTCTGATGTGGTCTCTATGCAGCTTAAAGCCGAACGTAAAGGCGATATTTTCCTATTAAATGGCAACAAAATGTGGATCACCAACGGCCCTGATGCACACACCTATGTTGTCTACGCAAAAACCGACCCAAGCCAGCACTCCAAAGGCATCACGGCATTTATTGTGGAACGCGGATTCCCTGGATTTACTCAAGCACAAAAACTCGACAAGTTGGGTATGCGCGGCTCGAATACGTGTGAGCTGGTCTTCCAAAACTGCGAAGTCCCTGCGGAAAATATTCTCGGCGAAGAAAACCAAGGCGTGAAAGTATTGATGAGCGGCCTCGACTACGAACGTGTGGTGCTTGCAGGCGGCCCACTTGGCATCATGCAGGCGTGTATGGATACCGTTGTGCCTTACATTCACGACCGTAAACAGTTCGGTAAATCCATCGGTGAATTCCAGCTAGTTCAAGCAAAAATCGCGGATATGTACACACAAATGAATGCCGCTAAAGCGTATGTTTACGCCGTCGCTGCCGCTTGTGATCGCGGTGAAACCACCCGTAAAGATTCTGCTGGCGCGATCCTCTACAGCGCAGAGCTGGCAACCAAGATGGCACTGGATGCGATTCAACTACTTGGCGGTAACGGCTACATCAACGAGTTTGATACGGGCCGTTTGTTGCGAGATGCCAAGCTGTATGAAATCGGTGCGGGCACTTCAGAAATTCGCCGCATGCTTATTGGTCGCGAATTGTTTAACGAAAGCGCCTAATCATCATACCTAGGCGGTTCGAACTCGAAACAACTTCCTTATTCAATCTAAATCTTATTCAACCTAAATAAAGACGGGTGGTGACACCCGTCTACCGAATGGAGATCGGCTATTTATGGCTTGTTTGACGACCAATATTAATACCCATTCAGAGCAGTATCAGGAAAACTACCGCTCTATGGCGTCACTTGTAGATCAACTTTATACCGTGACTGCTCAAATAGAAGATGGTGGCGGTGAGAAAGCCCGCGAGCATCAGCAGAAGAAAGGCAAACTTCCGGTACGTGAGCGCATTCTTGCCCTACTCGACCCTGGTTCGTCCTTTCTAGAAATTGGTCAATTTGCTGGCTGGGATGTGTATCCAGATTACGTTCCATGTGCTGGAGTGGTTGCAGGTGTGGGTGTGATTGACGGCACTGAGTGCATGATCGTCGCGAACGACGTGACGGTAAAAGGCGGCAGTTACTACCCACTCACCGTGAAAAAGCACTTAAGAGCACAAGAAATTGCAGAAAAATGCCAACTGCCGTGTGTTTACTTAGTCGACTCTGGCGGTGCTAACCTCCCCCGCCAAGATGAAGTCTTCCCAGATAAAGACCATTTTGGCCGTATTTTCTACAACCAAGCCCGTATGTCGGCCAAAGGCATTCCACAAATTGCGGTGGTCATGGGGCTATGTACCGCTGGCGGCGCTTATGTCCCTGCCATGTGCGACGTATCCATCATAGTCAAAGAACAAGGCACGATTTTTTTGGCAGGTCCACCTCTTGTAAAAGCAGCGACAGGTGAAGAAGTCAGCGCGGAAGATCTTGGTGGCGCAGACGTTCACTGCCGTACCTCTGGTGTGGCGGACTATTACGCAGAAAATGATCACCACGCGTTAGAGTTGGCAAGACAAGCGGTTTCACAAATCAACCACTTGAAACCCGTTCAACTCAAGCAAAAAGCACCACAGGAACCACGTTTTCCTGCCCAAGAGCTGTACGGCATCGTCGGAACCGATCTTAAAAAGCCGTTTGATGTTAAAGAGGTCATTGCCCGAATTGTTGATGATTCCCAGTTCGATGAATTTAAAGCCTTGTTCGGCGAAACCTTGGTCTGTGGCTTTGCCCATATTCACGGTATGCCGATTGGCATTGTCGCTAACAACGGCATTCTATTTTCGGAATCAGCACAAAAAGGCGCGCATTTTATTGAACTGTGCGCACAACGCAAAATTCCTCTGCTCTTCTTGCAGAACATCACGGGCTTTATGGTCGGTCAGAAGTACGAAGCCGAAGGCATCGCCAAACATGGTGCGAAAATGGTAACTGCTGTTGCATGTGCAGACGTGCCGAAGTTTACCGTGGTTATTGGTGGATCGTATGGCGCAGGAAACTACGGCATGTGTGGCCGCGCTTATGATCCAACCATGATGTGGATGTGGCCAAACGCACGTATTTCCGTCATGGGTGGAGAGCAAGCGGCTGGCGTGATGGCGCAAGTGACCCGCGATATCAAAACTCGCAAAGGTGAAAGCTGGAGCGCGGAGGAAGAAGAAGCGTTCAAACGTCCAATTGCGGAGCAATATCAGACTCAAAGCCATGCATACTA
Organism: Vibrio sp. Vb1018; assembly: GCF_033338775.1. Lineage (NCBI taxonomy): Bacteria > Pseudomonadati > Pseudomonadota > Gammaproteobacteria > Vibrionales > Vibrionaceae > Vibrio > Vibrio sp. Vb1018. Next base: position 330,833 of record NZ_JAWOTI010000002.1, read on the forward strand.
CGCCAGTGCACGCCTGTGGGACGACGGCATTATTGACCCTGCGAAAACCCGTGATGTTGTCGGCATTGCTCTGTCTGCTGCGCTTAATGCGCCGATACCAGACAGCAAATTTGGCATCTTCCGTATGTAGTCGGATGCAAGGCAAACCTTAACTCCTCGCGAATACCGATGTTTAACAAGTAATGGTTAGCGAGCATTGAAATACAGACTGAAATGTCAGACAAAGGAAGTCACATGACCGGACTACTGCTTGAAAAAGACAGCAATGGCGTTGCCTGGTTGAGCCTGAATCGGCCAGAAAAACACAACGCGTTTAATGACGCATTGATTGCCTCACTAATTGAGACACTAGAACAGCTCGAAAAGGACGATTCTCTCCGTGCACTGGTGTTAACTGCACAGGGAAAACACTTTTCTGCGGGAGCAGATCTGGGCTGGATGCAGTCAATGGCAACCAAAACCGAGGGTGAAAACCTGCAAGATGCACAGCAACTAGCAAAACTTTTGCATACGCTGGATACCTTTAGCAAACCAACCATTGCTATGGTGCACGGCGCTGCATTTGGCGGCGCGCTTGGGCTTATCTGCTGCTGCGATATCGCTATTGGTACACCTGAAAGCCGCTTCTGTTTGAGTGAAGTGAAACTCGGTTTGTTACCCGCGACAATCGGACCCTACGTAATCCGAGCGATTGGACAACGACAAAGCCGACGCTACTTTTTAACCGCGGAACTGATTGATGCCGAAACCGCGCTATCGATGAGTATTCTTCATCAGATAGACGCTCAACCACGTGAAGCCGTCAATCGCACCATTGATCACCTGCTCAACAACGGTCCACAAGCCATGCAGGCTGCAAAAGCACTTTGTTTACGCTGTGATAACCAACCTATCGATCATTCATTAATTGAATACACCAGCCAAGCTATTGCAACCGCTCGCGTGTCCAGTGAAGGACAAGAAGGACTAGCTGCATTTTTTGAAAAGCGCGCCGCCAATTGGAGGAATCATGTTTAAAAGAATACTGATCGCAAACCGCGGTGAAATTGCCTGCCGAATCATTAAAACCGCAAAAAGCATGGCTATAGAGACGGTAGCCGTCTATTCCGAAGCGGATCGCAGCAGCTTACATGTTAAACAAGCGGATTTCGCTGAATTCATTGGCCCCGCTCCGGCGAGTGAATCGTATCTCGATATCGATGCGATTATCGGCGCTGCGAAAAAATGGCAAGCCGATGCTATCCACCCTGGGTATGGTTTTCTTTCCGAGAACCCGAAACTGGCGAAAGCGTGCAGCGAAAATGGCATTGTTTTTATTGGCCCTTCCACCAGCGCAATTGAAGCAATGGGTTCGAAGTCGCAAGCCAAAGCCATCATGTCTGAGGCGAACGTGCCCTTGGTTCCCGGCTATCACGGCACAGACAACAGCGTAGAGCACTTATTAGCGGAAGCTGAAAAAATCGGTTACCCAGTGATGCTTAAAGCAACCCAAGGGGGCGGCGGTAAAGGCATGCGAGTGGTCAATAGCGCAGCCGAAATGCCTCTGGCCATCGACGGTGCGCAGCGTGAAGCACTTTCAAGCTTTGGCGATAAGCAGCTTCTAATCGAAAAATGTATATTGCAGCCTCGCCACGTTGAAGTTCAGGTATTTGCTGACCAACATGGCAACTGTGTCTATCTTTCTGATCGCGATTGCTCCATTCAACGCCGTCACCAAAAAGTAGTCGAAGAAGCACCAGCTCCCGGTCTTAGTGATGAACTGCGTAAACAAATGGGTGAAGCTGCGGTTCAGGCCGCTCAAGCGATCGACTATGTTGGCGCGGGCACGGTGGAGTTCTTGCTCGATAGCCGCGGTGAGTTTTACTTCATGGAAATGAATACTCGTCTGCAAGTTGAACACCCTGTTACTGAATTGATCACCGGCGTTGATTTGGTGGAGTGGCAATTAAAAGTCGCAGCTGGCGAGCATTTACCTATTTCGCAATCTGAAATCACCCACAACGGTCATTCAATTGAGCTGCGAATTTACGCAGAAGGTACAGACAATGACTTTATGCCGTCGACTGGCCGCATTGATTACTTAAAAGAACCCGTATCAGACAGTAGTGTGCGCCTAGCGTGCGTACGCGTTGATAGTGGTGTTACCCAAGGCGATAGCATCAGCGAATATTACGATCCAATGATCAGCAAACTGATCGTCTGGGGGCAAACTCGTGATATCGCTCTAAAGCAGATTAAGCAGGCGTTAACTCAATATCACGTACGTGGAGTAACGACAAACATTGGTTATCTGCACAGTATTATTTCGCAGCCAGCCTTTGCCGAGATTGAGCTCGATACAGGTTTCATCGTCACACATCAACAAGGCATAAATGAGCAGCAAGACGTGTCGGATTCAATCTGGCTTACATTGGCGGCGGTTGCTCGCTGGAATGATCTCATTTCAAAATCAGACAGCTCAACGTTACCCGCGCCAACCAGACGAGGTTTTAGACTGTCAGTTGACAACGTTTACCGATTTAACTTCACGGATGCCAATGCCAACCATCAGGTACGTTTGCAACAATCATCGCAAGATACAGGAACTCACTTCACTGTCCGATGTGGTGAGGAGCTGCATCAGGTCATCCTGCTTGAAAGTGACAACCAGTTTATCGTCGATATTGATAATGTGCGTTACACCTTTAATGCACTTAGCAACGAACAAAAGACAACACTATTTTATCTTGGTCAGCAGCGCACGTTCGCTCATCAACCTAACTTTGACTCTGCAAAAGATGTAGATGATGAACTAAGTCCAACCGCACCACTCAACGGCATAATTTCAGCAGTTATGGTGGCTAAAGGTGACGAAGTGGCGGCGGGCGATCCGCTTTTGGTACTCGAAGCAATGAAAATGGAATACACCATCACGGCTCCGGTAGCAGCAAAAGTCGACGAATTGTTTTATCAGCACGGGGACCAAGTACAGCACGGTTCCATCCTGCTGAATTTGTCTTTGATATCGGATAACGTCAGTGAAGATAAGGAGCGCGAATATGCTACCAGCGAAGGTTAATATCGTCGAAGTCGGCGCTCGTGATGGTCTGCAAAATGAAACGGCAGTGACGCTGGTTGATAAAATCCGTTTGATTAACCAACTAAGCAGCAGTGGCTTAAAGCATATTGAGGCTGGATCTTTCGTCTCTCCAAGGTGGGTGCCTCAAATGGCCGATTCCGATCAGGTGTTTGCTGGTATCTCAAAAAAGCCTGAAGTGGTTTATAGCGCGCTCACACCAAATCTCGCAGGGTTAGAACGTGCGCTGGAAAGCGGTGTAAAGCGAATTGCGGTGTTTGGCTCCGCTTCAGAAACGTTCAGCCAGAAGAACATCAACTGCAGCATTACCGAAAGTCTCGCTCGATTTGAACCCGTTATCGAATTGGCGAACCAGCACAACATTCCTGTACGCGGGTACTTGTCTTGTACCATGGTGTGTCCATATGAGGGAGTAATCAAGCCAGAGCAAACTACCAAGGTCGCCAATACGTTGTTTGATATGGGATGTTATGAGATTTCGCTCGGTGATACTGTCGGTAAAGCAACGCCTAATCGCGTTATCGCCATGCTGGATTCGTTGTTAACGCTACTGCCAAAAGACGCGCTCGCAGTACATTTTCATGACACTTATGGACAAGCATTAGCCAATATCTACCAAGCCTTGTTAATGGGCATCAACACCATTGATAGCGCAGTAGCGGGGCTCGGCGGCTGCCCTTACGCGAAAGGAGCCAGTGGCAATGTTGCAACGGAAGATGTACTTTATCTGTGTGAGCAACTTGGGATTGAAACAGGCGTTGACCTTGGCGTCATCAATGAAGCGGGTTGGCAAATTTGCCGTGCGTTAGGAAAGTCTCCTGCTTCTAGGGTCGCATTAGCTCTGGGCGATCCGTATAGCTTGTAAATCATCAACAACCAATCAGGTAATGTATTTCAACGGGCATGCAGACGTACGTGCCCGTTTTTTGTTGTTACTCATAAAAACCTTAACGCTCAACGGTCTTCATCACATTAATTAGTATCTGATTTCAGCTACAATTTAGTTTCAAACCGAACATATAAAACAGGATCAGGTAAATGCTCATAACATTTCGTTGTCGAAGCCACTCAAACGTCACAATGTTTGGTGATATTGCATTAGATATGCTCAAAATGATGGGTCACAGCGGCACGGTGCCGGGATCAATTTCCGCTCAAGATGTTCCTGACGCGCTATCAAGATTAACTTCTGCTCTATCTGCGAAAAATGCAGCTGAAGAAAACCTCCCTACTGATGTAGACGAAGAGGAAGAACAAGCAGAGCCCGCGGTAAGCCTAGGACGCAGAGCGTTTCCACTGATTGAGTTGCTAAAATCAGCAATCAAAGAAGAATGCGAAGTCATGTGGGACAACCAATAACGCCTTCAAACTGGTTTCTAGCGAGGTGAATCCGTGTTGTGACCGCCTCGCTATGGTTACTCGACACCAAGATAAGAACACCAATACCGCTTATCGCCCTATCCGTTTCTCTCCCTAGACAACTTGATTTGCCCATCAATGTGCACATCTCGTTGTGGAAACGCGATTTCAATGCCGTGCTTTTCGAAAGCTTCGTAGATTTCAAAACGCATGGCACTTGCGACCGAGCGAATACCGCCCTCAACCGTTGAGTTAATCCAAAAATAAGATTCGAAGATCAAAGCATTGTCACCAAAGTCTTGAAAAAACACATCTGGCGCTGGCGAACTCAGAACTTGCGCTTGCTGCGAAGTCACTTCCGCCATTAAGGCAGCAACCTGTTTGACATCGCTCCCATACGCGACGCCGACGACGACCGAGCCACGAACTAATCTGTCGCATAACGTCCAGTTGATCACCACGTTCTCAATCAACTGACTGTTGGGTATGAGCATATGAACACCATCGGTTCGTCTGATTCTCGTTGAACGTGTATTTATTTGCTCGACAGTGCCTTTGGCGCCCTCAACCTCTAAAAAGTCCCCAATTCGAATTGGCTTTTCACCAATCAAAATCCAGCCACTTATGAAGTTGTTAATGATGTTTTGCGCACCAAAACCGAAGCCGATAGCGATGGCACCAGACAGAAAGGCAAACGCGGTAATTGGCACATTGATCATCGAAAGTGTGGTCATAAAAATAATGGCGAGAGCGATGACAAATAATATCCGTTTAACCAAATGAATCACGTTTGGGTCTTTCCCCAATGAGGACATTCTTGACGTAACGGTTTTGATCAAAATTTTTGATAACCATAAAGCGACAATCACCCATGTCGGCACCATCAATATCGCCCATAACGTGATAGGTTGTTCGTTAAAGGTAAACAGCGTTGTTTCTAAAAATGAAATGACCCGTTCGAACATAAAGTGCTCACTCTTGATTCATCGTTGCCAGCAAGCCAGAGCGCATAAGTCTTAAATTTTTAGGTCAATCGATAGCGCAAGCGGCTCAACTAAGTTCTTCTTATTAACTATATTGTAATCTACGTAAAACGCTTCGAGTGGTTTCCCACTTTGGCTTCAACCGATTAAGCCATTTAGGGAGCACGTCTTTGTGAACTAAACGAGCCAATCAACCAACTGGATACGCAAGGCAAACCAGTGATAACTTTCTGATTTTTAAGCGTCAAATTTTCACTTCGAATCACTCTCACTTATTATTATGCACCTTATTGCAATTTATATTGATGGAATGATTGTTATGTCAGAACTGACTCGGATGCGCTCTGGAGAAACCTATAATTGTCTGGATGAAGAACTAAAGCTAATGCGCGCCAAAACTGCGCAGCTTGTCTTCCAGTTTAACCACGAACCAAACCCAGATATCCGTAGACAGCTATTGGCGGAAATGGGCGTCCAATTAAAAAATAGCGCCTGTATAGAGCCACCGCTACAACTTACCTACGGTTGTCACTTGTCCATCGGAGAAAACACCTACATCAACTGGGATGCCATTATTCTGGACAATGGACAGGTTGAGGTTGGCGCGAACGTCATGATTGGGCCTAGAGTACAAATTTACACAGCCGCTCATTCACTCGATACGCAAAGACGCTTAGCCGGAGATGAGATCGCCAAACCGGTAAAAATCGGCAATAACGTTTGGATTGGTGGGGGCGCTATCATACTGCCAGGCGTGACCATTGGTGATGAGGCCGTCGTCGGCGCTGGCTCTGTCGTAACCAAAGACGTTGCGCCGGGCGATCGAGTTGTTGGAAATCCGGCGCGCTCCATTAAACCAAAAAACTGAAGAAAGTCGCTATTTCGCCAAATGATCGCGAATAATATTAGCGAGCAGATTGAGAGCATGAACATATTTGTCATTGAGCTCAAAAGAAGCGTTAAGACGAATACAGTGATCGTATTGTTCTGTCAGGCTGAACATCTTTCCCGGTGCGATGCTGATATTACCTTTTAGTGCTTCTCGATATATCGGCAAGGCATCAATATGCTTGGGGAGCTCTAACCAAATAAAGTACCCACCGCTTTGGCTTAACACTTTGACTGCTTCAGGTAACAGCTCACTAAGCAGAACCGTCATCTTACTTTTACGTTCAAACAGCTTTTTCCGTAACTGCTTCAAATGCGATTCATAATTGCGGCTTGTTAAATAGTGCACCAATGTCATTTGCACTGGTGCACTCGTCGCTAATGTACTCATTAGCTGTAACTTTTGTACCTCTAGCGCCCGCTTTCCCGCCGCAACCCAACCAATACGTAGCCCTGCGATTAATGATTTTGAAAACGAGGAGCACAACATGGTATTACCCGTGTCATCAAACATTCTTAGTGGGTAAACCGAGTCATTCTCGGCATGCAGTTCGCTGTACACATCATCTTCAATTACTGGCACGTTATATCGCTGTGTCAGTTCAATCAGCTTTTGTTTTTTCTCGTTGGAAAGCGTAAAACCCAGAGGATTCTGGAAGTTCGACATCAGCCAACATGCTTTCACATCGTGTGTTTGCAGCGCTCGTTCCAATGAGTCTAGGTCAATGCCCGTGACTGGGTCTGTTCTTACTGAGAGCGCTTTCAAACCTAACCGCTCTAAGGATTGCAAAGCGCCATAGAATGCAGGCGACTCCACAACCACCCAATCTCCCGGTCTTGTACAAGCTTGCAAACTGAGCGTTAACGCCTCCAGCGCGCCTGCCGTAATGACAATTTCATCGGGTGAAATTTCAATGCCTTTCGCAGCATAACGCTTCGCGATGATGGTGCGTAATTGCTCGTTTCCCGGCGGTAAGTTATCAAAGGTGGTGGAAATCGGCATATTGCGAGCGGCTGCGCTCATCGCCCGATTCACGTGATATCGTGGGTACAAACGTGGGTCTGGATAGGCAAAGCCAAAATTGATCATGGATGGATTTTTACTCGCCTGCAGAACATCAAAGATAAACTCATTGATGTCTACCTGCTCAGTCCACGAAACCGCGGCTGGCGCTTGGGGTTCATTTGAGCTCTTAATATTGGGCGCGACTCGATAACCAGATCGCGGCTGTGACGTGACCCAGCCTTGAGATTCCAGAATTTGATACGCGTGCAACACCGTCATCAAGCTCAAACCCGAGTGTTCAGATTGGCGACGCAGCGAAGGCAGCTTGTCACCCGGATGCCATATCCCCGATTTTATCTGCCTTTTAAGCTGTTCCACTAACTCTTGATACTTCGCCAAACGCAAATCCCCTTCCATAAAGCCGAATTCAAAATAATAACACTTCAATATTTAATCTGTTATAGGTTTATAGTCACTGTCTGTACCTACTTCCCTCATTCCGCTCCTTTTAAAATAGCTCTCTCATAAAACTTAAAAGATCAAAGGAAGTTTAATGTTTGGCCTCGACGCATTTATGCTTGCACGGATACAGTTCGCCTTTACGGTATCCTTTCATATTATTTTCCCCGCTATCACCATAGGTTTGGCCACCTATCTCGCCGTGCTGGAAGGCTTATGGCTAAAAACACGTAATCCCGATTACCAAAAGCTCTATCACTTCTGGTCGAAAATTTTTGCGGTTAACTTTGGAATGGGTGTTGTATCTGGTCTTGTCATGGCCTATCAATTCGGCACCAACTGGAGTGGTTTCTCCGACTTCGCTGGTTCTATCACAGGCCCATTACTGACTTATGAAGTGTTAACGGCTTTCTTTCTCGAAGCCGGATTTCTTGGAGTAATGCTGTTTGGGTGGCGTCGCGTCGGCGAAAAGCTGCACTTTTTTGCAACCTCGATGGTGGCGTTAGGAACGATCATTTCGACGTTCTGGATTCTCGCCTCCAACAGTTGGATGCAAACGCCACAAGGCTATGAAATTGTCGACGGACGTGTGGTGCCAACCGACTGGTTTGCTATCGTTTTCAATCCTTCATTTCCTTATCGTTTGGCGCACATGAGCGTCGCGGCTTTCGTCAGTTCAGCACTCTTTGTAGGCGCGTCAGCCGCTTGGCATTTATTGAGAGGCAATCAATCGACTTCGGTAAAAACCATGTTTTCGATGTCGCTCGGGATCTTAGTGTTCCTTGCGCCACTCCAAGCCGTGATTGGCGATGTGCACGGGCTAAACACCTTGGAATACCAGCCCGCCAAAATCGCCGCCATCGAAGGACATTGGGATAACAGCGATGGCAAACCAACCCCATTGATATTGTTCGGCATGCCAAACATGGAACAAGAACGCACAGACTATGCCTTAGAAATTCCTGTTTTAGGAAGTTTGATCCTACGCCACAGTTTAACTGAGCCAATCCCGGCGCTGAAAGACTTCCCGAAAGAGGAACGACCGAACTCACCTATCGTCTTTTGGTCATTTCGAATCATGGTCGGGCTAGGACTTCTGATGATTTTTCAGAGCTTCTACAGCATATGGTTACGAAAAAAGAACACGCTTTATACCTCGCGTTGGTTCCTCAAGTTTTCATTGTTTATGGGGCCATCTGGTCTTATCGCAATACTCGCTGGCTGGTTTACGACAGAGGTTGGTCGGCAACCTTGGGTCGTGTATGGCGTACAAAAAACGCGTGATGCGGTTTCTGCACACGGAGACCTACAAATGAGCATCAGCCTGCTGTGTTTCCTTGTTGTATACAGCTTGGTGTTTGGTTTTGGGTATTACTACATGATCCACCAAATCAAGAAAGGCCCCGATGCAATCGAACACGATGAGCACGACATGACGACCGTTTCAGGTCGCATTTAGAATTTGTCACAAAGTGAAGGTAGAAAATATGCATTTTGATTTATCCGTGATTTGGTTCGCGATCATCGTTTTTGCCACTTTGATGTACATCATCATGGACGGCTTCGATTTGGGTATTGGAGTGCTGATGCCCTTCATCAAGGATGAAAAGCAAAAAGACGTCATGGTCAACAGTGTCGCACCTGTTTGGGACGGTAACGAAACTTGGATTGTACTTGGAGGCGCATCTCTATTTGGCGCTTTTCCGATGGCTTACGCGGTGATTATTGAAGCGCTAACCATCCCTTTAACGTTGATGTTGATTGCTTTGATCTTTCGTGGCGTCGCGTTTGAGTTTCGCTTTAAAGCATTGGAAAGCCACTTAAAGTTCTGGGATCGCTCTTTTATGGTCGGCTCGATTTTAACCACGTTTTTCCAAGGCATCGTTGTTGGCGCGGTAATTCAAGGCTTTGCGGTGGAAAACCGCGTCTTCGTAGGTAGCCAACTCGACTGGCTCAGCCCTTTTCCCATCTTTTGTGGTTTGGGTTTAGTCGCAACGTACGCGCTGCTTGGTAGCACATGGCTCATCATGAAGACGGAAGGTGAACTGCAAAACACGATGTACCGCTTCACTAACAAAACACTACTGGCGATGATCTCCGCATTAGTCATTGTGAGCGCTTGGACTCCACTTGCTTACCCTACCATTGCGGAAAGATGGTTTTCTCTGCCTAATTTGTTCTACTTACTGCCCGTACCAGTCATTACTGGACTGGTATGTTTGAAGATTGCTGACTCCGTTAAAAAGCGTAAAGAGCGCAGCCCTTTCGTGATGGCGCTAGTGATCGTGATTCTCGGGTTCGCTGGGCTTGGCATCAGTATCTGGCCAAATATCATTCCTCCTAGCATATCAATATGGGAAGCAGCGGCTCCTGCAAGCAGTCAGCGCTTTATGCTCGTTGGAGCAGTGATCATCATCCCGATCATTCTGGCTTACACCTTTTGGAGTTACTACGTCTTCTCCGGAAAAGTAAAAGAAGGTGAAGCGTACCATTAACGAGTTGATAAGGAGTGAGTATGAAAATCAAAAATTGGTGCCGCCAATGGGCTTGGATGGTTGGAATTTGGGTCGTTAGCGTCGCTGCATTAGGGTTAGTGTCTATGTTATTTCGCGTCATGATGACCGCTGCAGGGTTAAAATCTTAGCTCGACACGTTTAAGTCAATAAAAAATGGATGCCTCTAGATCTTGTGTAAGAGCTAGAGGCGTTTGCATTCAAGTCCGACTTTTCACGTGTGCAGACAATACGATCGTAGATTCTAAACCGCGAGCCACTTCAAAATAACCACCAGCACGAGATAGCTGACGAGCCGTCAATTTTTCTTTGCCTAGCTTTTCAAACCAATAAGGCGCTAATGAGCACTGAGCCGAGCCTGTGGCAAGATCTTCTGAAATACCGATTTTAGGTGCAAAGTAACGCAGCACATAGCTACTATCAGAACTTTGAGCCGTCACGATGACCGCATGAAACTCATCAATTTTAATCAGCTCATCAAAGTTAGGTTGATAGCGAACAACATCATCTTCGGATTCGAGAACAACAACCAAATCACGCGTTGTAAAAGCATCTACGGGGTGATTGGAAAAGCCTGAAATACCCAAGGGGATGGCATGAGGCTTGGCTTGCCAACTTGGCATCACGATCCTGTACATTCCATCCAGTCCAGTAACGGTAACATGACCATACTGACTTTGTAGAATGACCTCGTTCTTATGATAGTTGGAAATGATTGCAGCGCCTGCGCCCAAACTTCCGTGTCCGCATAGGTTGATCTCTCCTTCTAGGCTAAACCAGCGAATGTAGTAGTCACTACCAGACTGAACCACAAATGATGTGACAGGTTGAGCGACCTGATGAGTGATTTGAAGTAACTCAGAATCACTCAGCCAGTGATTTAGTTCGACAACGCCACAAGGGTTACCTTTAGCCAATTCATCACAAAATACATCATATATTTGCGCTTTAATCATCCATCATCCTTGCTGTTTAACGCCGCATTAAGTTGTAAACAACGCTATCACTAACCCGAAACCACTACACTGCAAAAACGAAACCTAAAAATGACAAGCCTCGGGAGTTCCTCTTAAATGCTTTGTTAGTCTTTTTATGCATCTATCTTGGCTAGTTCAACCGTAAAACCCATGTTTTGTAACCGTCTACTGTGATGACGCAGGTTTACTTTTGAAAAAAAAATGGCAAGTGCACTTCACCTTTCTTCTTGTTTCTTAGGGTTGATTATATCGACCTCTTCGTAGCCTTCTTTGATCAAATATGCAACGACATTAAGCTTCATTTCATCCCTCACCACTCCTACACATAAGCAACTAACATCTCATCAAAGCTATCTATATGGTATGACATCTGTCATAAATATTACCAATCGTAATGAATAGCTTTATCCTATTAAATCCACTAAATGGCTTTCATTAAACTCTGATAGCTTTTGCAGCTTTAGACTGGCTTCATTAAACTCTTGGTAGAACTTATCAGGTTGAGGTATCACGACTGTTTTTATGTTTGCTCGTGTTGCCGCAAGCATGCCCGAATAAGAGTCTTCAAAGGCAATACAGTTACTTGAATCTACACCTAGTTTATTGATTGTTGAAAGGTAGACATCTGGCTCTGGCTTACCCTGCTCTACATCGTCTGACGATGATATCGCGTCAAAGTAACTGGCAATACCGAGTTTGTTCAAAATGATGGGAATGAGTTGATAAGGTGAATTAGTAGACAACCCTATCTTAAACCCTTTTTCCTTAAGCAATTTGAGTGTTTCTGTAACACCCTCTAATTCGCATCCTTTTTCAATTATTAATGCCTCCACTTTATCCACAACAGCATTCTCTACTTCCTCTAGGCTCTTTTCTTGCCAAGGATTACGTTCATACCAAAACCTTGTTACTTCACCTGTCGTCATAGTTGCAGTCTGCTTTGACAGCACTTCGGTCACTTGGACACCAACTGATGAAAACACCAGCTTTTCCGCTTCCTTCCACAAAGGTTCTGAATCAATCAGCAACCCGTCCATATCAAAGACCGCAGCGTATATCATTGGTACATCCTCAGTAAGTTCTATTCGTGGAGTAAGATTTGTCTATTCAACCAAAGCATAGCTTTGCATATAACGAGTGAGAGTATCACATTTGCCTGTGGCTATCAGAGCCAGTTCGATGACTCATCTTTAAGCCTCAACATGACCGATGTTCGTGGCTACTTTTAACGCTTGTTTATTGAGATTAGATGCCTCCCAAGCAACAACAACACGACTAGTGAGAGGGATATCCTCAATCTCGGCGACTGTCGCGGAATCATCGAGATGTTCAGCCAGTGAGCGCGGAACGAGAGCAATACCTAACCCGGCCTGCGCCATGGCAATCGTCGTACGAAGTTGCGGTGCTGCGAACTGTGGTGCGAGCCTTACTCCTGCGTCGGCAAAAAGTGTGCTCATGCCATCAAACAATGCGGGGCCCGTCTCTCGTGGAAACAGTAAAATTTTATGGTCTCTCAACTGTTTCATCTGGATACAGGGATATTTTGCCAGTTCGTGGCCCGCCGGAATCACTGCGACAAACGGGTCGTTAAACAACACCTTGTGCTCAAAAGGCTCACTGGCGTAACAGGGTAGCCGCATGATTGCGAGATCAAGTTGTTTGCTTTTTAACTGAGTGGCAAGCTCTGGCATTGACAGTTCCGCCGTCTGTAAATGAACCCCATTCTCTTGAATACGCCCAATCCTCTCCAATACCTTAATGCAGGTTGATGTTGACGTCGCGAACCCAATTTTAACCTGCGTATTTTCACCACGGGCAATCTGTCGGGCTTTTGCTTTAGCGCGTTCCACATCAGCAAGAATATTTACCGCATCCATATAAAAGACTTGCCCTGCATGGGTCAGTTCTACTCCTCTAGACAAGCGCTTAAATAAGTCCACGCCAAGCTCGTGCTCTAGCTTTTTGATTTGTTGACTCAAAGGAGGTTGCGCAATCCCTAGCTGTTCAGCCGCTCGGGTAAAGTGACGAGTCTCGGCGACCGCGACAAAATACTTCAGGTAGCGAAATTCCATATATTTTCCATATCAAAATAAATCTTTTTTATATTGGATTTAGCACCGTGTAGAAGTCAATCTAAATATACTCTTCATTGCATAACTGGTCTTACTCATGCGTGGATTTTATAACCCTCTATGTGCTTGTTCGCTTGAAGTAGCGAAAGAATTTTCTGAATACCATCATGTTACCGGAGATGGTGAGATTTATCAGACTTCGTTAATGAGTGCTTTGATCGCTGGTGTTTACGAAGGCTCGACAACCATAGAAGAACTGCTGAAACATGGGGATTTTGGTTTAGGTACCTTCAATGAATTGGATGGTGAGTTGATTGCGTTTGATAAGGAAGTTTTTCAACTCAAGTCGGATGGCTCCGCAAACCCGGCAGACCTGGCGCAAAAAACGCCCTTTGCTGTCATGACTTTTTTTAAGCCTGATATCGAGCTGCCACTGACATCGCGCATGTCACGTCATGAAGTCCATAGCATCATAGACGAGATGGTTCCAAGCGATAACCTATTTTGCGCAGTGCGCATTGATGGCGTTTTCGATTCAGTTCGTACTCGCACCGTACCTAAACAAACACGCCCTTATCGGCCAATGCTTGAAGTGGTCAAAGAACAACCAACGTTCCGCTTCACGCATAAGCAAGGCGTGGTCGCCGGCTTTCGCAGTCCTAAATATACGACTGGCATCAATGTGCCCGGCTATCACGAACACTTTATTACCGATGACCGCCAAGGAGGTGGTCATATTCAGGATTACAGCATTTCGTCAGGGTTCCTCCAGATTGGCAAAGTCTCGCGGCTAGTGATTGATACCCCGGTATCGACAGACTTCCTCAACGCCAATTTGGCTCCGGAAGATATAAATACCGCCATAGAAAAGGCGGAAAAGTAACAAAGTCAGGCAAATAATAAGGACAACAAATGCAATCCAAACCTTCAAATAAAAATGGATCTCAGTTGATCGCTCAACAGCTAGAGTCTCTCGGCATTAAGTACATTTTCGGTATTCCCGGTGCAAAAATCGATCGACTGTTCGATGCGATTGAAGACACTAACATCCAAATGATTCCGGTACGCCACGAAGCTAACGGCGCATTTATGGCGGGCGTTATGGGAAGACTAACCGGCAAAGCAGGCGTCACCATGGTTACGTCAGGCCCTGGCTGTGGAAATCTAGTTACGGGAGTGGCAACAGCAAACTCCGAAGGCGATCCGCTGATTGCTATCGGTGGTGCGGTGAAACGAACTGACCAGCAAAAACAAACACACCAGAGCATGGATACCGTCAGTATTTTTCGCTCTATAACTAAGTTCAGTGCTGAAGTGCAGCATGTGGACGCCGCAAGCGAGATCATGGCGAACGCATTTCGTATCGCAGAGTCAGGTCGTCCTGGGGCTTGCTTTTTGAGTCTCCCCCAAGATGTTTTATCCGAGCAAACCCAAACGGACATTATTGTCCCCTCGCCTTACACACAGCCTGGTTGCGCAGACATCGCAGCAATCGAAGAAGCGGTCAGTCGAATCAGTAAAGCAAAGCGCTGTGTGGTTTTACTTGGCCTTCACGCGAGCCGCAGTAAAAACGCTGCTGCTATCGCCCGATTTCTTCAAAATACGCAGCTACCCGTTGTCGGCACTTACCAAGCCGCCGGCACGGTAGACATCAATTACTATCATCACTTTGCTGGGCGTGTCGGTTTGTTTAATAACCAACCTGGCGATGTTTTACTGCGGGACGCCGATTTAATTCTCACCATCGGCTTTAGCCCAATAGAGTATGACCCTGAGCTTTGGAACAGCCACCGCAACCCAGTGATTCACCTCGATATTGAACCGGCAGAATACCAACTTAATTATCAGCCTTGTGTTGAAATCGTCGGAAACATTGCGCAGTCATTAGACAAGATGGGCAGCTATATCTCTGAATATGCCCGCCTTTCCCCAACGGCACTTTCAGTACTGGAAGAGGTAGCACTGCAACGGCAAGTGATCAAAACCTATCCCAATGTCTATCACAAGCAAGGATTTCATCCACTGGCACTGATTAAAGCCATGCAATCTATCATCACACCAGATACCACGCTATGTCTTGATATGGGGAGCTTCCACATCTGGATCGCTCGTTACTTAAGTTGTTTTCGAGCTCGCCAAATGCTGGTGTCTAACGGCCAACAAACAATGGGCGTTGCACTACCATGGGCCATTGGTGCCAGCCTACTAAAACCTGGTAGCAAAGTGGTATCGATATCAGGAGACGGCGGTTTTATGCAATCGAGCATGGAGTTAGAAACCGCGGTTAGACTGAACTGTAATATCGTCCATATTGTGTGGGTTGATAACGCCTACAACATGGTAGAAATGCAAGAGATCAACAAATATCAGCGCTGCTCTGGTGTGAAATTTGGACCAATTGATTTCAAGGCGTACGCCGAATCATTTGGCGCGAAAGGCTTCGCAGTGACTAGTCAACACGAATTGCTACCGACATTGAATAAAGCCATGGACGTTGAAGGACCAGCAGTGGTGGCTATCCCCGTAGATTACAGCGACAACGACAAACTGATGTTGCCGCGCACAGAGAAAAATCAAGATCCCGTTTTTGTAAGTTTCGAAGGAGAAATCGCATGAGAGGATTAAAAAATAAAGTCGCACTCGTCACTGGTTCTGCCAATGGTATTGGTTTGGCCATCGCAAAACGTTTGTATGAAGAAGGCGCAAACGTCGCTCTTGCCGATTGGAATGAAGAGCAGTTGGCAAACGCCGTTGAGGGCTTTGATAAACAGCGTGTGTCTGCGCATTCTATTGATGTTTCTGACCCAGAAAAAGTCGCAGCACTGATTTCTGATGTTGTTACCCGTTTCGGTAAACTGGATATTTTAGTAAACAATGCTGGCGTACATGTCCCTGGTTCCGTGATTGAAGGTAGTGTGGAAGACTGGAAGAAGATCTCAGGTGTAAACATTGATGGTGTTGTTTATTGCGCGAAGTTTGCTTTGCCTGAACTCTTAAAAACGAAAGGTTGTATGGTAAATACCGCGTCCGTTTCCGGTTTGGGTGGTGACTGGGGTGCCGCATTCTATTGCGCGAGTAAAGGTGCAGTGGTGAACCTTACCCGAGCGATGGCATTGGACCATGGTGCGGATGGGGTAAGAATTAACGCCGTATGCCCAAGTTTAGTAAAAACCAACATGACAAACGGCTGGCCGCAGGACATCCGCGATAAATTCAATGAGCGCATTGCGCTTGGCCGAGCAGCCGAACCTGAAGAAATTGCGTCTGTCGTGACTTTCTTGGCAAGTGATGACGCATCTTTCATTAATGGCGTAAACCTACCTGTAGACGGCGGCGCCACCGCATCAGATGGTCAACCTAAAATAGTATAAGCATGAAATAGACAGATCAGTAAGAGACGTTCTACTACCTTTCGGATCGATGCTGATCTGTCGCTTTACGCTCTGAGCACATAACCCGTGCCAGCAATAAACTCAACCACTCAACCGCTGTTAGAGATATCTCAACAACTTAAACCAGCAACGAGAAATTAATGTTTCACACAAACCGACAAACTATGTGAGCATTCCATCAGACATAGAGTGAAGACTTATGTATCAGCGATTCACAAAGAACCAGACAGTTTCCGCAAATACTTTCTAAAGAAGTCTCAGTGACGACTAACGTTTCTGCCACACCATCCATTGCTCTCTGCCTTTAAAAACCTCAACACTGTTTGCCACCACTGAGGACTTCACAAGTTCAAACGTGGGCTCTAGAAAAGCTGCCAACTCCCCACTTCGCAAACAAAATGGAGGGAAGCGAGAGTGGTAATCATCATCTATAACGAAATAACCAATTAACAAACCGTCTCTTGGCAGCAATTTATCCACCATCGAAAAGTATTCTGACCACATGTCTCTCGGTAGTGCTGCGAGAAAGGCCCGCTCGTAAATGACATCAAACGAGTGAGAAAAATCGGCATTAAATACATCACCCAATACGACTTTATCTTTGTAGTTACCTAACGCTGATTGCGCCATTTTTACCGCTTCTTGGCTGTAATCCATCGCGATCACGTCATGCCCATATTGAATAAAAGTGCTCAGTTCATAAGCGGCACCACACCCAGGAATAAACACTGACTGGCCTACATGAAGTGAATTGTCGAGATAGTCCTTGAGTTCTTGAGGTGTCGATTGGGCATCCCAAGGCATAGTGCCTCGGATAAACAAATCATCCCAGAATTGTGTGTTAATCATTGGTGCCTGTTTCATTTACCCGCTCCCTGATTGCGGTAGTAAAAAATAAAGGGATACGCAGCGCAATGTGGTATCCCTTTTCTAGCCTTTTGTCTGACGTTGTTAGTTTTTTATGACAACCACTTTCTACTGCACTTATGCCACCAATGAGTTAACTGCGAAGATCATTGATTAACGGCTGCTCCGCTTGGTTCGGTACAAACTGGACATTGCCTTTCAGTTTAGTGACAGACTGGAGTGTTGCTTGAATGTCCTCTGCTGATACATGCACATCATGACAACAGAAAGTAATGGCATCGTTGAAGCCATCGCGTTCAATTTTCAAGGAGCCTTTAATATCGTGGCGACGACAGACTTCTTGGATCTGATGCGGATAAACAAACAGCCCTTTTACTTTCACCGCAGAGTCTGCTCGTCCCATCCAGCCCTTAATTCGTGCATTCGTGCGTGAAGAATCAGAACTAATCTCTAGATATGCCGATAAATCTCCCGTTGCGTAGCGAATCAGCGGGAACTTCTCATCAAGCGACGTTACAACGACTTCACCGACTTCTCCCGGTTGTACAGGAACACCATCAGGATCAACGATTTCAACAATAATATCTTCGGCAATCACTAATCCTTGTTCACCAGACACTTGATAAGCAATCAAACCAAGCTCTGCACTTGCGTAGGCTTGAAAGACTGCAATGCCTTTTTCCTCAAACATCTGTTGCATGTCTGCTGTAACCGCTTCACCAGAGACCAGAGCTTTCTCAAAGCTAGGCAGCTCATCGTATGTCTCTTGGTACTTTTGTAGCAACGTCAGCAAATACGAAGGTGTGCCAGTGTAACCATTAGGTTGAAGCTGTTTAATTGCCTCTATTTGCGCTTCGGTATTGCCTACTCCAGCCGGAAATACAGCGCAACCACAAGCTCTTGCGCCACCATCCATAATAAATCCGCCAGGTGAGAAATGGTAAGAGAGCGTGTTATGCACTAAATCACCCGCACAAAACCCAGCTGCGTGAAACGCACGCCCCATACGCCAGAAATCGGCCTCATCCGTTTGAGCCTCATATAAAGGCCCAGGAGACTGAAAAACACGCGCCATTTGACCAATGGCAACGCTATTTAAACCACCAAACGGCGGTTCAAGTTGCTGCTGATTAGGTACATTGAACTTACGTGTAATCGGGAACTGAGCAAGCCCTTCACGATTGTTTGCCAATGTAGGATCTAACTCAGAAAAATGCGCTGCGTAATGTTCGCTATTGGCTTTCGAATTCTCAATCAGCGCTGGCAAACGTTGAAACAGCGACTCTTCTCGCGCCTGTAGAGACAACGATTCTTTCGCATCAAATAGTTCGTTCATCCTTGCTCCTTACAACCAACGCTTACGACGTTTGTAAGATTTCAGATTCTTAAAGCTCTTGCGATCTTCATCGCCTCCGCCAAGGTAGAATTCTTTTACGTCTTCATTGTTTAACAGTTCGTGCTTGCTGCCATCTAGTACGATTTTGCCTGATTCCATGATGTAACCGTAATCGGCCGCTTGAAGAGCGAAGTTGGCATTCTGTTCAACCAAAAGCATGGTAATACCTTGCTCTTTGTTGATCTTGTTAATAATGCTGAATACTTCTTTAACTAGCAGTGGAGAAAGCCCCATAGACGGTTCGTCCAACAAAATCATCTTCGGTCGAGCCATTAAAGCTCGGCCAATCGCTAACATTTGTTGCTCACCGCCAGACAAATAGCCCGCCAGGCCAGTGCGCTCTTTGAGTCGCGGGAAATAGTCAAACACCATTTCGATGTCTTGTTCAACTTCGTTGTCAGTGCGTGTATAAGCGCCTAAGCGAAGATTTTCTATTACCGTCATATCTTCAACAATTCGGCGCCCTTCCATAACTTGGAAGATGCCCGAACGGACGATCTCTTCCGGGCTTTTGTTGTCTATACGCTCGCCCATGAAGTTGATTTCGCCGCGCGTCACTTCACCATCTTCGGTTTTCAATAAACCAGAAATGGCTTTCAACGTTGTGGATTTACCCGCACCGTTGGCGCCCAGTAAGGTCACAATCTGCCCTTTTGGAACTTCTAAACTCACACCGCGAAGTACTAGTATTACTTCGTCGTAGACGACTTCAATGTTGTTCACTGAAAGCAGTATTTCTGCCGGTTCGATATTCGTTGCTAATTCAGCCATCAAGCTACTCCTTGCTAGGGTGAGAGTGTTCTCTCACCCATCCTTATTTTCAGTAAGCTTTGTTATTAATAAGTCGTAGATTAGTAACCTAGCCAATCGTCACGACGTGACAATGTCACCTGAGATACTTTCTTAATATCAACTGCGCCGCCATCGTTGTTGCCCATAAAGACGTTCACGGTTGTTGTGCCTCGGTGATCTTCCGGTTTCCAGTTCGCAGGGACACAAACACCTTCTAAGCCTTGTGGTACCCAGTTGTCATGGACATACATGCCCTTCTTGATGTTTTCACCTGTGATACCACCGTTGTCTTTCGCCCACTCCATCGCTTCTTTCATATAGAACGCAGAACAAATACCGCGAATGTAATGGTGAGTTCTGAATTCGCCCGGCTCTGATTCAGACTGCTTAGAAATCTCACGAACCAGCTTCATGCCTTCGTTATCGTCTCCCCAAAACGCCGTCATACCTGGGAAAACGTAATCTTTAAGGCCATCGCCTGCTGCTTCAAGCACTGGCTTGTCGCCGCCCCAAATGTTTGCCATGTACTGGAACTCTGTCCCAACCGTGTTACAAGACTTCACTAGTGAGATAACCGAGCTACCGATATTGGCAATGTAACCGTAGTTGGTGCCTGACTCTTTCAGCGACAAACATTGCGCTTTGAAGTCCCCAGGTTTTAGTGACACAACGACTGGGTTTTGCACATCAAAACCAAGCTCTTTGGCGTACTCTGCACACGCTTCTTTTGGCGCATTCGGGAATGGATGGTTATCGCCAATGTGCGTAAATTTCGGCGCACCTTGATTGCCCTTAGATTCCCAATCTTCTTTCGCCCACTTAACTAGCGCACGGCACGCATCTGAGTACGACGCACCATAAAAGAAATTATAAGGCGCTGGTTTCGCGGTTTTTGGGTTTTTGCCAGTTGGGTCAGTTAAGTGACCAGAGTAAGAAGCAGAGAACACCGGCACTTTGTCTTTGGTAACAAACGAAATAAGCGCTTCGGTATCCGCCGTACCCCAACCTTGCAGCGCAACCATGTCTTTACGCGCAACCCAACGTTTATAGTTAGAAATCGCCACTGGTACTTTGTACGCCATGTCTACTGTTTCAAATTCGAGCTCGGTACCGTTAATGCCACCGTTTTGGTTAATCCAACGCAATGCGTCTCGCACGCCAGAACCATAAGGCTTGCTCACATAGGCAGTTGGTCCAGAAAAGTCGACTAATTGCCCGACAAACACAGAATCTTTTGCCCAAGTTGCGGTAGTAAACAGTGCAGATGACAGCACCAACGTTGTCGCTAAATGTCCTTTGTTCATAACTCGTTGTCCTTGTTATTGAGGTATATTCCACTTAATTCCACGTTAATATGAGAACGGATAGTGTTTCCAATATGCTCGAATCTGTTGCCAGCGATGTGATAATCCTTGAGGTTCGAAAATGAGGAACAGCATGATGACTAGACCAATCGCCATCTCTTTGAAGTAAGCCAGACCATCAGTGAAAGCGGTGGTATCACCAAACGCTGAAAGCCCCGTTACGCCAAACTCCAAAACTTCAGGCAGCAATACGATAAATATCGTCCCCATCAATGTGCCTTTGACTGAACCCAAGCCACCAATGATGATCATTGCCAAGAACTGGATAGACATCATGATGGTGAAGCCTTCTGCTGATACAAACCCTAGATAATGTCCGTAGAGTGCACCCCCGATGCCCGCATAGAATGCACACACTCCAAATGAGAGCAGACGATACTTGGTTAGGTTGATGCCCATGATCTCTGCTGACAGATAGTGATCTCGTACTGAGACAAACGCGCGACCGTCACGAGAACGGATTAAGTTTGATGCCCACATATACATGAAGATCAGCGCAAACAGAGCGATGTAGAAGAAGCTTTCGTCAGTCGTAAACTCAAAGCCAAACAAATTAATTGGGTTCGCGCTTGCACCGTATGAGCCGCCACTGAACCAATCTGCGCGAGCAAAGAAGTCCTCTAAAATAAACTGCGCCGCCAACGTTGCGATAGCTAGATATAAACCTTTAATTCGAGCGGCTGGCAGACCAAACAGCATCCCCACAATCATGGTTAAGTAACCCGCAAGCGGAATCGCAAACACGACTGGAATGTTAAACTGGTTATTTAGCCAAGCCGATGCAAAGGCGCCAAAGCCAAAGAACGCACCGTGACCTAGCGAGATTTGTCCGGTAAAACCAACCAGAATGTTTAAGCCCAATGCCGCGATACCGAGGTATGCAATCTGAATAAACAGGTTTAGGAAGTAAATATCCAAGACCAGCGGTGCTGCCAGCATGGCGATGACACCAGCAATCGCAAGGCTTCTGATGGTTTTGGTTTCAAAAATTGGCGTATCGCTTTTGTATGTGGTTCGAAAATCCCCACATGGGCGCATGCTAAGTTGAGCCATGTTATTTCTCCTTAAATACGCTCAATATCTTTGGTACCAAACAGGCCATATGGCTTGAAGGCAAGAATGATTAACAGCACATAGAATGGTGCGATGTTGTACAGGTTACCCACTTGCAGGTATTGGCTATCAAAAAACTCAGCCAAGTTTTCTAGCACCCCGATGGTAATACCACCGACAATTGCGCCAACTACTGAATCTAAGCCACCCAAAATAACGGCTGGGAAAACTTTGATACCAATAATGGATAGCGCGTCAGATACGCCGTTAACGATACCGATAACAATCCCTGCTGTTGCAGATACCATTGCCGAAATGGCCCAACTGATGGCGAACACTTTCTTGATGGAAATGCCAAGACTCTGGGCTACTTGCTGGTTGAATGCCGTTGCGCGCATTGCCAGACCCATTTTGCTGAATTTGAAGAACCAGTAGAACGCGCCCATGATGAGCATTGAGAAGATCAAGCTCAGAATGTAAGCAAACTCAACATTCAAACCTCCGATATTTACCACGTTGGTTTCGAACACTTGCGGGTACGACACAGCAGAGACACCGAATATCCACTTCATCAGCGCTTGGAAAAACATCGATAGACCGATAGTCACCATGATCACAGAGATAATCGGTTCACCAATCAACGGTCTGAGCACAATGGTTTGCACGGCGATACCAAAAATCATCATGAACGCGAGCGTGAGTAAAAAGCCGATAAAAAACGGTAACTGTAGGTGTACCAATGCCGCCCAACATACCCATGCGCCAATCAACAAGAACTCCCCCTGAGCAAAGTTGACCACCTGGGTCGATTTGTAAATCAATACAAAGCACATGGCGACAACGCCATACAACATGCCAACGATCACGCCATTAATGACGAGTTGCAGTAATAAATCCGTATTCACTATGCGATCCTCCGTTGTTCGCTATCCACTAGTGTTGGCTCATGCTCAATAAGCGTTTCAATAACTAGCGACGTTTGAATGCGTGTTTTGGTGCCATCTTGATAAGTGATCACTGTATCGACATCGACTTTTGGATCGTCGCTGTAGATGGTTTCGATGATGTCTCCGTATTTCTCTGCAACCACACCACGGCGTACTTTACGTGTGCGAGTTAGCTCTCCATCGTCGGCATCCAGCTCTTTGTAAAGTAGAATGAATTTGCTGATCTTCTGTGCATCCGGTAGGGATTCGTTCACTTTTTGAACTTCTTCACGAATCGCTTGGTACACTTCTGGTTGAGCAGATAAGTTGGTGTAGTTGGTAAATGCCAAGCCGCGTTGCTCTGCCCACTTCGCGACGATCGCATAGCGAATACAGATGATGGCAGACAGCCAAGGTCGACCTTTACCTACCACCACGGCTTCTGCAATAAACGGCGAGAACTTGAGTTTGTTTTCGATAAACTGTGGCGAATAACGGTCGCCATGGCTGGTTTCCGACATATCTTTCAGACGATCAATCACCACCAAGTGACCGGAATCTTTAAAATAGCCCGCATCGCCTGTGTGCATCCAACCATCTTGAACATCTTCATCATATGCTGCTTGGTTGTTTAAGTAGCCAGTAAACATGCCTGTACTTTTCGCGATGATTTCACCAACGCCATTGCTGTCTGGGTTGATGACTTTCACTTCTGCATTATCAAACGCAACACCAACGGAATCGTAATCCACATCATCCGCTTGGTGCACGGTGTATGCGCCACACATTTCGGTCTGACCATAAAGCTGCTTAAGTGGCACACCAATAGCTTGTAGGTAACGGAAAGTATCCGGTCCCATCGCCGCACCGCCGGTTGCCGCAGATGTCAGGTTCGAAAACCCTAAACGATCACGCAGAGCACGCAGAAGAATCCATTCGGCGAGTTTAGAACGTTTTCCCTGCTCTAACGCTTTGTTGGCTAAGCTCATGCCCAGTTTGTACATCTTTTGCTTAAACGGTGTCGAATCCATCATTCGTGCAGACACGTCTGCCACAATGTTTTCCCACACTCGCGGCGCTAAAAGCACAAAGTTTGGGCCGATTTCACGCAAGTCGGACATCATGGTTTCTTGTTCTTCCACAAAGTTAACGATTTGACGAGAAATCAACGCCTGACCAACCACGTAAACCTGCTCCATAATCCAAGGCAAAGGCAGAACAGAAACGTAGTTGTCGCCTGGGGAACGAGGGTCTGCACGCAAGTAAGCCGCACAGTGATCCAAGAACGTGCCACTGTGTAGCTGAGCCAATTTTGGTTTAGAAGTCGTACCCGACGTTGTACAAAGAATTGAAAGATCGCTGCCTTTGGTTTCAACAACCATATTGAGATATTTGTCTGGGTCCGCTTTATCAATCAGCTGACCTTTTTTGTAGACCTGTTCAACATCAATCAATCTTGGATCATCGTATTTACGCATTCCACGAGGATCGCAGTAAATAATGTATTCGACGCTAGGAATTTCATCACCAAGCTCAAGCAGCTTGTCGCATTGCTCTTCATCTTCGGCAATCACGACTTTTGCTTTGGCATAGTTGATAAGGTATGCCACCTCTTCGTGCATGGAATCTTGATAGATGCCCAGCGAGAAACCTTTGATCGCATGTGCCGCTAACTCGCCCCATACCCATTCAGGGCGGTTATCACCTAGCAAACCAACGACATCTTGTTCGCCAATACCTAAATCTTGTAGTGCCAGTGCCATCCACTTGACGCGGTTTTCATAATCTTTCCAAGTGAACTCTCGCCAAATACCAAACTCCTTTTCACGCATTGCGACTTGTTCGGGCCAGTTCTTGGCATTGTGTTGCAACACTTTTGGAAAGGTATCTAAGCGGGTTATATCTGCCCAATCATTATGTTGCTGTGCCATTATGCACTCTCCTCTA
Organism: Vibrio sp. Vb1018; assembly: GCF_033338775.1. NCBI lineage: Bacteria > Pseudomonadati > Pseudomonadota > Gammaproteobacteria > Vibrionales > Vibrionaceae > Vibrio > Vibrio sp. Vb1018. Next base: position 355,903 of record NZ_JAWOTI010000002.1, read on the forward strand.
ATGTCGGTAGCTCTTCGCCTAAGTACGCTTGTTTCACATGTGGGTTGGCCATCACTTCTTCAGGCTCACCCGTAGCAATGTGTTTACCGAAATCCAAAACCAAAACGCGATTAGAGATGTCCATGACCACGCCCATGTCGTGCTCAATCATAATGATCGTGATATCTAATTCTTCATTCAGATCCATGATGTAACGTGCCATGTCTTCCTTTTCTTCCAAGTTCATACCTGCCATTGGTTCATCAAGCAGCAGTAACTTAGGTTTTAAGGCAATGGCACGAGCAAGCTCTACACGCTTACGTAAGCCGTAAGATAGGGTGCCTGCAGTCGCTTTTCGGATGTGCTGGATTTCTAGAAAATCGATCACGTCTTCCACATATTTGCGGTGCGCCATCTCTTCTTTCTGCGCATTGGAGAACCAATAGAGTGGCCCCGTGACGAAGTTATTTTTCAGTAGGTGGTGTCGGCCAACCATGATGTTGTCCAGTACCGACATATGAGAAAAGAGCGCCAAGTTTTGGAAGGTTCTTCCCAACCCTAACTCAGCTCGTTGGCTAGGTGTCCGTTTAGTTACGTCATCTCCAGCGAAGATTACAGAGCCTTTATTTGGTGTGTATCGACCAGAGATGCAATTGAGCATTGAGGTTTTACCTGCACCGTTTGGGCCAATGATTGAAAAAATTTCCTTTTCATTCACATGGAAGCTCACGTCAGTTAAAGCTTTCACCCCACCAAAAGCCAATGAAATATCGTTTACCTGCAACAGAGGCGATTCCGATACCATAGTTGATCTCCCTTTCGTTATTTTAAGTGCGTTCCATTGAGCACTATTTGATCAAACCTAACTTTGATACTGGTAACCGCTTTTACACCTATGCATCAACTTTGTATTCAGTTTACGTAAACGTCAATTTAAAATCAGAATAGTGCCTGAAAGATTAAGTTGCAATCGAGTTCATCGAGAAAGATTTGAACTAACGCAAACTTTAAGTAAATAAATTGTTAATAAAAATTATTCTCAAACGCTTACATATTTGGATAGTTCGGACCACCACCACCTTCTGGCGGAGTCCAGGTAATATTTTGACTTGGATCTTTGATGTCGCAGGTCTTACAGTGGATACAGTTGGCCGCATTTATTTGCAGCTCTGGCTGCTGCTCCCCCTGTACGATTTCATACACGCCAGCCGGACAATAGCGCTGTGCTGGCTCTGCATATAATTCAAGGTTCTGCTCAATAGGGATCCGCTGGTTCTCCAGTCGTAAGTGGCATGGTTGATCTTCCTCATGGAAGATATTGGATAGATAAACGGAAGAGAGGCGATCGAAACTTAACACGCCATCAGGCTTCGGATAGACAATTTCATTGCTGTTTTCCGCCAATAACAGAGACTGATGATCAGGCTTATCACAGCGGATATGCCACTTAGCTTTACCTTTTAACACGTTATGTTCCAGCAGCGCTAAACCACCGCCCAGCCACGATCCAAAGCGGTGGATTCCACTTGAGAAGTTACGTGCTTGATAAAGCTCTTCATACAGCCAAGACTGTTTGAAATGCTTTTGATAATCAGCAGTAACTGACTGACTCTCAAGGGCTTCACATACTGCTTCAGCGGCAAGCATTCCAGATTTTATTGCGGTGTGTGTGCCTTTGATTTTAGCGCCGTTAAGTGTTCCTGCATCACAGCCAATTAACAAGCCACCAGCAAACTGCTGCGTGGGAAGCGAATGAAAGCCGCCCTTGGTAATCGCTCTCGCGCCATAGCTAATACGCTTCCCATTTTTGAGGTATTGCTCAATCAACGGGTGGTGTTTAAAACGTTGAAACTCATCAAATGGACTCAAGTGCGGATTCTTATAACTCAAGTCAACAATCAACCCGACGGCAACTTGGTTTCCCTCTAAATGGTAGAGATAACTGCCACCTGTAGCTTCATTTGATAACGGCCAACCTAATCCGTGCACTACTAAACCTTGCTGATGCTGCTCTGATGGGATTTCCCACAGCTCTTTAAAACCGATAGCGTAGTGTTGAGGCGTTTTCTCTTCAGCAAGATTAAATCGGTTAATCAACTGCTTACCAATATGCCCCCGTGCGCCTTCAGCAAATAAAGTAAACTTCGCTCGCAGTTCAATACCAGGTTCGAAATTTCCTTTTTGTTCACCATTTTTATCTAATCCCATATCGCCCGTGATCACGCCACAAACACGACTATCTTCATCGATGATCGCTTGACTGGCGGTAAAACCTGGGTAGACCTCCACCCCCAAGTTCTCAGCCTGCAACGCCATCCATCGGCATAGACTGCCCAAGCTTATGATGTAATTACCTTTGTTATGTAACGTATTAGGCACCGCCCAAGAAGGCAGTTCATGACCATTGATGTCATTGCCTAGATAGTAGGTTTTATCTTGGTTTACTTTGGTATTGAGCGGAGCGCCTTTCTCTTCCCAGTCGGGAAAAAGCTCATCCAAACTCCGCGTTTCAAACACCGCACCCGATAAAATATGCGCTCCAACTTCAGAACCTTTTTCTACCACGCAAACAGAGAGGTCTTGTTTTTTTTCTGCTGCTAATTGTTTGATTCGGCATGCCGCAGACAAACCTGCGGGACCAGCGCCTACAATCAGAACATCAAATTCCATGCAGTCTCTTTCCATGATTGCATTCCTTTTTCTTTGCATGTTGCCAACTTGTTAATCAACAATATATTTAAAGTTGACGCAAACGTAAAGGTAAATTAACATCATTTTAAAGACGTCATCACATCGTCTTCACTGTTAACACATAGTCTTCACTGTAAAAGGAATCTAACGTGAAAATACTAGTGCCAATCAAAAGGGTCATTGATCCCTACGTTAAAGTTCGCGTGAAAGCGGACCATAGCGATGTTGAAACCAATAACGTCAAGATGACAATTAATCCATTTTGCGAAATAGCCGTTGAAGAAGCCGTACGACTAAAGGAGCAAGGTATTGCAGATGAAGTCATCGTTGTCAGTGCCGGCGGTAGCCAGTGTCAGGAGCAACTACGTACCGCGCTTGCATTAGGCGCCGATCGCGCTATTCATGTCGATACTGAAGACAAAATAGAGCCATTAGTTGTTGCTAAGCTGCTCAAAGCTCTAGTTGAGCAAGAACAAGCACAGCTTGTGATTACGGGTAAACAATCCATTGATACGGACAACAACCAAGTGGCTCAGATGCTGGCCGCCCTACTTGACTGGCCTCAAGCAACTTTCGCTTCCGACGTGAAGATTGAAGATCAAAAAGTTCAGGTCGTGAGAGAAGTGGACGGCGGCTTGATGACGGTCACGATGAACTTACCTGCGGTGATCAGTACTGACTTACGCCTGAATGAACCGCGTTTTGCCTCTTTGCCTAATATCATGAAAGCTAAGCGCAAGCCGTTAGATACCATCACACCTGACAGTCTGGGTGTTGAAGTGGTATTTAGCCAAACCATTCAAGAAATCACACCGCCAGCGCAAAGAAAAGGTGGCATCAAGGTTGAATCTGTCTCAGAGCTTCTCGATAAGCTGCGTAACGAAGCGAAGGTGATTTCATGAAGAACTTAATCATAGCAGAGCATGACAATAACCAATTGCATGCGGACACACTCAAAGTGGTTAATGCAGCAAAACAAGTCAGCCAAGACAATGTTTTGATCGTAGTGGGCCACCAGTGTGAAGAAGTCGCTCAGCAAGCTTGTCGCGTTGATGGTATATCAAACGTAATTTGTGTCGATGATGAGCAACTTAAGCATCAATTTGCCGAGAGTATCGCACCTATTGTAGTGAGTATTGCTGAAGGTTTTGACGCAATCTGGGCTAGCTCATCATCAAAAGGGAAAGATCTTGCACCGCGAGTAGCAGCGAAGTTCGGCGTTGGGCAAATTTCCGATATTGTCCAAGTTATCGATGAAAACACTTTTATCCGCCCTATTTACGCAGGAAACGCATTTGCCAAAGTGACCACCTGCGACAAGGTTCGCGTCGTCACCGTGCGCGCGTCTGCGTTTGAGCCGGTTACTTGTCACAACCAAGCCGATATTAAGCATCAGCAGGTCACTATCTCAGCTCCAATGGTTGAATTGGTTTCTGTCGATAAAACCGTGTCAGAGCGCCCTGAATTAAGCGCGGCAGAGGTGGTTGTGTCAGGTGGACGCGGGGTCGGTAGCAAAGAGAACTTCGCGTTGATCGAACAAGTGGCCGATAAACTAGGTGCTGCCATTGGCGCTTCTCGCGCGGCGGTTGATGCCGGGTTTGTTGCCAACGACTTACAAGTGGGTCAAACCGGTAAAATCGTTGCACCTAAGCTTTATATAGCGGTTGGGATTTCCGGAGCTATCCAGCATCTTGCAGGAATGAAGGAATCCAAAGTGATTGTCGCGATCAACAAAGATCCAGAATCTCCTATCTTTGAAGTTGCCGACTATGGATTGGTTGGTGATTTATTTGAGGTACTACCTCAGCTTGCCGAACAACTTTAAACGATCAGATAAGGGGCGAACACTGCTATGTTCGCCCCTTTATTTTGTTTTTGGTCATATTCAAAAGAATTGAAATTAGAGGGACCTATGCCAAATTCTGCACCTATTTGGTCACCATCTGCTGAGCGCGTCAGCAATAGCAACTTATTACGGTTCATCGAAAAGGTTAATAAAGACAAAGCCGAAGGTACCGTAATCAACAATTACACGTCTCTACACCAGTGGTCCATTGAGCACAATGATGAATTTTGGCGACATACTTGGCAGTTTTGCAACGTAATCGGAGATATAGGTTCGCAAATCAAGAGCCTTGGCAGTCCCAAATGGACACAAACAGGTTCTAATCATCACCATGTAAATAGAGACACAGTATGGTTTGCTGACGCCACGCTGAACTACGCAGAGAACCTCCTATCTCAGGCTGAACAAGCACCAGAGCGTGAGTTTATTGTTTTTAGCAATGAAAGCGGTGAACACCGACAACTCACCGGTAAACAGTTGCTTGAACAAGTTTCCGCCATTCAACAATGGCTACTCAATTGTGGTGTCGGTAAAGGCGATGTCGTTGCGGGTTATTTGCCCTACCTTCCTGAAACCGTTATTGCCATGCTGGCCACCACCAGTCTTGGTGCCATTTGGACTTCAACCTCTCCTGATTTTGGTATCGATAGCGTCGTAGAGCGTTTTGGTCAGGTCAAACCGAAAGTTCTTTTTTGCTGTGATGGCTACCAGTTCGGAGGCAAAGCTTTCGATATGACGGACAAGAACACCACTCTTAGTAGTAAGTTAAGCAGTGCCTCCGAAGAGACTACTATTAGCGTATGCCAAATCGAATATTTACAAAACGCTGAGAGTGCTAGCACTTCTGAGTTTGTTTCTTGGTCCGATATTACTCACCACTTTTCTCCACAATCAATTCAATATCAACCAACGCTGTTTAATGACCCGTTATTCATTTTGTATTCTTCTGGTACAACAGGTCAACCTAAGTGTATTGTCCATTCCGCAGGCGGTACCTTGCTCAATCACCTCAAAGAACATCAACTGCATTGCGACATCAAATCGCAAGACAAGATTTTCTACTACACAACATGTGGTTGGATGATGTGGAACTGGCATGTTTCCGCTCTTGCGAGTGGAGCAACCTTAGTGATTTACGACGGTAGTCCGGTTTATCCTGATCACTCCGTCTTATGGCGATTAGCAGAAGAACATAACGTGTCGCTGTTTGGTACTTCAGCGAAATACTTAGAGGCACTGGAGCATGCGAACTGCTCTCCAAAACTAGAACATAACTTGAAGTCACTCAAAACTCTGTGCTCAACTGGTTCGGTGCTTTACCCAGAACAATTTAATTATGTCTATCAGCACATCAAGCAGGATTTGCATCTCGCTTCTATCGCTGGCGGCACAGATATTTGCGGATGCTTTGTACTTGGAAACCCTATTTCACCAGTTTACAAAGGTGAATGCCAAGGCGCAGGGCTGGGAATCGACGCACGTGTTCTAGAGGATGATGGACATACTATTACGCAAAAACGCGGCGAACTGACTTGTAATAACTCGCTACCTAACTTCCCTATTGGCTTCTGGCACGACAACGGCGAACGTTATCACAACGCTTATTGGAGCAAGTTTACCGATATCTGGCACCATGGCGACGATGTGATGCAAACCGAACATGGCGGCTTTATTTTTTATGGCCGTAGTGACGCAACCTTAAATCCAGGCGGCGTACGAATCGGTACCGCTGAAATCTACCAGCAAGTGAACGCGTTACCCGAGGTTGAAGACTCCATCGCTGTCGGCAAGTTAAACCAGCAGTCTGAAGAAATCTGGTTACTAGTAAAACTCGCTCACAACGTCGAGTTAACCCAACAACTCACCGATTCAATTCGCCAAACATTGAAAACAAAATGTTCACCGCGCCATGTCCCACGACAAATTTTTGCTATCAGTGATATTCCTAAAACGCGCTCAGGCAAATTGGTTGAGCTAGCAGTGAAACAATTGGTAAACGGACAAGCTGTAAAAAACATTGGTGCTATTGCTAACCCAGAAGTGCTGGAAGAAATTAAAACGCTTTTCAACATAGAAAGTGGCGCCACTGTCACTTAGAGACTCAACAAGTCTTCCAACAATACAGACGGGTATAACCTAACTGTATTTTTAGCTCGCTCGATAACTCCTCCCCACTTTCGTGGAAACTGCGCGAAATATGCTTCATGTACACAAAAAAGGTGAGATAATTCTATCTCACCTTTGAGCCATATGAGCTGGAGCATTAGTTTGGGGGTTAAGCTTTTATCAGTTGGCTCATATCTTCGCGAACTTGTGGCACCGTTAAACCAACGATGATTTGAAGGCTCTCTTGATTTCTAACAATATTCACCGCTCCGTGCTGTGTGAAAAATGCGTTCTCCTTTACAAGAGAGACATCTTTAACTTTAACACGCAGACGCGTCGCGCAATTAGTTAACAAGTCAATGTTTTCTTTTCCACCCAAACCTTCAATAAAGGCACTAGCTTGTGACGGACTTGCGCTACTGTTATGGACCGCTTTCGCTTCTTTGTAGTCAGCTTTGGAATACAACTTACTATCTGCACCTTCACGTCCCGGAGTAAGTATGTTGTATTTTAAAATAAGCGCGCGAAACGTAACAAAGTAAACACCAGTAAACATGAGACCAATAATAATCTGAATCACGTATGTTCCTGCATGGTTACCAGCCAAAGGCAACCAGTTTTGGAAAATGAAGTCTATCAAGCCAGTCTGAAAGTTACCGGAAACACCAAACATAAAGGCGATCGTTGCCATTGTCGCAGATAACAACGCATGCAAAGCAAACAGCGCAGGTGCGATAAATAAGAATGTAAACTCTATTGGTTCGGTTATCCCTGTAAGAATTGCTGTGATTGCGGCTCCGAGCACTAACCCCATCACCATCTTTTTATTTTCTTTTTTCGCAACTGAATAGAGTGCTAGTGCGATACCCGTACAACCAAACACTTTACCCATTCCCGTCAACATCAAACCACCCTGAGGAAATTGTGTCGTTAAACTTTCCGAGCTCTGGGCGAATGTCTGTATATTTTGAATCCAATAGGCAACCGTTCCGCCATCGACTGCAACTGGCCCATAAAAAACGGGACCATATACGAAATGATGCAACCCCGTTGGTATCATGATTCGCTCTAAAAACGTAAATAGCCATACCCCTAACGATCCAGCAGAAACCAAAAATGATTGCAGATTGTTAATACCATGCTGAATACTTGGCCAAGTCAAACAAGTTAGAATTGCCATCACGACCATAATGGGGAAACTAATGATCACAACCAATGGCGTTCCGCCAAATACAGCCGCCCAATCCGGTAGCTTTTTATCAAAGAATCGGTTGTGAACCCAAACAGAGAGACTTGCAATTAAAATGGCACCTAGTAAGTTGGTATCAAGCGTTAGAATGCCACCAACTTCAGTCAAACCTCGCTCACCTTCCGTATAGTTCACGCCCAGTTCTGGTCCCCAAAATTGAAGGATTCCACCAATAACGTAGTTAAACGTAATGTAGGAAACGAGTGTTGCAAGTACAGCGCGACCAGATGCTTTTTTAGCTAAAGCGATAGGTAACCCAACGGCAAAAATAAGTGCCATATTTTTAAATACAGCGAGAGATGCCTGTAAAATGATCGTCGAGACTTTAAACCAAGCACTCCCCTCTAGTGCCCAAGGAAACACTTCTTGATTTAACAGCACAACAGAGAAACCCAATAACATGCCCGCTGCTGGAAATAATAGAACGGGAACAAACATCGCGGCTCCGAACCTTTGAATAATGTCTTTCATATAAACCTCTTGTTTCATTCACGGAGCCTACAAGTAGGCCCCGAACGTCCAGTTGTTATTGAAAAAATTGAGGAAGGTAGGCTTTATTTTCTTCTAGTAATTGTTTTGTTATTTCTTTAGCTTTTGGCACATTAACCACGGTACGGTTAAGTGTGAGTGCATTAATCAGCTTTTGCTGACTTCCTTCGTACCAAGCATCCACAACTAATTTCTCGTAACCAAGTTGGCTCTCAATCATGGCTTTTTGGAAGGTTGGGATTTTTCCTACAGTAAAAGCTTTCGGTCCATCACTAGTTAGCGCAGCTGGAACTTCTACCATGGCGTCATTTTGTAAATTTGTAATAGCACCATTATTCGGTACGATGACGAGATACACATCGCTCAAGTTGTAGGCTAGCGAAGCCGCGACTCTCACCATGTATCGACCATGGATATCGGCATGCAGTGTTTCGTGCTTCGTGGTGCCCGCTTCAATTATTCTTGCGTTCAATTCAAACACTCGTTTCTCACGGCCGTTAATTACCTGCCTTGCGCGAGTATTATTGATATCCTCTTTCGCTACCATTTTTTCAGGGTACAAATAGTATTGAAGATACGTATTCGGCAAAAACTCTGGATTATCAGCAAGCATTGTTCTCATGTTTTTGAATGTGGCTTGCCACGATGGGTCATCCGCTATTTCCGCATCAACCGCACTGATCCCTTCTTTTAGGATGATATTTTTAATTTTATCCGTTAAGTCTTCACCCTGTTTATTACGAATTTTGGTAAACCAGCCATAGTGATTAAGCCCAAAATATTCAGGAACAAAGTCCCAAATTTCACACCCTAACAATTGCGCATAGCTGACCATAATCGCTGCTGGCATATCACAAATATTTAGAATTCGCTTATCATGCGGAAATTCACGATTTAAAGCTTCAGCGACAATTGCCGCCGGGTTGGTGTAATTAAGAATCCACGCATCTGGACACGTTTGTCGGATCTCGTTCACTAGCTGGATCATATCGCCGATAGAGCGAAGTCCATATGCCATTCCTCCCGCGCCACATGTCTCTTGCCCAACACAAGAGTTGGATAGCGGGATTTGTTCATCGCGCTCGCGCATGGCCAACCCACCAGTGCGGATCTGAATAAAGAAAAAGTCCGAATCTGCGAATGCGACAGATTTATCCGTTGTATAAACAAACTCTTCAACTTCTGGATAGTGTTCTCGCAATAGAATTTCAGTAGCTAATGCATTCGATTCTTGGCGTTTCTCATCTATGTCGTAAAACACGACTTTTGCGAGTGGAAAGTTATCTTTTTCGGCAATAAGGCTGTTCATCATACCAAGTGTGTATGTACTGCCAGCACCAACAATCGTTAATTTTTGACGTTTCATTTCGCTACCTCAAATGTTTATCCTGAAAATGTATAAAATAAGTATTAATACTTTTATGATACATTTAAAGTGTAAGCACAAAGATACGAGATAAAAATCACACAAAGATCCTAAGGAAAAGTATTAACTACATCTCAGATCACATTCTTGCTATCATGATCCAAGACTTAGCGAGGTATTATGAAACCCAAATACATAGACATTGCGGAACGATTAGAAAAAAAGATCAAAGATGGGGAACTACAACCTAAATCGATGCTTCCAAAAGAGAGTGATTTGCAAGAAGAGTTTTCCGTAAGCCGCGTAACCATCAGAAAAAGCTTACAAATTCTGGTCGACAATAATTTAATTAGTCGGACAAGAGGTAGTGGAACTTATGTAAACGATCTAAAAGCCCAACATGATGCCTTACATTTGCTGGGTTTTATCGAGGAAGTCAGTAAACAGGGGAAAACGCCTAGCTCTCAAGTCATAAAGTTCGAACTTAAAAAACCGAATGAACAGGTTGCTAAGCAGTTAAATCTCTCGCCCAATGATGATACATATGAAATACATAGACTCAGATGTATTAATGATGAGCCTGAAATTTACGAAGTCACTCATATGCCAGCAGTGTTATTTCCAGACTTGAGCATAGCCATAATGAATGGTTCTAAATATGAGTACATTGAAAATAGCAAAGGATTGAAAATTGCGAAAAGCAGTCAGTCTGTCAAACCGTATTTGTTAGATGCAGAGACGGCCTCATACCTGAATGAATCAGAAGCTTCCCCTATTCTAAAAGTTGAGTCCACTGGTTACCTAGAAGATGGTCGTGCATTTGAATATACCGTCAATTACTTCCGACTTCATCAATACAGCTTCGAGTTTATTTCAACTAGGACGTAGTACTATTCGACGCTAATGGTTAATCATTGCGCCAAATCTTATATCCGACCTCTCGCATTGCTCTGCCGAGCAGGTGGGAGGCGACTGGCGCAGTGAGAACGATAAACAACATCGTACCGATAACCCGAGAGATCACGGTAACTTCAGGGAGTGAGAAAGCGACCGCTAATAACAAGCAGCTCACTCCGACAGTTCCAGCTTTGGTCGCTGCATGCATTCGGGTATACAAATCAGGAAGCCTCAGGACACCTAGACTTGCAACCAAGGTCAACAATGTTCCTAAGCATAAAAATAGTCCAATCAACACGTCCATTATTCTTTCTCCTTTCTTTTAACGATCAAACGTGCAAATGCGATCGTGCCGAGAAATGCGACCAAACCTAATGTAATGGCGATGTCTAACAGAGCGTCCTCACCGCTGTCTAAGGTGTAAACCGTAATAAATCCGATAGTGATAAATGAAATCAGATCTAACGCCACAACTCGATCAGCTAGCGTTGGTCCTAGAATTAAACGAGCAAAAGCCATAACAAAGCTGAGTAGTAGCCCAGAATAGGCAAAAGTGACCGTTATTTGCAGCCAACTATCCACGCGTCACCTCCAAAATTCGATGCTCTAACCCATCTTTAATTCCGCGAATAACCTCTTCATGTTCAGGTGCAAACATGGCATGAACGATAAGATACTTTTTATCAGCCGTAACATCCAAACTAAGCGTACCCGGTGTTAAAGAAACCATGTTCGCCAGTAATGTGATTTCTAGGTCAGAATCGACCTCCAGAGGGACATAAACGATATCAGGCTGACTCAAATGAGTAGGTGTCACGACGTCCCACACCACTTTCGCAACCGATATAACCATTTCATAAGCGAAGTACACCAATAACTTCAATGCAGATGCAAAACGTTGAAAATAGCTCGTTTTCAATCCAAATGGTTGACTCAACCTTAAAGCAAAAAAGCCGACCGTAAATCCGACAACAAAATTCAGACTCGAATAGCTGCCATTAAGCATCATCCACGCTAACGCTAAGAAAAAATTGAGGAATAGATAGATCATGCATTTCCTCCTAACACCACTCTGATGTATTCAGTCGGATTTAACAGTTGTTCTGCAGCTTGAACGGAAAATTGATAAAAAGGCTCCGCCACTAAGCCAATGATTAGCGTCAACGTTGTCAATACAATAATTGGAACGCAGTACAACCAATGTACTTTGGCCTGCAGAGTCTGTTCTGGCTTCTCTCTAAATGGCTTTTTCCAAAATGCCTCACTCCAAATTTTCGTCATCGAGTAGACAGTAAGCAACCCCACCAATAACGCGGTACCTGCTAACCAGTAATACTCAGCCTGTATGCTCGACTTGATGACCAATAGCTTTCCCCAGAAACCCGATAGCGGTGGGAAACCGGCCAGAGAAAACGCAGGGACAAGAAACAAGAACGCTAACCAAGGCATAGCTTTGTATACCCCACCCAAATGTTCAAGTTGACTAGAGCCATATTTGCGCTCGATGAATCCACCTATTAAGAACAAATTCGCTTTTACAATGATGTGATGAACAATGTAGAAAATGGCACCGGCTAAAGCTAAGGGAGTGTAAATAGCCAACCCCATGAACATATAGCCTATTTGGCTAATAATATGAAAAGAAAGAATTTTCTTAATGTCGAATTGGCTAGCCGCTCCTAAAACGCCCGTTAACATGGTTAGCCCTGCGACCCAAATTAACGTCGGTTGCCAACCACTCTCGGCGAGCGGAAATACCAAGGTAAAGACTCTTATCAACGCGTATACACCGACTTTAGTAAGCAACGCGGCAAACAGTGCCACCACACCGCTTGGTAACGTGTGATAAGAAGCTGGCAACCAAGCAAATAAAGGAAAGAGTGCCGCTTTAATAGAAAAGGCAAACAAAAATAGCGCGGACAGCATCATGTTGATGCTCAATTCATTTTCCCCTACTTTGGTGTAGAGATCGGCCAAGTTCAAGGTGCCCGTTGCTCCATACAATAAACCGATAGCAAGCAAAAATACCAGCGTCGAAATCAGGTTCAACATCACGTACTTTACTGCACCATCAACTTGAGTTTTCGTTGCATCTAACACCATTAAACCAAATGATGAAATGAGCATGACCTCAAACCAAACATACAGATTAAAAATATCTCCAGTCAGGAAAGCACCATAAACGCCAGCAAGCAACACGTGCATTAACGCATGGTAATTGCTATAGGAGGGCTTTCGGTGAAGGTCCGCCATCGCGTAGAAAACACATATCGCACCAATCACCGCCGTTATCATCACCATAGCAACGCTGAGGTAATCTGCGACAAACACGATACCAAATGGCGCACTCCACTGACCAAAAGCAACGGCTTGAATACCATTACTTATGATGTTTTCTGTGAGAAAGCCCGCAACGAAAAGGTTCGAAATCGCACTTACACCGCTCAACCACTCAACACTTTTTGTTGAGCGACGGACGAAGAAGATAGTCAACGCCGTACTCAGCGAGAGAACAACCGGTAACGTAAGCAAAATCGAACTCATTGACCCTCCTCAGAACGTTGCATTTCATCGACGTTTGCAGTTCCAGTGTCTTTATAAGCTCGATAGAACAGCATTAAAGCAAAAATAAGTAGTCCAAAACCGATGACTATCGCAGTTAAGATAAGCGCTTGAGGTAAAGGATTTGCCGCGCTATCTGGTGGTAAAAGAGCATTATCGCCAATCAATGGCGGCTCTCCGGGCGTCAGCCTTCCAGCGGTAAAAATAGCAAGGTTAACCGCACTACTGAGTAACATGATGCCGAACAAAAGGCGCAAGATATGCTTTTCAAGCATTAAATAAACACCTGCTGCGACAAATACTCCAACGACAACACTCCAGACTATTTCCATCACTCTAGCTCCTCATTAATACGAAGCAGCATACCCATCACGCCACCTATAACGGCAAGGTAAACACCAACATCAAAAACCAATGGCGTCCCTAGTGGTATCACGTCTTTCCACCACAGTCCGGTCAAAAACGGTTTATCAAACGCAAAGCTCAAAGCACCAGAAACTAAGCTCAATGCGATGCCAGATAACGCAATGAGAAACGGTTTGAAATACAACCTAGAACGAACGTATTTCGGTGATTCCGCGAACATGAGAAGTGATAAACCAATAACGGCAATCAACGCACCAATAAAGCCACCACCCGGTTCGTTATGACCACGTAACAACAGATACACTGAAAATACGAGCATGAGTGCCGAAACAATGTGTGCCGTGGTTGCAAAAATTAATGATTGGATACGATTTTGCTTTTTCGCTCTTGTCTTAAGCAAACTCACTGCAGCAATCCCTGCAATAACAACGACAACAACTTCTCCCAATGTATCAAATGCGCGAAAGTCGACCAGAATAACGTTAACAATGTTTCGCCCATGTCCACCCGGGACACTGTTTTCTGCAAAGAAATCTGACACCGAAGAGTCCATCGGCTGAGACGTGATTCCTAACAAAAGTAAAGTAACCGAAACACCTATCACACCTGCTATGCAAATATTCGCTACTTTACGTTTTATTGAATGCTTGGGCACGGTGGTTAGACGTGGCATATGACGCATTAACAATGCAAGAAAGACCACCATTAATGTTTCCACTAACAGTAAAGTCTTCGCAACGTCCGGGGCGCTATAAATCATAAAAACAAGCGTGGTCATGAAGCCAATCATACCAAGCGCAGAAATCGCAAGAAGTCTTGCGTGGGACAACGTACATACGAGCGCAGCACCAATCAACAATAAGGCAATACCAATCTCATAGAAAGTGACACTTGAAAGTTCGCCAACCAAAGGCAGAGGAATAAGCGCTACCTGACTCAGTAACGCAACGGCAAGTACCGTGAAAAATAATAGGACATAGCGACTCAATTTCTTTTGCTGTAACCGCGCCGTTTGCCACTTCGCCACTGTCATCATGCCATCTAATAGTCGTTCAAAAATATTCTCCGCTTTGGGGACGAATAGATGTAGCCGCTGAAAAAATGCAGACACAGTAGGATAAACACGGTACACCACATACCCCAACGCTAGCGTAATAACGCTTAACACTAACGGTACATTCACGCCATGCCATAGTGATGTCTCTTTAAGAGTTGCTGTGGGCAGAATGTCAGCAGAGCCCGGAAAAATAATATTGCGATCTAACCAATTCAAACCGAATAACGGAACTAGGAGGCTGCCAACTGCCAAGAGCAAAGGCGAGATCCACATGGCTTTTTTTGTCTCAACTGGCTTAGTTTCAATCGGCACGAGATCACGGCGAGCAAAGAATGGTCTCGCAATAAGCATAATGGTTAGCGCGACCATCAGTATATTCACGATTAAAAGTACAAAGGCGATCCAGTTATTGAGCTCTACTGCGGACTTGTACATGTATTCTTTGCTCAAAAAGCCTAACAACGGCGGGAACCCCGCTTTAGACAATGCAGCCAAACTCCCCGCAACCATGCTGATGACGAGAACTGACTTCAGGCCGTACAATTGATCAATATCTCGTGTTCCTGTCGCTTTGTCGATATTACCCACCACCATAAACAGCGCAGCTTTATAGAAAGAGTGAGCGAGAATAAACATCAATACTGCACTAACGGCCAAATCTGTGCCCATACCTAGTAATAATGTTAATTTACCCAAAGCAACATTCGTGCTGTAGGCTAGCATCAGCTTCAAGTCAGTTTGTTTTAATGCGACAAATGTGCACCAAATGGCCGTGATACTCCCAGTGATGACTAAAGCATAAAACCAGATCTCGCTGTGGGCATAAACTGGCGATAAACGTGCTAATAGGTAAATGCCTGCCTTTACCATTGTTGCCGAGTGTAAATACGCACTGACCGGAGTGGGAGCTGCCATCGCGTTAGGTAGCCAAAAATGAAACGGGAATTGCGCAGATTTAGTAAATGCACCGAGTAGTATGAGCACTAGAGATGGGATAAACCATTCATGCTGCGCAATAGTGTCTGCCTGCTCGATAATGGTATTTAGCTCATAACTCCCTGCCATTGCTCCCAGCAAGATAAGACCAGCTAGCAACGCTAGTCCACCAGCACCAGTAACAATCAGCGACTGCAAGGCGTTTTTCCGAGACGTTTTATTTTCGTGATTAAACCCGATCAGTAAATAAGAAGTGATGGTGGTGAGTTCCCAGAAAACAAATAACAACAGAATGTTATCGCTCATCACAATCCCTAGCATGGCAAGCATGAATAGGGTTAGATACAAATGAAAGGAAAACCGGCTATCACTTTCTCGTAAATAAGCCAAAGCGTAGATTTGAATCAGTGCGCCAATCCCACTGATCAGTCCCGCAAAAAGAAATGAAAGACCATCTAATCTAAAGCTAAGGTTGATATCGAGGCTTGGTATCCATTCCGCATTCCAGCTCACGCCTGCAGGAGTATAGATATAGAAGAGAAAAGAGAAGATTAAAACTGGCAGCGCAGGGAAAATCAGTAAGACCAACTGATTATCTAGGTTTTTCGGCAGGTTTTCTTTACCCGTTATGTTATTCAACATCGCAGCCCATTCGTTATTATAAGAAGGTACGCCCTATTCGGCGCAAATGACAAACTCCACTGTATTGTTTTAACCCAAGCGCTTCAAAAACGATCATGAAACCAAGGGAAAAGTAGCAAACAGTAATCACTGAGTGCTACTTAGAGGAACGCCGATACAAACCGCTATTTGCTGTCTGCTACGGCATAAGAACGTAGGTCACTACTTACGTGTTCTTGGCTGAATGTATATGGATTATCGTCATCAGCTAACTCGAATGCATCGTAGGTGCAGTCACCGATATCATTTCTCGGACAAACATAAACATTCGAACGTTCTATCATTTCTGTGTGGCATTTCGGGCATAGGTTTTTCATGTCACTCTCCTCTGATAACTTATTGATACATTGATAATTCCATGTTCTAGAGATCCATCTCCCTCCTTTACCTAAAACATCACTTAAACCCAACTTTGTTACACCCCAATTACTGAATCGGTGAGACAAAGCCATCGGGCTTAAGAGCGACCAAACTACAGTTAATCGATTGCAAAATATTTTCAGCCGTATTACCAATGACATAGCCAGATATACCAGTTCTCGCTAAGGTTCCCATTACCAGCACGTCTACCTCAATACTCTCTACGTAATCTGGAATCTTTTCGTCGGGTTTTCCATGCAGGTGGTGAATCACAATTTCACCTGTAATCCCAGACTCCTCCAACAGCTGTTGCAGAGCTTGTTTATGATCGGCTTTTGCTTTGTCGAGTTCATGTTTCAACTCAGCATCATCGACTTGAATCCAAGCGTTACCATTAAGGTAGTTTTCTAAGTAATACTCCCAGCAAGAAATCACGTGTAAACGACTATCGCAGGTGTCGGCTATCGAACGCGATAATTCGAGTAAACGCACGGCTAATGAGTGCTGTTCATCGCTTGCCGTTAATGGGTCGATAGCCACAGCAACACGGCGCTTATCTCTTGGCTTATCAATTGGTCGGTGCAACCAAAGCGGACAAGGGCATTTTCGTAACAGAGTCATATCAATAGCTTTGAAACCCTCAGCACCTTCACCGAGCGGTTCAGCTTCTTTGATGATGAGATCTTTGTTATCAGCTAATGCTTCTTGAATAATACAGACAGCGGGCTTTTCACTGCTTTTCACAGTAAGAGGAAATGCGAGATCCTCTTCAGAGAGTCCCAGCTTCTGTCTGTATTCGTGAATACTTTGTTTGAGGGAGTCTTGCAGCGATTGCTCATAACTTTGCTGATACTGGATCATGTCTGTTGGGAAATCAGGACACGCTATTAGCCCTGAGACAGGCACTTTGTTGCTAGATGCAATCCTCATCGCTTGTTCGAGGGCGTCACTATGGCCTGGCAATCCTTGTGTTGCAAAAAGTATGTTTGCGAATCGTTTCATACACACCTCCTTGTTTGGTTAAATATTAACCATCCACAAAGTATAATACCTAACGGATAATTGTAACGGCTTGTGACGTTGATGAAATCAATTCTCATTAAGAGACGGATATTGCTTCATTTTGTTTTACGTCACACTCTCCTTTCTTCACAACTATCGCCTTCGACCTAAATAAATTCCGCTACCTAAAATTGAGACCAAATAAAAACCCAAATTACTCAAAGTTTTTTCTCACCTTGAGTAACTTGGGTATAAGCAATAACACACTTAGTGTCCGGATTTAAATGGATGACCTAAATTTTCACGCAACTTAGTTTAAAGATGCCATCTCAATCACGAATCGATATGCAAAGTTTTACGGCTTTAGTGACCTAAAATCGCCGTAACTCAATGTTAAGGTTGTTGTTTTGTCGGTGCCAAAGCAATTTCACGAACACATACACCTTGCGGTTGCTGATAAGCAAACAGCACTGCTCGTGCAATGTCGTCTGCGGCCAACACACCGCCCATATCCACCTTCCAGGCGTCATAACCATCTTTAATATCTTGAGACGTTGTATGTGAAAGTAATTCCGTTTCCACTGCACCAGGTGCAATCGTGGTAGCGCGAACATTTGATGACGCAACTTCTTCACGTACGTTTTCAGAAATAGCATGAACCGCAAATTTGGTACCGCAATAAGCAGCATGATCAGGGAATGTTTTCTTGCCCGCAATAGAGCTGATGTTAATGATCGTACCACTGTTACGTGCTTTCATCGGTGCTAGGACGGACTGCATGCCATTGAGCAAACCAATTACGTTCACATCAAACATGCGCTTCCACTCCGATGCTTCCTGAGTATCTATCTGACCTAGAAGCATAACGCCTGCGTTATTTACAAGTGCATCTACCGGACCATACAACGCTTCAGCTTTCTCAATTGCAGCCTCAAAAGAAGCTTTGTCGGTCACATCTACCTTTTCACAAAGCGTATTTGGTAAGTTTAATGCTTCCAAACGTTCTACACGTCTTGCTAACAAAAGAAGAGCATGGCCCTGTTCACTGAAGTGACGTGCAATCGCTTCACCAATGCCTGAACTAGCGCCTGTAATAACAATTAACTTTTTCATTTTGAATCCTTAATCGAACGGTTTACATCAGTGGCGGTAAGTTTAAGAAAACTTTGTTTGTTGATATATACCGACCTAGTTGAAACACTGTTGTTATACTGCAACAATACTTTTTTGAATTATGAAGAAATCATCATGCAAACACACATCAACCTTGCGGATATTCGCTCTTTCGTCCTAATCGCTCAACTAGGAAACTTCACGAAAGCAGCAGAGCAACTTGGCGTTTCTCGCTCACACGTTTCACGTCAAATAACAAATCTGGAGCAACAGATTGGTGTCACTTTGCTACAAAGGACCACTCGAACACTGAACCTCACCGAAGCAGGCAAGGTTCTGTATAAACAGTGTGAAACTGCCCTTCACAATATTGATCAAGCTGTTATGGCAGTGGTTGATGATGTAGAAGACTTAAGAGGTGACATTCGTATCAACTGTGTGGGGGGCTATTTAGGAGAAGACGTTGTCGCAGATATCGTTGCTCAGTTTCTAATCCAACACCCACAAGTGAGCATTAACTTAGATTTTAGTAGCCATCGTGTCGATTTAATCGCGGATGAATTCGATATCGCTTTTCGAATGGGAAAGTTAGACGACTCCAACTTTATCGCTCGCAAACTGATCGATGTGGAAATGGGGACATACGCAAGCCCAAACTATTTAGAAACATATGGCTATCCTTCGCATCCAAAGGACTTAGAAAAACACGTTTGTTTGACAGGTAGTGTGACACGGTGGGCATTTGAGAACACGAATACAAAGCAGTCAACGGAACACCAGATACGTGGACAGTTACGATGTAAGAGTGGCAGAGTAATGATAAAAGCAGCCTTGGCGGGAAATGGCATCATCCGTGTGCCAGCACTTTATTGTCAACAAGAACTCCAGACAGGCAAGCTAAAAGAAGTGTTTACCAATTGGAGCATTCCGAGTGTGGAATTTTCACTCCTTTATCATCACGACCGACATCAACCAAAACGCATCCGAGCCTTTGTTGATTTTACCACGCAATACTTTCGCAAACAGCAGAGTAAAGACAAGTAACCTGCACGTTGGTACCTGTCTATGTATGCTTTATAGGCTGAGCCTGTGAACCTGGGGGTTGTTCTAGAAAGAGTGTGAGCATTTTGACTCTTAAGGCTTGGTTTTCATAAACGTCAGAGGTGTTTGTCCAGTTTGCTTTTTGAAAAATGCAATAAATGCACTGTCTGACGAAAACTCCAGCCAATCGGCAACTGCGCTGACTGGCATGCCCGTTGATAACAATTCAACTGCTTTTAAAAGCCTCCACTGTTGCCGCCAATCTTGATAATTCATACCCGTTTCCGACTTAAATAATCGTGTTACAGTCTTGGTGCTTGCCCCAACTTTGCTTGCAAGAGTAGTAAGCGAAGGAGCTAGAAATGAAGGTTCAACCAACTCTCGACGAAACGTTGTTAAGCGCCGATGCGATGGCAAAGGCAACTGAAACGAATAACGTTTCGCAGCATAAAACTCCTCCCAAAAAAGCGCCGTCGTATTTACCATCTCGCTGCTAGGCTTATCCCACTCCCAAAATGACATTTTATCAATAAGAGCTTGGAGTAAATTATTCACTTCTATCATCGCGATCTTACTCGGACAGGCAAACTCCTCACAATCAAAATACAAAGATCGATACGCCACCACATTCGTCATTAGTGCACGATGCGGCGTATTAGGTGGGATCCAAACCGCCTTTGTCGGTGGCAAAATACAAATCGAGTCTTCCAGAGCAAAACTCATACAACCTTGAGGTGCGTACAATAACTGCCCTTTCTTGTGCATATGCATACCTGAGTCGTGCTTGCCAATATCCGCAGCAATTCCCACTACATAATTAGTAATCTTGTCTGCATCAAATTGTGTTTTTTCGTTAATAAGCGCCATTTTGTCCGAATATTGATGTATTTGGTTTTTATGTTGTTATTAGATCAATCATAGCCTCATTTATACTGCCCGCCAACTTCATTAACGATGGGTAACAATATGAATACTAAGCCCTCTTTATGGCTCATGCTGGTTATGTTGATGTTTCCGCAAATTGTAGAAACCATCTATAGCCCAGCGTTGAGCTCAATCGCTCTATCATTTGATGTAAACCACGCACAAGCAGCCCAAACATTGTCGATTTACTTCCTAGCTTTTGCCATTGGCGTTGTAGTTTGGGGAGTTCTCGCAGATAAACTGGGAAGAAGGCCCACCATGCTTATTGGGCTCTTTATCTATGGTTGCGCATCTTTACTCGCAACTCAAACCGAAAGCTTTGCTGTTGTCATGGCCGCGCGAGCCCTAAGCGCATTTGGTATCGCGGTAGGATCCGTTGTCACACAGACCATGCTTCGTGACGCGTTTGACGGTCAAGAACTGAGTAAAGTCTTCAGCTTAATGGGGATGGGTATATCAATCAGCCCGGTAGTTGGCATGCTATTAGGCGGGCAGCTTACAGCGCTTGGTGGATACCGTTATGTATTTTTTGCCTTGTTTTTAATCGCGTTAGTATTGTTCGCTTATAACGTTATTAAGCTTCCTGAAACACAGAAGGAACAGACACCAGTACGGTTGCATCAACTTAGCTGGAAAATGGTAAGAGACGCGCGAATTTGGCGCTCAGGATTACTGGTTGCTTTGTATAACATTGCTCTATTTTCTTATTACCAGCTTGGCGCATTTACTTTCTCAGCACTTGGGTATAACTCCGAACAATTTGGATACAGTGGCATGGTACTGGGGTTAGGCACTCTGCTTGGGAGTTATTTAAACAAATCCCTAGTGTCCAAAAATGTTCAAAAAAGCCAGCTACTTTGGTTCTCAGCAATATTGATTAGCGTTGGATCAGTCGGTGTGTTGATTCTGAACCAATCAATCTGGTTTGTTGCTCCAATGGTGTTAGTCGTCATGTCTTACGGGATTGCGATACCCAACATACTCAGTGATGCACTCGTTAATTATAAACAACAGGTTGGCAGCGCTGGCGCTTTATTTGGGCTCATGTACTACATCATGATCGGGACGGGATTAGCGATGGCTGGAACAGTACAAAACTTAGGTGTCGTTCTATTATCATGTAGCTGTTTAGCGATTTTATTAGCGTTTTCTAAAAGGCAAGTTCATACCAACTTGTGACCAGATACTACGCATTGCTTGCCTAATCTTCCGAAGATTGGTCTACATCTTTTCTAACGGTTAACTAAAACGTAAATAAAAAGCGCCTGTCGGCGCTTTTTTATAAATGTGTCATAAGGGCTAGGCGATTGTAAAGTAAAAAAATTTGACTATTTTTCAATGAAAGTACTAGGCTTATCTTTAAAAAAAAAACTATGTACCTCCCTCTATCTCGAGTGATATTGTCAATTAATACTAATTTTATTCCATGAATTTTCAAGATAAAGAATGTGATTCAACTTGTAATTAACATCATAAACAAAATAATAATATTTATATTTACCACGATGCCCTTTTATATCAAATTTAACAACAGGGCTAGAGTTTATAAAATCATCCAAGGAATAATAAATGATATTTGCATAATAATCATTTAATTTATACTTTTCTATTTCCAACCCACTACCATTATCAAAGACAGACAGCTTATCTTCAGAGAATATAAAATTATTTTCTTTATCACTTACTTTATCAATAATATTAGAGTAGTTATCCAATGCATCAACTATGTCAATGAAAAGACCACAAACTGCATTTCTATTTAGTATGCCATTCATTGGGTTTCGGCTATTATTATAAATGCAGTTTATTTTATCAACTTGACGCTCACTAAAAGTAAATATAGCATTGACACCATTTACATTGGTTAGTTCTAATGCAGGTTGACCGTTAAACTTAATAAGATCAACACTCCTTGAATAGCCATTTTTCAGAATATCATTGTATGGTTTATCTAAAATCAATAGGTCACCATCGTCTTCTTTATAAACTGTGCTCGCATGAGCACAACCATAAATAGCTATGGAAAGCACAAATAGAAATAATTTTTTCATATCGAATCACCTAATATACTTTCAAATTCTTTTGCATAAGAAGCTATCAAATCTGCTTGATCTGAACCATTAATTATCTTTCTAGAATTTATGTAATCTGTATTTTTACCAATGTAGTCATCTAAGCTCTTACCAGTAAAAATACCTTCTTCCATCCCCCACAACATTATCATAAAAGAGTTGTGAAGCGTCATTGCCAAATCGGGAGAGTTAACAAAGTCAATACCAAATTTATCCTTAGCTCTTTGATAATTATTTTTCCATGTTAAATGTACATATCCTCTTCCTCGATACTTAAATCCATCACCTTCTTTTAAATTACCATTTAGTTTTGCCCTTTCTCGATACTCATCTGTATCCGCCAAAACGGGATCATATTTATTAAAGTAGTCTTTGCTTCCTATTTCGGGTTTTAAGCTAAAATATTCACCACTTAAAAAGTGGTAGGCTTCATGTTGCGCCGTAGCCAACATATACGCCACTTTTCTAACATCAAACTTGTATTCATTACTAGATTCAGAATAGTATTCGTTTATAACTTTTAACAAATTCCTCAAGTTTCCCTCTGACCGAGAGCCGAAAATAAATGGTTGACGTAGCTTAGGAAACCTAAGCTTATACTGTGTTATAAAATATTCAATATCGATACTAAAACCGTAACTATGAGGCGTAAAAGGCCAATAATGCCAAAGGCTCTTATCATCGCTTAGTTGCAAATCACCTTGTAAATCTTGCATCCATGAGAACTTATCTGCTCTTTCCAGTTCGAATTGCGAGAAAAGATCAAAGCTATCCATCACTTGATCGCGCCATGGGGAGTTACGGTAGTCCTCTATAGTCACAAAACCAGCGGAGCACTTAATATCTAGAGCTTCCTTTGCGGTCTGATGGATTGATTCATAAAGACTTTGTGACGACTCTGTATGCCAATCTGTAGGATGTTTCACAATAAATCGCTCAAAGTGTTTACGCTTACCGTCTAAGTATACTTTGGCATCGCGAGCAGTGAACGAGGAGAAGTCCGTTACTTGATCTTCTGTCACAGATTCAAGTAATTGCTGAATAAACGAATTACTCATATCAACGGCACCGCTACTATCGGCCCCATCGAGAACAACAAGTGGATTTTCTTCCGCATTTTTGGGAGAAATCTGTTTTTTGAAAAATTCGGGCGGCTCCTCAAAAGAGAACATCTCGATATGCACACGATTATCTTCTTTCTTAGTTCCAATTGCATCGTTACTGTACTCATGCAGTCCCATGTAACCGATATCTTCCCCAGCTGAAACCTTTATCCCCTCTCTAAATAGGAGTGGGAGTAAAGAAACCACACTACCGTCCCTAATCATTGCCGCCTTGTCCGACATCCATTTAGGTTCTGAAACTGGTTCTGATAGGACAGCAGAGGAATCTTCTAAAATGTCAAAGTCACTATTGAGACCCGAAGCAAACCAAACAATCTTGTTTAACAGTGCTTTTTCGCTACCACTTGCCGATTTACCATTCTCTACCACACGGCACTTTATCATTTTGTAGGTATTTTTGTCGATCTGGTATGGATGGGTCTCCTTCTCTTCTGCATACAGGTATTCAAGTAATGTTCCTTTAGACATCGACTGTTTTTTTTCACCAGAATTAGTAGGCACATCACTATGTTTGAAAGTGCGTACATTTCTCGCTTCTTGTAAACGGTAACGCGTGGTTATAGATGAATTGGCGCCAATATCTGAAGGTGGCGCAAGGTGCATATAAAGTGTATAGAACTTAAATACATCTTCATTATCTTCGGGGTTTACAGCCTCATGCTCGATAAGCACAAAGTTATTACTATACTTAAACTCTTGCTCTTGGTACGTTGATGTTAGGTAATCAGGATTTATGCGAAATGCCACTATTTTTCCATCAAGCATCGCTTGAATAGGTCTGAGCCCTTTCCCCCACGGTAACATTTTTGATGTTAAGTGAATGCCACTATGCCAACCGTACCCTTGTCCTATTAAATAACGACCGCTCTTAGCTTGATCAAACAATTTCGTAAAATCACTGAGCGTGTAGTAAGCGTCACCTTCTCGTTGCGCTATCGGAAAAACTGCATCCATGATTTAAATGTCCTAGTCAGAAAAGTTATCGTCAAAAGTGACAAATGATGGGCGGTTCAAGTTGTTTGACTTCGTGTACACCACCGCATTAACCCTACCTAAATTAGTAGCAAAGCTAGATTGGCTCGCTATGTTAACGGTACTCCCAAGGGCCATTGCCGATATAGAAATTAGGGTGTCATTTTTGGTTTCGAAAATTTGGCTAATGACGTCAGGAAGTGCTTGTTTGAAGTGGTTAAGTGCTTTTTTATAACCGTTTATACCCTCTTCAACAGAACTCAACGACCTTGCAGAAGCTTGGCTTTGTATGAAATCTAAACGACCGATGATTTCACTGTTTAGCTCATCGATGTATGAACAGATTTGATTGTTTATCAACGTCCATAAAACAAACTGCAAATACTTCACAGTATTCCCAGTCCCTAAAAAGCGAAGCTTCGCTAATAATTCATAGGGAGGCTCAAACACATCAGCTTGATATAAGACTCTCAATATATCGCCATTTTCGTGCACTTGCTCCAAGAGCAGTTCAACTAAAGGTTCATATTTCTCTAGCGCAGTAGTATCAGTTTGGATGTGATAAAGTGCCGAAACATAAGCATCAGAAAAATCTTTAGAGTGATTTTGACTAATCGCATAAGGAGACGATATACGGCTTTGCTCTAACACAATATCTTTAAAGTCATCATCACTGAAGGATGCGGACATCAATATCCCCCAGTCATTAGCAACCCCAACACGATCCTCCCAAAATGGCGAGCGGCGACCTGCGACAAACGTACAAAAATCATTCGGAT
This sequence comes from Vibrio sp. Vb1018, assembly GCF_033338775.1. Lineage (NCBI taxonomy): Bacteria > Pseudomonadati > Pseudomonadota > Gammaproteobacteria > Vibrionales > Vibrionaceae > Vibrio > Vibrio sp. Vb1018. The sequence continues at coordinate 381,515 of NZ_JAWOTI010000002.1, forward strand.
CAGGGTAAGTTTCCGTCACAATATTTTCAGCTAAAGATTGGTTCGGCGTATAAGAGTCTTGAGTTTCGCTGAGCACTAACTTGCATTCTTTTAGAGCGAGACCATTAACAGTTGCTTTTCCGCTAGAATCCAGCGCTCCACTCCCAATGACAGCACCTGAAGGTTCGACTAAAGAAAATTGTGCATTAGAGTAAGGGAGCCCATTTGGATATTTGCATTCTATATCCAACGTATACGTCCCTTCCTGATCTTCCGTAACAGAAACCGATGGGTTTTGTGCCCCACCCAAACACATGGTGTTGGCTTTGTTCATGGTCATTTGATCGGACAGGCGACATACGCCCTTACCTTCAAATTTAACCGTTGGTGAGGCTGAAATGAATTTTGCTTCAGCTTCTATCGTGCCAGAGGAAACGCCTTTTCTGTCACCGCCCGCATCGCCGGTACTTTTTGAGAACGTACTGCCCTTGATAGCGACACTGTTACCGCCATCCATAGAGACTGTCGTAGTCCCACCAGCAAGGTCTGCTGATTTAGCATTGTTGCCATAAGGGATAGGGACGACTGGCTTGCCGACCTTAGTTAAACAAACATCTGGGAGCGTTGCATTCGCTTCACCACCTGAGCCTTTATGAACTATCGAAAGTCCATTCGCACCAACTGTTACGCCCATAACCAATCCATTTGAATTTTATTGATTGAATGATAAAAGAGATCGCAAACTGCAATCTCTCTAAATAACTAGTGAATTTCACTAAAAGACCAGTGATATTCACAATAAGCCCTAAAACTGGCAGAAGATCTCATTTTAGATCTCTGGTTATCTATACATTTCAAGCAGTTGCTGAAATTTTAAGTCTATGACGATGTAGGTTGCCGCATACATAAGCACAAACGTCATCGCACTAAGACTTAAGATCAGCTTGGGTGAAATTACCCTTTTTAACGGCTTCTTTAGATATTTAGCTTTAAGGTTGATTAAAGAAACTTTTTCTTGTTCTGCTAGGCGGTCATCTCGCACTAATCGATAAATGGTGCTGCCAATTTCCGCTAACTTTTCGTTGCCACGCTCTTCACGGCCGTACTTGCCTTGGAAACCAAGTTGAAGCAATAAATAGAGAAACTCTATAACGTGACGGTATTTGCGAGGGTCGGCTTTTAAGCGGTCGAGAATAACGAAGAACTTATCACCACCAGACGTTTCATTATGGAATTCAGACAGTAAGCTGTTCTGGCTCCAGTGACTATTTGCCCCCCATTCTTGCCGACAAACAGATTCATCAATCGCCGCACACAAGCAGTAACGAATTACAAGAACCGAAGCACGATCGAGCTCCATTTCATTAAGTTTTCGTTCGCCTTTTCGAATCTCACGTGCCACTTGTTCACGAAATGGCATCGGGTCATCAAGCCAAGGGATCGAAGACATACAAGACAGACTGGCGATCAACCATGAGAACTGGTCCACTAGCGGGTTAATACCCATGTTATCGATAGATAGATCTTGTACTGCGATGTTTCTCGACAAGTCAGGCGCTGGCATTACCTCCATTGGTTTGCCAGGCTCTGGTTGGAATAAGACTACGGTGACGTCGGTTTCTGCGTAACTCATAGACGAACGGCCCAAAGTTGCAATGATAAGTTAGCGAAATCGCCCGCAACGTGAATCGCAATCGCAGCAGTGTTCTTCAATGCCATCCACTCTTCGCCCGTTTTATCGAGCTCGAAATAGGTGTAGCCAGCGTGATACGGCAGCGCACGTGGCACTACTGGCATTGGTTTGATCTCAATCCCAGGCAGTTGAAGGTTAATCAAGTCACGTATGTTATCGATAGAACCGATCTTCGTTTGGCTGACAAACTGGGTATGCAGGACATCCAAGGTCACGTCAGCTTTAACTGCGAGGATAAAGGTCGTCGTATCGATGATCTTATTGTCAGGGATTGCTGCCGTTCTGATGCCATAGTTCTGATCTTTTAAGGTCAGTGGAATTGCTCTTTGCTCAGACATCACGCTCAATGTCATTTTCGCACTGTCTAGGACGCGAGAAAGACAGCTAGTAAGATCACCATGATTGTACTTCGTAAACTCAATAGGTCGGCGTGTCGTTGAGCACAGCGTCGAAAGCTCACCTTCTGCCTGAAGAAGAATTCGATACAAAGACTCAGGATGCACAGCTTCTGTGCTGGCGAAATGCCAAAACAAGGGTTCGTATCGGTTGAGCGCTTGCAATAGCATAAAGTCAGAAACCGATGATACACCTTGTTGATCCACCACCCCTAATCGCTGAACTATCGATTCCGCGCGATGCTTCAACATAGAAGCAAACTCGGTCGCAAATTTACTCAGTACTGTCGACGCATGAATATCGATACAGGTAGGAATGAAACTATCATCTAAGATCACGCTGCCATCAGGCTTCACTTCTGAGATCTTTAAGATCGGAATAGACGTGTAAGCACTCTTATCTTCATGATCGTACATTAAGCAAAAGTTAAGCTTACCGACGACGATATTTGCCATGTCTTCCGAATCATAACAAGCGTCAACCGCTTCTTGAGATTCCATCGTATAGCGCGCACCGTCTTTTTTGGTACCAAACAACTCAGAACGTTCCGATGGTAACGGACAGCACAAATAAACGACTTTATCGGCAATAGAAGGATCTACATCTTTCACTTCAGGCAGCTCGGCAAGCAACGGAAGCTCAAATGGTGTCCGGTCTTGTAAAATACCTTCAGCACGAGTAATACCGATTTTACCCAGTGCTAGTAACTGAGAGTTGATTTCTAAACGTTTAATTCCCCAATGCAAAGGCGATGCATTGGCACTCAGTAGGCTCGATAGTTTACTTTGCGAACGATCGAGTTGTTGAAAATGCTGCGGCTTCATGAACATTCCATCTTGCCAAACAACTGGATTGTATAAAGACATGTTTCTATCCCTTAAAAGTAAACCTGTTCAATGCCGCGAGTGTTATCAGAAATTAACTCACTGCCCTCTAACTTGAGCTTGATGTAGTACTCGCTCTTCTCTTCAATAACTTCCACTTTTCGCCATGACGAACCATCAATATCACGAAAAGCCACTGAAAAACCGACGGCACGAGTGTCAGGGTCTAGCGTTAGCATTTCATGAACTTTTCCACCTGGCTGTATTTGATATTCGTAACGTTTGATGTACTCATCACCCAACGACGCTTTATCGCTCTCAAACAAGGCAAAGAAATCTAAGCTTCGGAACAATACTGGCGAACTTAATTCGTGAAGACGGAGAATAACTGGAGATGACTGGCCCCCATTTCTCACATTGAGTACAGGTGATGCCTCAATAACCAATTCAATCGACGAAGTTTCTGGTGTGATACCTGTGGACTCTTTAAATTGATCCCACATGGAACAACCGGACAACATGGCAAATCCGAGTAATACGGCGATACTACGCATGGTTTCCCTTAATCACTTTGTTATAGTTTTTCTTAATCAGCCCTTTTAAGGATGTTTCATTAAGCAGGCGACGATTATTAGTGTAGAAATCTAGGTATTCGGCCCACAGCTTTGACTTAGTTGAGAACAAAGACTGGCTAGCGACCCTGTTAGCAAATGCTACGGGATCGTTCGTTTCAGACTGTTCTAAAACGAGCTCATTCAGTGCTTTGTTAAACATAACTTGGTGGTCGTTCAGCTCATCGAGCATTTGTTCAACCAGTTCATTTGGAGCCAGTAATTGCTGACTATTCAAAGTGAGCATTAGCTCTGCAATGTTCGAGTTAGCCTCACTCGCACTCTGCTCATCCTTTAACGATTCCACTTCGTGCAACTCTTTCTGTAGGTTATCAATACATAAACGCAAGCAAGTGCCCATTTGCTTGAATAACTGCGCCTCGTTTGTCATCAACTCTGGATTTCGAATACCCAAACCATCAAAAAACGCTTGCGCTATATCTTGAGAGCAAACGGCCGCATCAGTATCGACTTGTGCTTTCGTCGTACTGTTTATCGCGTGCTCTGCCGTAGGTATTTGAAGTTGCTGATTAGTGTTAGGAGAAGGCGTAAAAGATTGGGTCATCTCTTCCCATTTTGACCCTGTGTTAGCCTGCTCTACGACCATCTCAGTAACATTAGGCGTACGATGTTGTCTTTGAATCGTGCTATCTGGGGCTACCGTGCCAGGTTGCATCACCTCAGCTGAGGCAATATCGGCTCTATGTGCCTTACCGCTTTCTGGCGCTAATGCATCATTGACTGATGCGTTACTCTTGGTTTCCGCAGCCATCCAGTCTTCAGGGATTAGGCTTGGCTGATCGAATTCGGAATATATACTGAAACTGTCATCGACCACCTGACGCGTGCTTTCCACGGTTCTAGGTTGTTCAGATTCTGTACGCTCATTATCACGAATTAAGTAATCGTCATCTCGCTGCATCGAAAAGTTAAGGTGAGCAACAGGATCATGACAATCAATGTCATCCTGTTTAGTCTCCATAAACAAATCTTCTAAGGCACCGACTTTTTCTTCCTCTTCGACAACCGCATCTCCTAGACTAACCAGAGGATCGCTAGATACTCGCTCAGGAGCAATATCAGCGGCGATGTCTAGTGTTGAGGTAACGTGCTCAAGAGAAACACCAATCTCATATTGCCCTAAAGAAATGATGTCGCCATCAACTATCGCAACGGGTTGATTTTTTAGTATTTTATTCCCATTTACCATTGTGCCATTAGTTGATACGTCACTTATATAGTAGGTATCTCCATACACGCTGAGCAAACAATGAGTGCCCGATATAAAGCGGTTGTGATCGGCTAAAGACACGCTACAGCTTGGGGAACGACCTATCGAACCACCACTTTCAGGCATTTCAATATGCTTTGCACCAGTGTATTCCTCTGGACACTTTGAGATAAATAAAACTAGCTGATTTGAGTACATTTACGAACCTCAAAAGAGCAAAGAAACTGATAGTTCAAGCCCACCAATTCCATCATTTACAACCGGAAGGATATAAGAGGCCTGCGGGATAATTTGTATATGGGCGTCAGGATTACTGCCTAACTTTATAGCAGTACCAAGGGTCACAACCGCACCTAACTCAAACTGGTCGATATCTTCAACACTCTCATAACGATAGCCCTCTTGGTCTACTTGCCAACGATTAGAATATTGCGAGTAACCGACAGACAAGCCCGCACCAACATATGGCGTGAAAACACTCCAAGAAGTCAACGCATATTGAGGAACAACACGAAGTTCATAGTTCGTCGCTTCTTGATATAAGCCGTTTGCTGGCGCTTCAATATCTTCTGCTAGATAGTTTAGCCCTAACCACCAACGCCAACGGTTATTGTTTTCATCAATAGGACGAGTATGAACCAAGCCGAACCTAAGCGTATCCTGCTCACCACTTTTACCTTCATCGTATTTAATGCTATCGATAGTCAACATACTGGTAGAGAGTCCATATCGCTCCCCTTTTGCCATTGCAACAGAAGAAAATAGACACATGGCTGAAATCAGCCCAATTTGACTTGGTTTTAGCATTTCGTCCCTCTAGGAAAACCGATATTCTACTTAGAGGCGAAAGATATCAATTATATTCTCTTTTTCAATAAGCCTAAAAAAACACCTATAATTTAATACATTTCAACTATCAGGTTGGTTGTTTTACCTACAAACAAAAACTAAAGAACCGACTACAGATTAAGTGACGAGACAGTAAATCTTTCTATTTAAATAGAAGTAACAGAATTTGATTGCTAATTGAACAAAACGTAATCTCCGATAACAATTTAGTTACTTTTTAATCAACGTTCTCATCTTCATATATAAGTTTCTTCTTATAAATAGACTTAACTATTGATATTAATATTATGAACAAAGATCACACTAAAAGTAATTTAATTTCTTTTAATGAATTTTTATTATCTAATCCGCTTATTTTGTCTATAGAATTGCGGCAGATGTGCACTGCTTATAATTTAATATAACAGTAGTGAAATCCTATATAACTTAATACTTCTATATGATCAGTTGGAACTTTCCTTATGTTTTTTACCGACTTCGCTCGAAGACCAATCGATGAAAATAACCCAAGCGGCTCTAATCCTAATGGTTCTGAGGATTTTGACGAAATTAAACGTCAAATAAACAACCTGAATAAAGTCACAGGGAGAGTCTCGTGGAAAACGGTTCAAACACTCTCAAAAAAGATCTTGAGTACCCAAGCGAAAGACCTACGTTGTTGCTGTTACTTTACCGTTGCATCAACCTATAACGACGGCTTAAGAGGCCTTGTTGAAGGGTTAAACTCAATACTTGATGTGTGTGTCGTATATTGGTTCAACGCGTATCCAGAGCATTCAAAGTCAAAGGCACGAATGAGCGCTATTGAATGGATGGTAGAGCATACTGAAAAACGAATTAATAAGCATCGGGCGTTACCAGAAGAGCTTCCATTGATAGAGGCAGCACATCAATTATGCTTGAGGATTGAGGAAGAGCTTCGTCTTCATTACGGTATTGAAGCGCCGTCATTAGGTCGCATTCGCCGTATTTTGAATCAATGGATTGAGCAGATAAAAGAACAACAGATTGCGGCTGAGTTACGCGAGAAAAAACAAGCCAACACTAGCGCTCCTGCAGCAACGCAGAAGGCACCTGAAATTAAAGTGAATGTGTCTCCCTCTCCAGCACCGGTGTCATCACCCAACCTAAATAGCCAAGAGAAAGCATCACCGGCAAAGTCTGGTCGATTTATGATCTACTTCGTTATTGGTTTGATTGTTACTGCGATATGTTCACATTTCATGTACGAGCAACAACGTTATCGAACATTGGAACAAAAAATTAATCAAGCTTCACTTAATGAACTTGTAAATTTGGTCGCCTCGTTAGATTACGAAAATAAAAAATATGCTCAGTCATTGAAAACGCAGGCCATTAATCGTGTCGATATTATGATGAATAACTGGTTTTTAGACTCGGCAAAAGTAAGTAACGTCAGCGAGCTCGATAGCTTGACCAATGAATTAATCGCGATCTATCCGGATTCGTCTTCTGCACAGCAACTACGTCAAAACTTTTTGACACAGAGCGCCCATTTAGAAGACCAGTTTATGGATGTTTATAAGCGATTCTCAGACGCAAGAACGGTGTTTGCCAACGTAGCTAGACAGAATGTAGATAAGAACTCTGAAAAGGCGTACGAATACAGTAACTCGTTATTCCCGCTTTTAGGTCGTATTGAATACGCTGAAAAGTATTCACAGCAAAAGGAAATTGACCGCGCAACCCTTTTACTGAACATCTACCTATATAAATTGAGTCAGCTACAAGCTGAAAAAACTGACAATAAATAACAATACAATTAAAGAAGTTTTAGGCTTATGTTCAAACAAAAACTGTTTAGAAATCCAGTGGTGATTTCTACTATATTGATGTTTTTAGTGGTTGCAATTATCACCACTATTTATCTGCTTTTTCTTGACGAAATCGATCAACTTTATCTTTGGCTGACCCTTGGTGCTATCGCCATTGTTTACGTCACTTTTCAATTCACATTATGGTTGAAGAAAAAGAACAACGCTAAAGCTCAACATTTGGAAACCGAGGAAGAAGCACTTTCTATGGTTATCCAGCCTCTTCTTGCTAACTCAGGCAAGAAACCAATTTACCTGATGCTTGGTAATAAAGGGTCAGGGCGACGTCAATTTTTATTTAATTCTAGTGCAATCAAACCGATGGATCGCACTAGAACCGCTAAGAATGACTTTTTTGAATGGTACGAATCTGACAGCGCTGTATACATCAAACCAGACCAACGTTTAGTGTTCCAGGAAGTATCAAGCAGTGATGCTTCTTTATGGAATACGTTCATTGAAGAAGTTATTCATCATCGACCTCGAAAGCCATTTTCTGGGTGTCTATTCTTCACCGATTTCGAGTTCATGATCGTCTCTGAGCCAGAGCAAAAAGAGTACACCATTTCGTCGTTATTGGCGCGCTTGAGTACCATCAACTCTAAAACGTCTTCAGCATTGCCAATCTATTTGATTATGTCAAAGCTAGACAAGTTAGATGGCTTTAAAGAATACATGCACTTTAGCTCTCTCAAGACACGTGTTGAGTTCCTCTCTATCCCACTAAAAGAAGCCAAAGGTGTATTTGCAGAGTACTACCGCGATAGCTATCGAAATCTAGTGAGAGTGCTTGAAAGTAATGCGCTAGATGCATCCGCTAATTCAACGGACATTGATGAGAAACAAGCAATACTCGCTTTCCCTAAGCAGTTTGAGCTATGTCAGTCTGAAGTCAGCTATGTGCTTGAGCGTCTATGTGATGTTAACAACGGTGTCTATTCACTAGACATCCGTGAGATTTTCTTTAGTTCGAGTCTGCAAGGCGGTCGCAAGTACAATTTACTTGCAAAAAGTTGTAGTAATTACTTCAACTTACCTATTATCGCGTCAGAGCATACTCAGTTAACAGAAACGCCTTATTTCTCTCGCTTTCTGATTGATTCACAAATATTGCCGGAAAGCGACTTTGCGGGCGAAAACAAGACGTATCTTCGTCTAATTCAGAGACAAAGCCGTTTGGCAATACTCGGCTCTATTATCCTGCTTACTGGGGGCAGTTACTTCTTTTTCACGACATTAGACAGTAACTTACACGTGATGAATCAACTCTTGAGTATCGATGACAAATCACAAGTGGAGCAAGATGCAAGATTCAATGAGCTTTTAGCGAAGGCGACGAAAGCAATAGAGCCTTCTTATGGGGCGTGGCTTAAAGGTTCTAAGGCTTTGGATGAAGAGATATTACCACTCAACATTAGCCGTTTGGATCAAAGCACTCGCATCGCTTACGAAGCATTACTTAAGGACGTTGCTCAACAGTTGATACCTCTCATTGAGAAAGGCTACCGTCTACAACTGACACAAAATCAAAACACTTTTACACGCGCTTTACCTCTATTGAAGGGGTATCTAATGCTAAACGATCCAACAAAGCGTGATATCCGTTTTTTGCGTCATCAAACTCTCCAAATGATGAACGATTTGAGCAACCAAAGTGACGTCGTCAATCAAGCGATGCGCTATTTGGATGCTTACTTTCGCACGCAGTTTGAGCCAATTGATATCAATATGGATCTTGTTCGCGCAACACGTCGCTCATTGCTAGCAAATTCGAATGTTGATCTCGTTTATGCAGGCATTTTAAACGAAGCAAATTCGATTGATTTAGGAACCCTAGATCTGCAACGAGCTGTGGGTTTTGAGTTTAGCAATGTATTCAACACACCAATAGATAGTGAACGCTTGATCGTAGATAAGATCTATACCTCCACTGGTTTTAGCACTTTTTATCGACCACGCGTGGACCTAATGTCACAACAAGTCATCAGTGACAACTGGGTTTTAGGTCTGTCACAACACGTTATTCCTACTAGTGAAGAACAAGAAGCCTTCAAAGAGGAAGTACGTAAAAAATATACTGACGACTACATCAGTAATTGGCGCAATGCGCTGAGTGAACTAAAAGTCCAGAACTATGACAATGTCGGCGACCTAACGAACGCGATAGACTTAATCTCGGGCCCTTCTTCACCAATGACAACCGTACTGAAGCAGGTCTATGCCAACACACAATTTTCACCCGTTGGTGAAAAAAATGCTCTGATTTCAAAGCTAGACCCAAAACTCGTGGCAGCGGCAGACTCCGCATCAGACGCAGTAGAGGAAGTAGTTAAGCCTGATTACTTGTTGATGAAACGTGTTGAACAAGCTTTTCACTTATTAAACCAACTTCAGGTCAGTGAAACACCAAACTCCCCTACTCCTTGGGATGAGACCGTAACAGCGTTAAGCCGTGTTCGCACATATATGAAAGACATCGCTGATGCACCTGACCCGCAAATGGCGGCGCTAACGGCAGCTCAGCATCGAATGAACAGCAGTGAAGCTGACCCATTAATCAAACTTAAACAGATTGCCCAAAAATCACCGGAACCCGTTCGTAGCTGGTTGTTAGATGTGGTTCAACAAAGCTGGTCAGTCATGATTAAAGAGTCCGCTAAAGGCATTCAAACCCAATGGTACAGCGAGATTTACACCAAGTTTAAAGAGATAGGGCTAGGACGATACCCATTTGATCTAACAGCGACCGAGGAAATCTCAATTGAAGATTTTGAATTGCTGTTTGCTTCCGGTGGTTTGTTAGACACATTTATTCAGAAAAATTTTGCACCGTTCTACGATACCAATTTATGGACGCCAAAACAGGTGGATGGCGAGACGATGCCAATCTCTCCGGCTCTGGTAGTGCAACTGCGTAACTATAACGTTATTCGAGACACATTAATTAATAAAAGCACTAACCGCGTTCATATTCCGTTTAGTGCAAGAGTACTCGATCTTGATTCTAGTGCGATTAGAGCGAGCTTAAAAATTGCAGATACCAATATAAGTTACTACCACGGTCCAAGCCGCATTCGTGAAATGGCATGGCCACCGCAAAATGGTGACTTCAATATTAGTATCACACTCCAGGATGTAACCGATGAAGGCAGACAGCACGTTTTAAATAAGAGTGGTCAATGGGCGATATACAGATTGCTAGGTGACTCGACCTTGACAAACACTCATAACGGCAGCTTTGTCAGTGACATAAAAGTGTCAGGGAGGGACTTGAGCTTACGCATCACTCCGTTGACACAGAAAAACCCATTCACTCTTGCTGAGCTGTATAACTTTACGCTCCCTGAGTCGATTTAATAACAATATAAAAACAAAATAGGCAGAACACATGATTTCAAACATGACTTTACAAGGTTTAGATAAATTAGATCGAAAAATACTTTCAAGTCTATTGTCGAATGGGCGAGAGTCGATTGCGAATCTATCCCGAAACATTGGTTTGTCTCGAACAGCAGTAGCAGAAAGAATTAATCGTTTAGAAAAGACCGGTATTATCAAAGGCTATACCGCACAGATTCGTGTAGAAAATGAAGGGCGAAAAGCCGCTAGTTATCTACTGATCTCTTGTGAAAAGGGTAAGAAGAATGATGTAACGAATGCACTTAAAGAAATCCCTGAGGTTCGCTTAACGAGCGTTGTTGGTGGCAACTTTGATATTATTGCCCTAATTGAAGCGCCCGACCTGCAGTCTATTCATCATCTTTGTAATGAAATTGAATCATTTAACGGCATTCAAAGGCTTGATACTACCGTTGTACTGCACCAGCCGATCAGTCGTTAAGCTTTTCTGACCTCTTCGAGGAAAACATAAAGGGCCGCTCGTTGAGCGGCTTTCTTATATGCTTCCGATAAGTCGAATTTTGGCGTCTTTATCACCTGGGTTGCCAAGCCAGAACGTTTGACCTAGTTGGTTCCCTTCTCCATTACCCAGTTTGTTTTCTGGAATACTGTCTAAGTTAACTGTCAACTTTAGGTCCCACGACATTGGGTCACGCAGAATAAAGCGCATCAAGCCCACCAGCGTCTTATGTAACTCACCATCGTAGGAAAACTGCTTAAACGTTTCAAAATCAATGTTGTCGATACACAAGTTAAACTTGCCGTTCAAATCCGCAATGCTTTGTCCCAAGTGTAAGCTTTGCCCCAATACACAATTGGAGCGGTTGAGTTTGTTACGCTGGCTTTCAGCGATTTCTACGCGTCTATAAACCCATTCTTCGATTCGCACATTCGGCAGTGAAAAGTAGTGCGAAACAATACCGGAAATAAGCTTAGGTGAACGTGTACGCGTAGATAACTGGTTCACGTAAGACAGAACCTTCGCTCGATCTAACTCCGCGACTTCGCAATCTTGCATAACGCTAGAAAGACCAGCCAAATGCAGTATGCGCCCAGAAAACGCATCGCTTGCCCCGCTTTTGTACTGCACGTGATATCGGTATTTCTTCCAAACACGATACAGTAAGCTTGTATAGCGGTTGTGGAAAAAGTCGAAGAAGTCCTTCACTGGGTTATCATCGGGATCACGACCGACGAGTTTCTCAGTGTAAGACGCAGGTAGGGGCGAGCTTGAACCATGCAAGCCAAGAAAGTTCGTCTCAATACGTGAATATTGCTGTCCGTTTCTTTCCATATGAGTAATAAAGTCCATATCACTCTTTGGAAAGCACAGGTTTGGCGACACGCTGAACTCAATTCGCTCTTTGTGAAAGTATTTGTTCTCGCCCACGGCAACAAAATTTGAGTTTGGCTCCAGCTGGTAGTGTTTCTCTAACAGCAACACCGCTTGGTAGAAACTAAACTCATTCGACTTATCAGAAAGTGTGTTAATCATAGTATCGTCTGCTGCCCGATTAGGCTTGCCCAGTTGTAAACCTCGCCCGTCGCTTCATCGAACACCTCTAGCTCGGTAAAGGAGTTCACACTCGAATACAAACGGATAAATTCATTCAATACCGTGGCCATAAGGAACATATCGCCTTCATTTACGAAGAACTTAGAGTCCGTCACGAGCTTGAATTGGTTACCACGCACAGATACACCACGAAATACGCGATCGATTGGTTTCATCTCTGAAGAAATAATGCCATCAAGTCGATGAATCGACGCGCGGTGGGCTTGTCTATCGACTCGAGAGTGGAAGTCGTAAGTCGAGAGCAACACTTTCAACACATCGATATTGGCCAAAGACAAGTAGTTGAGCGACATGTTGGCAATCAACTGCCATTGAAGTTCACCATTAACTTGAGGACTTACTGACTGTGTTGGCTTAGTAATGTTTTTAAACGTCGCATACGTTGGCGATTTGTGCGTCGCGTACGTGATATCTCCTACTGACAGGCGCTCCGCTAAGTCCGCGTTACTGCATTGCAGTTTCATCAATACTGTTTCAGTCCCTAAATCCGCGATGTCGCCATTGTGAGTATGGAATGAGATATAGCGCTCTAACCCTCTTCCGCTTACTCGCTCACCTACTTTGGATTTGTAGAACTCTCGCTTATCACGTTGGTTGATTTGGTGCTCAAACGATTCAAATTCAATCAGTGGTTTTCGGCGACGCTCGTCTTTACTCCAGCTCTCCACTTGCTCAATGGAATAAACCTCGTAATGCTCTTGAGTGTTACTTTGTGGACGCACCTTGTACTCGTTTCGTCGATGCTCTAAACGGATTGGATCGCCGTCTTTTTCAAACAAGTTAACGGCAGGTGTGCAGTGCAACCTTAAGTGTTTATCTTTAAGCACCACCTCTGAAGGCAAAGCACGCTTAAAGTGGAATTTGATTTTGACCGTACTGCGCTGTGGAATGCCTTTTAGCCACTCTAAGCCTTTAATGTCGAAGAACATGAACTTATCTGGCAAAGAGAAGAATTCTTGCAGCAAACGGTAGCCTGCAAAGGAATTTTTGCTGTAAGGCAACAGCGCCTCGTCCTCTTCATGCCCGACTGGCTTAACGTATTCTGGCCCTAAACGATGTTTGTAGCCGCCACCAACATCCAACTCGACGTAATCTAGATAACGGAACAGCCATAAGAAGACAGTGCGAGTAATATGAATCTCACCATGCAGGTGCAATCGCAGCGTGTCTAAACCTATCCGAGACAGCTCAAGGCCATGCTCCGTCGATAACGTCACATCAATCATCGAACTGGTGCGGCTGTTAGTTTGTTCAATGTTAGTAATCGTAATTGGGTATAGATTGACGTCATAACAAGTACGGAACAAACACTGCGTGCCTTCTACCTGCTCGCTGGCCATTTCCGCACCACGTTTCACCACGGTTTTCTCAGTAACACTTCCGGTATGCGGTTTTAGTTCGCTAATGCACAAAGACGGGATCGAACGCATGTAATGTGGCCACAGCAAAGTCATCAGAGATTGCGTTAGCTCAGGAAGTTCATCGTCAATCTTTTCGCGGATGCGTCCGGTCAAAAAAGCAAAACCTTCCAGCAATCGTTCGACATCTGGATCAAAAGTTCCTTCAGAGAGAAAGTGAGTTAACTTCGGATGATATTTGGCAAACTCACTACCCGACTCGCGTAAATACGTGAGTTCATCTTGAAAGTATTTACTGTTACTCAAGTGGCACCTACTAAACGTTAAATTGGCCGTCGGTTCCCATGTAGACATCGATCGACATTGGGACTTTACCGCCGTTATGGGAAACTTCGCCGCGAATACCAAAGCCGAGTTGTAATGGATTATGGTGGTCTTCACGGTAATGAACCTCGACATTAAACAGTCGGGGCTCAAAGCGTTCTATGGTTGACGTAATGTTTTTTTGAATATGGCGAACGAGGTTTGTGTTGTTAGAAAGTACGTCGTTAAAATCTGGCAGACCATACTCATTGTCGATCATTGCGTTGCCGGAATGCGTATTCAACAAGTCAGCGAGATGCGAGTGAATGGATTCAATCAAATGCTTATGAGACACCACTTTCTCGTAGCAGTTTTTTGGTTCTCCTAGCTCGATCCGCTCTAAAAGACGGTAACCTTTTTCCATATGCGGTCCTACGAAAAAAGCAGCCAGTCTTCACTGGCTGCTTGATGGTTTCAGTAATGGGTTATTGGTCTAGCTTACCAACTAGAGACAAGTCGAAGCTTGCGCCCATGTACTTGAAGTGAGGACGTACAGACATCGATACTTTGTACCAACCTGGATCGCCTTCTACGTCTGATACCTCTACCTTCGCAGCGCGAAGTGGACGACGACCACGGACTTCCGCTGGCGGGTTCTCCTGGTCAGAAACGTATTGACGGATCCACTTGTTCAATTCGATTTCTAGGTCAGAACGCTCTTTCCAAGAACCAATTTGCTCACGCTGTAGAACTTTTATGTAGTGCGCTAAACGGTTGATAATGAACATGTAAGGAAGCTGAGTACCTAGCTTGTAGTTCATCTCGGCTTGTTTGCCTTCAGGCGTGTTCGCAAACACTTTTGGTTTTTGAACAGAGTTTGCAGAGAAGAACGCCGCGTTGTCAGAACCTTTACGCATGGTTAGCGCAATGAAACCTTCTTCTGCTAGCTCATACTCACGACGGTCAGAAACCAGGATCTCGGTTGGGATCTTAGTCTCGATTTGACCCATAGCTTCAAAGTTGTAAACCGGTAGATCTTGTACAGTACCACCGCTTTGAGGACCAATAATGTTCGGACACCAACGGTACTTAGCAAATGATTCACTGATCTTGGACGCCATCGCGTACGCTGAGTTGCCCCATAGGTAGTTATCATGGCTGTCTGTCACTTGCTCATCGTAGTCAAACGCCTTGATTGGGTTATCTTCAACAGAGTAAGGCGTACGTAACATAAAGCGAGACGTACATAGACCTAAATAACGTGCATCTTCGTGCTCACGCAGACCACGCCATTTCGCATACTGTGGACCTTCGAATACAGACTTAAGATCTTTTAGGTTTGGCAGCTCTTCGTAGCTGTCTAGACCAAAGAATTTAGCCGATGCAGACGTGATGAATGGTGCGTGAGACATTGCACCTACGTTCGCCATATATTCCATCAGTTTGATGTCAGGCGACGAAGCAGACATAGCGTAATCACAAATGACGGCGCCAACAGGTTTACCACCGAACTGGCCGTATTCACGTGTGTAGATTTGCTTGTACAGGCCAGACTTCACCACCTCTGGAGCGTCTTCGAAGTCATCAAGAACTTCGTCTTTCTTCGCAGAGATCAGTTCGATTTGAATGTTCTCGCGGAAGTCAGTGTGATCAACCAGGTACTTAAGGCCACGCCACGTTGATTCAATCGCTTGAACTTCTTCGTTATGAAGAATTGCATCAACTTGCTTAGACAATTTTTGGTCGATTTCAGAGATCATCAGATCAACCAGAGATTGGTCGACTTTCTCTGTGTTCGAACTGCTTAGTAGCTCACTGATGAATGCTTCTACGCCGCGTTTTGCAACGTCAAAACCTTCATCACTTGGCTTTAAACGTGTTTCGTTAAGAATGCTATCCAGAAGTGAGCCTGATTCAACTAAGGCTGCTTCTTGTTCTGGCGCTTGTGCTTCTGCAGACATGATATCCCTTACTCTTCTTTCGCGTCTTGGTCGTTGCCAATGCTTAGTTCATCCAACAGTTTCTTTCTCGCTTCTTCATCTTGAAGAACCGATGCGATCTTCTTACGGAACGCAGGAACATTTCCTAGAGGACCTTTAAGTGCAACCAAGGCTTCGCGAAGCTCAAGTAGGCTGTTTAGTTCAGGTACACTTTTCGCGATCGCTTCAGGTGAGAAGTCCTTCATGTTTTGGAACGTCAGATCAACACCAATCTGGCCGCCTTCTTCATCAGAAAGACGGTTTTCAACGTTGACTTTAACGTTTGGAGACATGCCCTCTAGCACTTCGTTAAAGTTGTCTTTGTCGATGTTAATTGGAGTACGTTCTTCAATTGGTGTCTCATCTGCACGCGCAGTAAAGTCGCCAACTACCATCATGCTTAGCGGCAGCTCTACGTCTTCTTGCGTATCGCCAGTTGCTGGAACATAACGGATATTAATTCGCTCTTTAGGAGCCACCGAGCCGTCACGTGACATAATTCGTTCCTTATCTAACTCTTTAATTAGTCGTAAATTGCTTTCCACTCTTCATACTTCTCAGGTAGAAGATCCTTGCTTCCAAATAACCGATGGAGTGTTTTTCGAATTAGGTCTTCTAACTGTGACGATAAGTGGGGTTCCCAGCTCGCGAGATTAAACGCTTTTTGTACTTCCCACCCCTTCTCAAGATACGGCAAACACAACGGGTATAATCCAACAGACTGGTAAGCTGCTATCAATTGTAAATACAGCATGAACTGCCCTCGTCCCGAGCTATCCAGCTCAAGTTTGTGGGCAAGCTCTGCGGCACATTCCCCTAGATTTTCTAGAGTGATATCCTCCATTGGCAGCGAGTCTTCCTGCGAAATCACAACCGTTTGAACAACGGGTTGAGAAGTCGAAGAAGTAGTATCTTGAGTCGATAACCAGCTCAAGGTCGCTTCATCTGCAAATGGTATAGAATTCTTAAATGAGAGGTGCTCGATGCCCTCTAGCGATTCAACAAAACGCGTCACTTCTTGTTTCACAGCAAGCGCTGCATCATCAAAGCCCAAGTTATTAAGCATCGAATACACGAAGTAATGGCCCGTCAGCCAAAACGGCGCATCCGTTAATGTGCGCTCCAAACGCTTAATGGTGTCGATGTCGCTTTCTTGTTCAGCTTTATCTCGGTATTCCGCTTGTTGATCGGACGACACTGCCAAGCTCAAAGGCGTTTGATTATTTTGGTGGTCGGGTAGACCATCAATGTCATCCCAAGTCAGATGACGATAAATCCGGTAAGCCAGCGGATCACTTGGGTTCGCATGAAGCATGACTTCCGCAACCTTCTTCAAGGTGCGCTTAGAAGCCGTAGGCGAAGAGAAGTCCGTATCGACATCGACTTCTTTTGCTACCGCTTTCTTAACTGGCGCAGGTTTAGGGGCCGGCGGAACCGCCTTCACCGGTGCGGTTTGCACTTCATTCTGCGCTGGCGTTTCTTCGGCAGCAGACTGCGTAGCTGGTGCAGGCGCCGCTTGTTCAACGTTAACGACTGCATCATCGCTCTGCTCATCAGCCGCCGCTTGTTGAGATAAAACATTGAGTTGAGTGCGAATCTCAAAGAAATCCGCTTCTGAGTCTTGGTAAACCTCGTCGTACTGGCGCTGCACTTCTTCAATAGTCGAAATGCAGTTTGATACCAAATCCCATGACTGAGCGCTTTCCGCTAACTTGCTGCTGACCAGTTTAAACTGATGGTTCAACCATTCGACCGCGCCATCTCGACCCCGCTTTCGCGAAGGATACAATTCAACGCCAAAGCGACTTAACGCCTCACTAAGCAGCTTTAGACCTTGTTCAAAGCCTTGCAGACCAAACTCTTCTGTTAGCGCGCGAACGAGGTAACAAATGGCTTTTAAGTCTTTACTGTGGTGCTCTAGAACTTCAGTCGCGTGCGTTTTTACCACGCTCCAATCTACTGTTTCGCCAAACAAGGAACCGAATTTCTTCACTTCGGACTCCATCATTTCGTAGCAAAACTCGTAACGGGCATCGTTTCCCACTGGAGATTCATCAGAAATAGGATTAAGCAGACGATCGATATCAATGTTGGACAAAATTCACGTCTCCTTCAGTCAAGTAATCTCTCAACGCACGCGCTACCGCAATTGCGCCATTTGCTGGCTTAGATAATCGATGGCTCTGCTCAATCGCATCTGACGCCATGCTATCTAGAATTTTCGTGATTTCTGTAAATTTACTTGGTGCATTCCGTTCTAAATCGGCAAGGGATTCATGTAGCTTTTGTTTGTCGTAAACGGATTGCTCCATCACGGTGCTAAACAAAATAAATTCGCTTCTTGCGACGATTAAATCCTTTATTTTTTTGTCTAGTTCTGGCGTATTACCGAAGTAGGCTTTGGCTAATTCGGCTTCTTCAATTGCTTTGGTGTAAAAGTGCGCCTCTGCATGTTTATCGATGGAGTCATTAATATTTTCCATCACAGCCTTTGGTAAGATTTGGTTGTAGAAATAGGCTTGTGACTGGTTTAACAACCATGCCTCTTTCATTTCATTTTCTGCGAGCTTAGCTTCACCATCTAAAATTAAGCGAGCAATCTGCTTATCTCGACTGCCAGCTATGGCAGATACTTTCATGGAATCGATAGACGCGACATTTAACCCAGACATCACTTTAGTCAACGCCTCATCCGCATATGGAAACAGAGCACCGTCACGAACAAGGGTTTCTCGCAAGGTGACAAGCTCCTTACGTAATTCGACTAATGCCATTGGTAAGCCATCCGCTAACGATTGATACGACGTTAACTGAGCCTGTTTTTCTTCATATAAATTCGAGAGGCTTAACTGCTGAGCTTGATATGCTGTTCGATAAGCTACTGTCATATCAATACTCTGAGTAGCTTGAGACAATTCTTCTTTGATTTTCCATGGAGGCTGAGCCAAAAAAGAAGCCGTTTCAGAGGGCGTAATAACGTGAGTTACAGTAGTGACACCTCGGGAAAAAATGGCATCCAATTGATCTTTATTCTGTTGATATAAATAACTTCCTGCTGTTGCCAGCACACTCAACACTAAGCTCGCCTCTAATATTTTAAAGCGACCATACGCCGTTTTATCATTTGGCTTACAGTGTGTAAGCAGCAAGTCCGCGTTACGCAAGCTACTGAAAATTGGTGCGTTAGAATTTGAGCTAATTGATTGCGTATCGATTCGCGCTAACTGTTGAGCAAAAGAAATAGCGGTATAGCCATGCCCTCTTGGTTTGTTGATGACTTCTTTCAGCAATTTCCAAATATGAACCGGGATCAAAGCCGGACGCTTTCGGTCTTTTAACTGCTTATTCCAAGCATCACCAAATATTGAGCCTAAAAATAGATGTCCAGCGAGCAAAGCGAGAGAGTAAACATCATCTTGCGGTTCCGCGATGCCAGTTTCTATATAAAGAGGGGAAGCGTAGCTCAAGCTTGCCTCTGCGTATGGTTCTGTCTCTCCAATGTAACGAGCAGCGCCGAAATCAATGAGCTTAACGTAATCGCCTTCACTCACTAATACGTTAGATGGTTTAATATCAAGATGGCAGATACCTCTTGTATGCATAAACTCTAGAGCGCCAGCGAGTTGATACACCAACCAAGCGATGTGGTCGTGGCGGAAGCCTTTAGAAGAATGACGCTCCATTTTTTCTGCCAGTGATTCACCTTGGATCCACTCGTACATCAAATATGGGCGTTCGAATTCGTTGCCGATTTTTACAAAGTTAGCCACGCTAGGGTGTTGAGAAAGCTCCAGCCTGCTCGCTTCGTTAATCAACATTTTGCTCGCAAATTCTGGCGAGTCATCATTGATAACTTTGCAACAGATTTGCTTCTCTGGCTGCCCTTTTTTTGCAAGATGGTAAACCGTTGTCTTACCATTTTTAGAAGGAAGCTTGTCTAATACATCAAACTGTGAAAAAAGCACGTACTCAAGCTTCGGCTTATTTTTTTCTGCTAGCCTTTGCTCATTCAGTTTCTTTTTCTCAATAGCTTTAACAACCAACTGATCGATATATCCTTTGGCTGTACTCTGATTATTAGACACTTAGTACTCTTTCATAGAATAAATATTATTAGAGTTGAATAATATTTTCTTGAACGTACTTGTATCAAGGTTGGTATTTAAAACAAACAGTAAGCCTATTATTTTAGTTATTATTACTAACTTATTAGACCTTTTTACTTACGCTTTCACTGCATGAGTTATACGCTTTTTCGTGTTACAAACTTCAACCTAATAATATGAGTATATTTTCATTGCCATTTGATCGATGAGTGCCCACTAACATTGCAGTAATTGGAGAACTCCTTTGTCACCATGAAAGTCGAACATTAACAATGTAGTTGGTTGCTTAAAGTGGTGCTCTCTGACCGCAAAGGCAATTAAAGCGAGAGAAGAACAACTACCCATTGTGCCCCACAACTCATTGATAAGCTGCGGTTGTTCTGGGTTCGTGAATCGTTCTGCTTTAGCCCCCAGAGCAAAACCGTAATCTTCCGAATGCATGCGCAGGTTCGTCATATCGGAATACACTTCACCAAATAAATCGAGCTTTTTACTCGCACGTTGAACAAGTCGAAACATGCCTCTTCGGTCTGAAGTGTTTAATTCCGTATCAATGTAGCCAAGCTGCGCTTGAGGCTTAAGTTTCAATGTTTCTACGGTATTTCTTCGACAAAGAATTAAACCCGCCCCACCCTCACTCGGAATAACGCCCCATGGATTATTGGTACTCATTACCATCGCATCGTCGATGAGTGTTTGCATCGAACTCACCAAGGAATCGACACTGATACACATTATAGCATCATATTTATCCAATGATTTCATGGCCTGGAGAACGAAACTAGGCCCACTGGCATGAACAGCATTCACCACAGAGAGAAATTCAGCATAGTTACTTTCACCAAGCCATTCTTGCACCTTTACTAGTGAAACAGACGCAGGCACCGCTATAAGCAAAGGTATTGGTCTCAATGAACGTGGTAACTGTGCTAACAATGAATTAAGCAAGTGGGTGATTAACTCACACGTTTTCTCAAACTGCTCACTTTCTTTGGTGTATTCGATTTTGGCGTAAGTAAAACGCTCGATACCATCATCCCCTACACATTGGTCGAATCTTCCTAAGTCAGCATACGAAACTGCACTAGCAATATCTAAATTCATACCGGTTGGCGTCATCACTTCCATCCCTAGCACGTAACGGCCTGTTGAATTATGCATGCTCGCTTACCTCTTCCAACTTAGTGATGGATGTCGACACCAACAAATGCTCCTTGCCCTGACAAGGAAACGCAGCGGTGTAACTGATTGATATAGTTTTCTTTTCCGCATCAACGAATAAGGTGTACATCGCCATATCAGCTTGATAACTTTGATCTTTGAACGTCGCGATCGCACGGTATTTTTCTTTAGGAATTCGAAATGAAAGCGTGTCATCATGACAAAAGCCACTCATCATCAAACGCTCCCCCCCACGAAGGAAGCCTTTGCACTGTTGATCAATAGGCGCGCTTTGGAAGAACCGCTTATCAAAATCGAGTGGCAACATTGGCTTGCGATTCTCAATCCAATCGTCATCGAACGTGCCGGCCAGCTTCTGGCGCGCCTCAAAGAACGGAGGCACTGGCCCGAACCCCGCAACGCGTAGTTTTTTCGCGGCGGCACTCCAGTCCTCTCGGGGATAAAAAATCGAGGGTACTTTCTGTTCAAGCAATTCTTTGTTGGAGTCGGCAACCCCACCACCTATTCGGTTACGTAAATCACCGCCTACCGCGCAAGTGTAATCAATGTCTTTTTCAATAAATGGGACTGGATTGCTCAGCGTGATACTGCCAGCATGCTCAACCCATACGCGTTCCCCGTGAATAGCGAGAGTCTTATCGATATGACCATCAATCAGCACACGACACTCTTGGTATGTCACTGGCTTTTTCGCGTAGCTGCGCGCTTTGCCGTAAACAAGTACATCTGTGTTGTCTTTGGTATACGCGAACTCGTGGTCAACTTTCATCGCAGAGAAACCTTCTTCGCCCAAATATTGGGGATCATCGAAGATTTCACTTTCACCTAATTCGTGCCAAACCACACCATCGAATTGCCAAGTACGTTTAGCGACCACAACCCACACTTCATCGCCGTTTTCGTCACGTTGAAAACGACCTTTAAGTGATAGCTCAGGGTGCGCTTCAATATCCCATAACTGCATTGCTATTCCTTAAGTTGAATCGTTCGCTCGCAGAAGGTGCGGCCTTTAAATTGTTGAAGTTCCAGTCTTGCTGATGTATCGGCATCGCCATATCCCAAGGCACGTAGGCTCTGGATTGAATGCAGATTTGGCGCCATAGCCAGTCGCGGAACAGCACATCAACGTTAGAATCTTGCATCGCAGCTAACGTAGACTCGAAGCTCAATGCGTAACCCAAGCGGCTTGGTAGATTTTGGATATATTTTTCATCTTCCACCCACTCATTGAGCAGATCGACGATCTCTTCCCATTCATATTCGACACCAACATCTTGCGGAGTCAGAGGAAGAAGCTTTCCGTAGACGACATACAAGGCTTGAAGCCAAATTTCACCTTCAGCTTCCTCCAGACTTTCCAAGTGCTCGATGATTTGGGGCACCAGTTTCCAATCGCCACTCAGCGCAAAATCAACAGGTGCTAATGAAGAAGAGATATCAAACGCCTCAAACTCTTTTAATTCAAGCAACTTGGCATAAGTGAGCACTTGCGCTGATGGTAATCCATTTGGTTCGATGCCAAAGCTCTGACGGAACCAAGTGCCTCTGTCACGTTTGGTAATCAAACGTTCAAATAGGTATTGTTCGCTGCCTGCATTGTCATTAAGCCAATCAATCCCCTCTTTTACGTCTTGTAAAGCGAGCAGTGGCAAAGCAACTTGAGAGCTAATGATGCTGGCTTTGTGCCAGCGCTTGATGAGAGAAACACTTAATGTTTGACGTACACGTAAGCATTCAAAGTAAAACGCACTGGATGTCGCATTACCCTCAATAAGCTCCGAAAGCGTACTATCCATAGATTCAACCGGAGATTGTACGGCAATGACCATTGCAGTTTTAGCGTCAATATCTTCGAGTAAACTCAATCCGCACAAAAGGTTATCCAACTCTGAGCCCAACTCCCCCTGTAGCATCAGCCAGCTGTAAATTTCTGGCTCCTGGCCTCTTAACTGATGAATCAACCCCGGTGCTAGCCGATAAAACGACAAGTACACCTGCTTCAGTTCTTCAATTTGGCGTTCGATCAGCTTGAGATACGCCAACTCACGACTTGGATAACCCCTTTTGTGAATTTGAACTCGCTGCCTGATTAAAAACCCGATACTTTCAGAAGCAATGGACAGCTTTTCATTACAGAAATCCAGCCATGTTACTGGCAACTGGGAAAGGTCATTCACAGCGCGCTCAGCTTTTGCTAACGCGCCTTCGACTTCTTGATTGGTTATGGGTGCCTTTAGGTGCTCGACACCGATTCTTTGTCGCATCTAGTTATCCGTTATTAGCGTGCCATAACGCGATTGCAATTAGTTAACTCGAAGTAATTAGCTCACTTGGCGTGACTTGTTAACACAAAACCATTAGCTAACGCGAAGTAATTAGTTAATTGCGATCGTTCCGCCTTGAATTTTTTGTGCTTTTTCTGCTTGAGAAGTGACGTACTTCGCTTTAGTGGTAATTCGTCCATCGCGCCCGCTATAGCGAGTTTCTGTCTCACCACTTTTGACTACCAACTCTTGTTCTGTCTCGATAACCATCTTCTTCGCTCGCAATACAAACTCGTCAGAGTCATCCAGAATGGAGAAGAAAATGTCCGTCACAAGAGGCAAGCTTAAGTCGTCGTTCAAAAACTCAACTCGACAACTTAATCGATTATCGATAGCCATTTGCAGTTCAGAACGACGAAAGCCACGTCCTAGTCTCGCAGTGAGTGGCTGCTTAAATGGGTTACCATCAAAATCAACTCGCACACTGCCCGTAGACTCATTGATAGCCACTATTCTTCCAAAACGCGAAAAGCAAGCCGTTGATTCGGCTTGCTGCTCTGATATTACTTCTGTTGTAAGAGGTTGTTTTTCCATTGTTAGTTAACCACTACGTTGCCACCTTTCACGACGACTTTGTCACTGCCTTCGATCGTAATAGCCGAGCCTGATAACTTTATTGAACCATCACTGTTCATCACTAAAGAGGAACCACCCGTTTTCAATACAATCTTGTCGCCACTGATAATTTGCGTTGCACCATCAGCTTTATAAGCGGTGTTCCCTTTCACTGATACCGTTAAGTTGCCACCAACCGTCTGGTTATCATCCGCACCAATATCTGAACTCTTAGACGCACCGATAGTAAGGTTACTGTTTTCGCCAATATCTAAGTCATCATTTTTACCGATCTTAGTCGTACGGTTATCACCAATTTCTAAGTCAGAATTGTTTTTCACATACTGGGCTTCGTTCGCGTTGTATGTAACGGTAACGTCTTGCTCGACTGTCTCCGTAAACGTACTGTTTACCTGTGTCGTTTTATGCCCATGAATGGTTTCTTTATGGTCACCATGAACTTCATTCGTTTGGTGACGTGCAACCTTCAAGAATTCATCTTGACCGATATCACGGTAACGGTTGTTGAGCACCTTGGTCGACATGTCTTTTTGAGCGTGAATATAGACTTCTTCTTGGTTCGCTTCGTCTTCAAAACTCAACTCGTTGTAACCTGTTCCTTTGTGCGTTTGCGTGCGGAACGTGGTACGAGTTTTGTTTTCTGGCAAAGAGTACGGTGGGAAATGCAAACCGTTGTAAACTGCGCCCGTAACTAACGGACGATCTGGGTCCCCCTCAAGGAAAGTTACTACGACTTCGTGGCCAATACGCGGCAAATAAACTGCGCCCCATGTTGGCGCCGCCATGGATTGGCTTACACGAATCCAACAGCTTGAATGCTCGTTGTTATCACCGTAGCGATCCCAATGGAACTGTACTTTCACTCGACCAAGCTTGTCGGTGTAAATCTCTTCACCTTCTGGTCCTACAACGACCGCCGTTTGCGGGCCATCCACTACTGGTGCCGCTAGTTTAGGCGCTTTAAACACCACATCACGTGGAATACACGAGAACTGGTTGTAGTAAGTGGTTGGCATACCACTCGCTTCATCTTCATGCACTTGCGGATCTTGACCTGTGTGCATTACAGACAACATGAGGTAATCGCGGTTAATCTCAGAACGCGGGTGGTCACTGACGTTAAAGCTGTAACCAGATGCTAAGCGCATTACGTCACTCGTTGCTTCCACTTGTTGATTATCGACTATGTGTTCCGACATCCACTCCGTGGTTCTCACCTGACCCATCAGCGGGTCGACGTATCGTCCAGGATAATCAAACTGCTTGAGATCTTGGTCTAGCTCGCCAGCCTGTGTCATCTCTTGTGGAATTTTAGGGTGTTCGTAGTTGTAATCTGTGTACGTAACCTGTCCCGTTCTAACGCGGTTAACTAACTCGAGATCAGAGATATGTTCGCGATCGGCAACACCGCCACCATCGGCATGATAAACAATCGGCCCAATGTAAGAAGCATTTAGTGGCGAGCTTATCAAAGGTGCAATCGCGTCATTACTGTCGACAATGACCATCGTATGATTTGAATCGCTATGGTCAAAGTAATACCACATACCGTGTTCAGCCATCATACGCTGC
This sequence comes from Vibrio sp. Vb1018, assembly GCF_033338775.1. NCBI lineage: Bacteria > Pseudomonadati > Pseudomonadota > Gammaproteobacteria > Vibrionales > Vibrionaceae > Vibrio > Vibrio sp. Vb1018. The sequence continues at coordinate 407,308 of NZ_JAWOTI010000002.1, forward strand.
ACGAAATGCAAGTCAGACTCACGGTATTGCAGAACGTATTCTTTTGGAGGATAAGTACCCGACACTTCAAATCGGTAATCGGTGACTGCCCCATCATCGAGTACTTCTGTGATGATGTCTTGCGCTGACTTTTGCTGGAAAATACGACAATCTTGGCGCTGAGATAAGAACCAAGCTTGAGGAACCAAGACTAATTGATAACGAGAAAAACGACGTCCAGTCCCTAAGTAACGAACTTCATTCACCACGCCGTTGAACACACGCGCAGCCCCAACACCTTGTCCGTAAAGTGTCAATGTTCCTGCTTTACGTATTAACTCATCGAACGAGATATCTGGATCAAGTGAAAGTAATGAGAGATTGATGTGGAAAGGCTTAGATAACTCTTCATGAACATGAAAGCTCTCAACCCGAAATTCATGCCCACATCCAGGCACTTCAAATTTAAATTCTACGTCATTCACCATATCTTTTACCTGATACAAATAATCGAATTAGGGCCAACAATCGTTGGCCCTGAATCTTTACGCGACGAGCAATTAAGCTTCGCGTGGAGCACGCCAGTCGTCGTTACCCGCAGTACCACAGTTTTCGTGAGTTACTTCGATCGCACGGTAAGTGAACTTAAGCACTTCTTCTGTCACGCGGTCAGCTGTTGCTGCGTCTTGACAGTGGTTCATACGAGTTTGGATATCGACAAGTAGCGCATCAATCAATTTGATTGAGTAGTAGTGCTCTTGTTTACCTTGAACTGAAGTACGGTAGAAGCGGATCACACACTCAGGAAGTTTTTCGCCAGATACTAGTGCGTTGAATAGTAGTGGAGATGAGCGATCTTGAACTTTAGTTACAACAAGTGGACGGTGTACACGTTGACCAGTTGGCTGACCACTTTGTGGATCACGTGGAACAGTTAGCACGTGATCAAGTTCTTGTACTAGGAACTCATCAACGTGAGCTTCTTGCCATGTGTTACCTACTGAATCTGCAGAGTAAGTATCTTTAGTAATATGGCCTTGAGTCTCACCTTGGATAGACATATATGCTGGAGTTGGCATCGCTATTTCCTTTTCTAAAATCTGTTTTGTTTAAATCACCAAATCGCTTATCACCGCGACTACTTGGTATAATCAAAGTCCGTGCCAACTTTAAAAATACAATAAAAACAACAACTTAAACAAATTAAGACATTATTCACTAATATCTTGAGTACAATTTATTGGATAAAAAACCAAAAAGTTGGATTAAGATAATAATAAATTGTTCTAACTTTAAAAAGTGAAAATAACCATATAAAACTGTGTAAATAAAGTCATTAAAACTAATACATCCGACACTTTTACTATCAATTAATTTAGAATAACAACGCCATTGAAATAACCACAAACATTAATGTCACAATAATCATTAAAAATAACCAACAAACGATAGTCAAAATATCTTGATAAAAAAAGAACGCAATCACTTTTAGTATAATAGTCGCTACCTCTTTTCCTCTAAAGAATAAAATGGCTATGATAAATATAAACCTTTCTTCATTAATTCAGCGTCTACACCCGATTGCAAAAGTAGCATTAGAAGACGCCGCTGCACTTGCAGTCTCTGAAAAAGCAAACGAAGTTCAAATTGAGCATTATTTACTGAGTCTATTAGAAAGGCCAAATAGTGATTTTGACGTCTTATTAAGTCATTTTGATTGTTCTGAGAACTTATTAAGACAATCGGTTCGATCCACACTCGACACCAACGCCAAAGGAAATGGCAGCAAACCTGTTTTTTCTGCTTTATTAATCGAATGGTTGCAAGAAAGCTGGCTGGTTTCTTCTTTAGATCTATCCGAAACACAAATCCGCTCTGGCGCCCTACTCCTTACTCTTGTTAGCAACCCTCTCCGTTACGGCCAACATGGTTACGCCTCTATCCTTGAAGCGGTAAACCCTGACAGCCTTAAGCGTAACTTTGCAGAGCTAACAAGCCACTCTATTGAGGCGCAAGTTGCTACTTCAGAGAAAACACAAGCTCGTGAGGATGGCTCAGCACTGAGCAAGTTCACGACAGACTTCACTGGTAAAGCACGCAAAGGCGAAATCGATCCTGTTTTCTGCCGTGACCAAGAAATCCGCCAAATCGTGGACATCCTTGCTCGTCGCCGTAAAAACAACCCTATTGCTGTTGGTGAACCGGGCGTTGGTAAAACCGCAGTAGTAGAAGGTTTGGCACTTAAGATTGTACAAGGTGACGTACCAGACAACCTCAAAGGTGTTGAGCTTTACGGCCTGGACATGGGTCTTCTGCAAGCTGGTGCAAGCGTAAAAGGCGAATTCGAAAAACGCCTAAACGCAGTATTGGATGAAGTGAAAAACTCGCCAACCCCTCTCATTCTTTTCATCGATGAAGCACACACCCTTGTTGGCGGCGGTAACCAAGCGGGCGGCAGCGACGCGGCAAACTTGCTAAAACCAGCCCTAGCACGTGGTGAAGTGAAAACCATCGCCGCAACAACATGGTCGGAATACAAGAAGTACTTCGAGAAAGATCCTGCCCTTGCACGTCGTTTCCAATTGGTGAAACTCGACGAACCATCTCCTGAACAAGCAGCATTGATCATTCGTGGTCTGCGCCCTGCTTATGAAAAATCACATAACGTTTACGTGCGTGACGATGCTATCACTGCTGCGGCAGCACTTTCTGCTCGTTACATCTCTGGTCGTCAACTGCCAGACAAAGCGATCGATGTACTAGATACGGCGTGTGCACGAGTGAACATCAGCCTTAATGCCATTCCTGCTTCTGTTGAGACTCTGCAGCAAGAACTTGCAGCTCAACAGCGCGAGCTTGAAGCACTTGAGCGTGATGCTCTGCAGCAAACTGGCGACAAGCACAGCCTTGCTAACATTCCAGACCTAAAACTGGCAATGGAAACAACGAAAGAAGAGCTAGTAGAACAAGAAGCGCAATGGCACAAAGAAAAAGAGCAGATCCAAGAGATGATTGCTCTACGCTCTCGCTTACATGAACTGGTCTTTGGCGAAACAAATGAAGAAGAGCTTGTTGCAGACGAAGATTCAGAACAAGAGCAAGACGTTTCTCCATATGCAGAAATGGATGAAGAAGCCGTTCGCATTGCAATTTCGGCCTGCCAAGAACAGCTAGATGTAATCCGCAATGGCAACCCACTGGTTCACTTTGAAGTGGGCCCAGATGAAGTCAGCCATGTGATCTCGGACTGGACTGGTATTCCAATGGGTAAGATGCTTCAAGACGAAGCAGAAACCACGCTAAAACTGAAAGAAAGCCTAACACAAAGCATCAAAGGCCAAGAATACGCTATCGATGCACTGTCTGAAGGCATTCAAACCGCAAAAGCAGGCTTAGGCAACCCAGACGCACCAACAGGCGTATTCCTGCTGGTTGGCCCAAGTGGCGTGGGTAAAACCGAAACTGCTCGTGCAATTGCTGATCAAATGTTTGGTGGTGAGCGCTTTATGACGACCATTAACATGTCTGAGTTCCAAGAGAAGCACACGGTATCTCGCCTAATCGGTTCACCTCCGGGTTACGTAGGTTACGGCGAAGGCGGCATGCTGACAGAAGCGGTTCGTCAACGTCCATATTCTGTTGTTCTTCTTGATGAAGTGGAAAAAGCCGACCCTGAAGTGTTGAACCTGTTCTACCAAGTGTTCGACAAAGGCACGCTGAACGACGGCGAAGGCCGAACCATCGACTTCAAGAACACGCTGATCATCATGACCAGTAACCTTGCAACACACGAGATTGAATCTTTGGTTCATCAATCAAAAGACATCGATGCGAACATCATCGCAGAAGCTATTCGCCCTACTTTGAACCAACACTTCAAGCCAGCGCTGTTGGCACGTATGTCAGTACTACCATTTGTTCCGCTGTCTGATGAAGCAATGACAGAAATTATTCACCACAAGCTGAATAAAGTTTCTCAGCGTCTACAGAGCCATCACAAGTTGTCGCTAAGCTACGAAGACAGCTTGGTTGAGTTCGTACTAGGTAACTGTCGCCTTGCTGAAACGGGCGCGCGTAACATCGACGCGGTCATCAACCGTCAGTTACTGCCTCAGCTATCGACACAGCTATTGGTGCATGACAAGGATGATTCACATACGCAAATCACAGTTTCTGTCGATGAGCAAGGAACACTGACCTATGCGTTCAGCTAACCATAGCGAACTTAGCAACGCCCTACTTGCGATCAGCCAATCTTTGGCTGATCGCAGCCAGCTTACCCAAACATTGGATGCCGTGTTGACCGCTGCGAGACAAATGACCTTAGCAAAGCACGGCATCATTTATGTTTTGGACCAGACAGGACAGGCGTTGATTCCAAGTACCGCTCACCACAACGATAAAACCGTCGTTTCCCACCCTTGGGAAGCATTACAGCTAGACTCAGCCAGTGAGAACGACCCATTTAACTTTGCGATTCGTAATGGTGAAGTGGTGTTGATTAACGAGTTATACAAATACAACGGCTACGACTGTGAAAGCATTTATCAAACAGAGCAGACATTGGGACTAAAAAGCGAGAACTTACTGGCTTGGCCTTTGATTGATAGCGAAAGCAAAACCATTGGGCTGTTAGTCTTACTCGATTTGAATGTCATTGACAACGAGGCAGCCTTGACTGAGTTTTGTCGAATGGCAGCGAGTAACATTCGTCAAGCCGTTTGGTTAGAGCAATATGGGCAAGTGATTAAAAATCTCAATGCCGACAATCAAGCCCTAGTGCGCGAGAACACTCAGCTCAAAAAACGTACTCAGAAAGCCTATCAAGGTCCTATTGCAGAGAGCGAAGAAATGCTCAATGTCTTGAATCGTCTTGATAAGGTGCTATCTCTTCCTGTCGACGTTCTGTTGCGTGGTGAAACGGGCGCAGGTAAAGAGGTGATCGCGAAATACATTCACGAAAACTCTAACCGTTCAGAACAGCCTTTGATCGTTCAGAACTGTGCGGCTATTCCAGAGCAGTTATTGGAATCTGAGCTTTTTGGGCATAAGAAAGGTTCATTTACGGGCGCAGACAAAGACAAAGTCGGTTTGTTTGAAGCAGCCAACGGCGGCACGCTTTTCCTAGATGAAATTGGCGACATGCCAATGCTACTGCAGGCAAAGTTACTGCGTGTACTACAAGAACGCAAAGTTCGCCCTATCGGTACCAGCAAAGAGATTGAGGTGGACGTTCGCGTTATCGCGGCAACACACTGTAACCTTATGCAGCAAATCAAAGATGGCGGATTCCGTGCCGACTTGTTCTATCGCTTGAATGTATTCCCGATTACATTGCCGCCCCTGAGAGCCCGTAAGTCGGACATTATTCCCCTTGCCGAACATTTCGTGCAACACACCACCAACACGCTAGGTTTGCCGCAAGCGCCAGGGTTAAGTGCCAACGTACGTAAACAGCTGCTTGCCTACCAATACCCAGGGAACGTGCGTGAGCTTAAGAACATCATTGAGCGCTCGGTGCTACTGTCCGATTTTGAAACCATTACTCACATTGAGTTTGGCGAACAAATCCCAGAAGATGTACCAAGTATCGACATGAAAGCAGCTTCACCTACCCCAGAGCAACCTGCTTACGAGCAGCAAGCACAAGCGGATTTAGAAGACGTTTCAAAGAGCCTTAAGGACGTTGTCAGCCAATACGAGCGCACAGTGATCATCGATTGCTTAAATGCTTGCAATTGGCACACAAAGAAAGCAGCTGAGCAATTGGCACTTCCAATGAGCACACTCAACCATAAAATGAAGAAATACGATATTTCTGCAGCTGGTTAAGCGAGAAGCGAGAAAATCTTACTTCGGTTTGCATTGATAAGAAAAGAAAAACCGCCCGAAGGCGGTTTTTTTATTTGTTATTTTGCCTGTAAAAGAGCGATTTCCGGAGCATTAAGAGAAGACGCTTGTTTCTTTATCCAGTTCTCAACATATCGTTTCTGCTCGTTCTGTACCTCTAGGTTTTTCCAGTGCAAATGATTCGCCTCACTTGTCGGCTTTTCCTTTTCAACCGTTTCTATCCATGGCTTACCCGTCATGAAGTCTTTCACCGCAGGAACTCGAAGCTCAAACTTCGGTAGTTCATAACCTTCACTCGTATCCATTTGTTCAAATGAAGCCAACTCGAGTCTGATAGGTTTTAGATCATTACCATCTAAAACATCACCAAAAGGTCTTAAACCATTAACTAATTTGCCTGTAGGCGACACATAAGAGTAATCAAAACGAACGATATAAAGGTGTTTTTTCTCGCTTGAAGTTAATAAACCGGAGAAATTAGCGTCATTCTGATCAATAAATTGAACGGCGCTTTGCTCCAGACCTGTAAGCTTAGTAGCGTCGCTATCGTCAAGGTCTAGATCAAAAACGGTTCTTGTTTCTATTCCGTGATACCCAGTATTTGACTTCTCGGTAACAAGACGAGAACGAATGTTGACCACTCCAGCATAATGCATCACGTCATGTTTAACTGGACCATCTTTGATCTGCAGTTTCACCCCACATTCAATGGCATTGAGTAACATTGTATCGTAATCGTCACTCGCACGATCATCCCCTAACACCGCAAAACAAAGTGAGAACCGTTGCTCTTTCGACCAATCAAACTTGTTGCTTATCAGTTTATTCGCATTGCTTTCACCCCAAGCAAGGTCACCGTCAATTTCAACACCAGGCAAAATAATAAGGTTGCCATCGATCACCTTCGGTGTAGTGTCTCGGGATGATGCAGACTCACTCATGACAAACTCTTCGATTAAAAAGTCAGTGTCTGTGAGTTTCGTCTTTTCCAATGTTCGACCGTTAAAGTTTTTCGCTTCTTGTGCAGGGCTTTGACCATCGATACCAAAGTTAACTTCAGTAATATCTAGAGTGTAATTTTTATATGTACCCAAGCCCTCTAACTTACCCGCTAGCAAATCATGTCCTCCTAGTGAGAAGACATATTTCATCTGTTCAAAAGCACCAGAGTCTCGAACATATTCAAATACGCTTTGACCTGTAAAGAAGGCTTTCACCTCATCTATGACTTTAACATTTGGACATAACGGCTTGATGCCATGGATTAAAAACTCACCAAATTCATATGTTGGTTCAAATTCAAGACCATGCAATTCCTCAACACGCTTACTCTTAAAGTGTTCTTTAATCGCTTCATCAGGGTCTTCGAATTGAGAAGCATCCATTTTTGTAAACAACACATCAAAGGTTGGCCCATGAGAGTCCAAACCAACAACAGCGGCGCGATAAGCGACCTCCTGTAAAAACAGTGTCTTAGACGAGAAACCATCTTTTAAAACCACCTGTAGTTTCACACGCGTTTGTGGGCGTAGCTTTCGTCCATTCTTCTCAAATATCCATTTGATGTATGGTTCCCATATCCCATCCTCTTGGACCAGCAAGCGACTGAACTCTATATCATCACGCCCAAGTTCTTCTTTGGCTAAATTGAAGTCGTGACAAAATGCCTTTAGACCTTCTCGGATAGAAGCACTCTCTTGCAAGGACTCATCTGATTTTCGGTCCAAAAATAGACGTGTTTGTACAGGGAATCCCGTATTAAATGCACCACCTATCTTTTCACCGTAATTCCATTGTAGCGAGCTATTGATGCCAGAGTTAGAGAACAAACCAGATTTGTTAAAACGGTTTACCCAGTTCAGGGCAAGCGTATTGCCATCATTGACTGGAATTTCCCAGTTATCACTCATGACATACAGCTGAATAAACTCGTCAACTCGATAATCCTCAATGAAATCATCAAAGTCACCCGTAAGGCTCCACTTAGCGCGGAGAAGCGTTAGTAACTCAATCAAAGAATTCAAAGCATAGGAGCGCAACAAAAAGCGCTTCAACAACTCATCATGATTCGCCTGTTTTTTAAGAAAGTCGGCTAAGCCAACGGCATCAATGATCTGAGGTTGAAGATCTTGACTGATCCCCTTATACAATGAGACAAGTTCTTTATTGATACTGCTGAGCGTTTTTAGCATGCTTTTGTTATTGTACTGAGCTTTGATCTCCTTAAACGTCGCATCACCAAAAAGATCACCATAGAAATCAGTTGCAGCGCCCAAAAGATCTGCCCCCACTTTACCGGCAAAATAATAGGCAGCCACTGGTGCGGCAGGCGTCCAGATTGCGACGCTTGCCATTGCGTCAACGGCGGCAAGAATCATCTTATCTTCAGCTTCCTTTGCCGCAAGCTGATGCCCTTCCCAAATTTGATGCGCGCGATTTAATGCCATCGTTCCAGATCGGCTCGGTGGTAGAGAAACCGCGAAGTCAGGGATGATCAACCTTACCTCTACACGTCGGTTCACAGCGATATCCGCATTATCTGATCGGTCGTTAACGTCGGCATAACCGTCGATATCATCGATCAGTTGTGACTTACCCTTAAATTCAATCCACAACCTTGATTCTAGGTTCGCTCGTTCTTCTCCGCTTGTTTTGGCGAGGATGGCCTCTTTAACTACATCCGCACGCATTTTTGATATCTTTAAGTTATTTTCATGCGTTCCTATTGGCCCTGCATGGCCAATAATGGCAACTTGGTAATCAGGGTTTTGGGATAAAAGCTGGCATAATTTTTCACATACTTCTATATAGTCGATATGCAGTACTTGAACTTCGTTCTCAAACTCAGCAGAGTTAAACTTGAAGTTCATTCGAACAACGACCCCTTGACCATCAGCAAAGATCTGAGCATTCCCTTCTTTACCAAGTGCTTCCTGCACCGTTTCTGCTTTTTTTTGCCAATGTTCTGGATTATCAAAGCGACGAACAAACGTTAAAGAAGAAAGATAGTTTTCAGCGTATTTACTTAAAGTTTCTTGCGCTTCTTTCGCATTTTTAATTTGTTCAGAGAACGCCGAATATTGATCGAACGCTTCCTTGCCACTTGCGATAACTCCAATTGCTGGTAGTGCGCGATTTGTTCCGCTCAAAAAATCACTGCTTAATCGTCCAACGCCACGCATGATTTTTGACTCTGGGCCTGCCGTTTTAAAAGCACGCTTGATATAAGGAATATCAATGACATGCTTTCTAAACACTAACGCTTGTGCTTGTTTCAGCGTTAGCTCTTTACGCGCAAAAACTTTTGCAAGGCTGACACTCTTTTTAATACCACTAGTGGCGGCAAGTGCCGAATGTAACGCGATACCACTCATCAGAAATGGAGGTAAGGCCCCCGACTCACTGTTTTCCCATAGCGCCTGCCCGATGGTTTTCGCCATTTCTGCAGGTGGGCCATATAGCTTTGCGCCCTCAATAGAGAGAAAGTCACTGCTCAACGATTCGTAGGTTTTGTTGATCGCTGCATGCAAAGATAACGGTGCAACGCCCGGTTTTTGCTTAGTTTGATAGGTTAACCCCTTCGTCGCGTAGTCTGAATAAGATGGCAACTGATTAGGGAATTGTTGGATGAGCGCTTCCTCTAAGGTGATCATGTCACCACACACGCACGCCATTTTGCCAATGCCCGCTGTATCGATAAACGTCAGTTTTTCATGCAGTTCATAAGTATATACATTCTGCTCCACATCAGTTTGAGGGTGTTTCATGAACTGCTTTGTGACATTGGCCTTCAGTACACTTTCGGGTAACACCTTACGTGTTTCATCGAATGCTAACCATTCATCTTCCCAAAATTGGATGCGCAACAAATAAAAACCATCTTCAACTTGGCTTGGATCGAGGTTAAACAATGCACTTGGTAAAACGTTTCGATCACCAATTTCATTCGCCCATTCTGCAACATGCGTATCGACAACCTTTACATCAATCACTTCTTCTGCGGCGCTCTCTAAATCACCCGCTTTGAGGTGTTTCACTGGTCTAACAAGCGAGACCTCAGCGCCGCTATAAAGCATGTCTGTAAAAAGTACCGCGCAACTGTGCATTCTTGGCACAACGAAACCTTTCAGGGGCTTGTTTCTTTTTTTCTGACGCTCCAACCAATCATTGTAACTTTGTTGCTCTGGCGTAAGATCGCCCCCAACATACTCAGGGGCAAGTTGACCAAGGGCAATTTCTGTAAGTTGGAACTTCACCCCAGTTTGCTTTGTTTTGTTAGTCCCATCATCAATATACTGGGCGAAATGCTTAATGTTTTCTGCAAGACTTGCCAGATCTTTTGCGCCTCCAGTACTTTCTGGTTCATTCTGCGGCGCAATCATCTGCGCTAACAAACGCAATGGTGGAAAGCTTAATTCATAGCTTTTCCCTTTGCTGATCCCTTCCGGTCGGTTGCCCAACTTGAGTAATTCATAATTGTCGACATCGCTTGGTGCAGAAGTTTCAGAATCGACTTTTTCTCCCGATAAAGGTTGTTTACCCGTTGCTTGTGATGGCTCGCCTAAACCTAACTCGACCAATTTTCCCTCTTTGGTGGTTCCCCACAGTGCGGGTTCGCCTCCTGACAAGGCATTGACCATCACGGGAGTCAAAGGAATGGGACGAATCTTACCCGCTAGCTCATTTACTTGGGTGAGATCTGGCTGGGTATGCCAGTCAGGGAATATATATTCACGGCCTAAGAACTTGCCCTCAAACAAAGCACCGAACAGATAGACTTCATTATCAAATGTGAAGGCCATTAGTTCACCTCCTTAAACCAGTTACCTTGATTTGCGGAGAGGTTATACACAATGGCGGGGTCTAACGTTCGGCTGTAACCCAACGGAGACCAACTCCACGCTTGTTTTGTCTGGTTGTTCTGTACTGACATCAGCATCGCATTATAATTCGTCAAAGAAAAACGATTATTTAGACCGATGGCATATTGCATTGCGCCATCACGGTCAATTTGTTTACCTTTTGCTAGGTCGACGACAAATACATTGTGATAGTTGCGATTAGCCGCCCAAACAATGTCCCCTTCTGGACTGATCGCCGTAAAATGCGCTTTTGCTTTCTTAACAGGTAACTTTTTCCCCCATTGAACGACCTTTGTCGTTTCATAAGTTTTTTCATCTTCTATAAGCGCAGCACCATTAGTCACACTGTAAATTAATCCATCGCGAATAAAGCCTGTCCCGGATATATGCAGATCCGTCTTTTCCGCTTCACCTTTAGCAATATCCCACTTATAAACCACACGACCAACCATACCAGTGCGGTAATAAACGTAGCTACTGTCTTCCGCCCACAAAAAGCCTTTCGGCCCTTCAATGTCATGTGGCAGCTCAATCATCTTCTGGGTTTTGATATCAAAAAGGTAGTTAGTCAAACCAAAACCGACTGCCACATAGCGATTATTTGGCGAGCGACTGGTTTTATCAACACCAGATCCATTCATACCTAACCAAGCCAAATCGGTCACCAAGCGTAGATCCGTGCCATCGGTCTTCATACTCCAGATTTTGGTTCGTCCTTCGTACTCGTTGTACATTGGATCCGGCTCATAGCCTGGAACACTTGATAAGTTTGCCCAGGTAAATTGAACGCGTGGCAAATCGTAAGAGCTCGCGTCATTTAAATCTTCCCTTGGCCATTCCTTAGCGCGGTGAATAAAGTAACGAGGAAAGTCACGTTGTTGATAAGTCGCAGAGTCAGATTTACGGACCTTGCTCTGCTCCATGGTGTAGTAGTTATGTTCACCCACGTAAGTGCGGCCGTCATCTTTACAACCCGCTATCGATAAAGCAGTAAGTAACAGTAATATTATTTTTTTCATGGTTTAACCTACCAATTCTGAAATGGGTACATTTTCTTCTACAACGACAAGACGTTGGCTACCGGTGGAGAGGCTCGAATGAACACCTCGAACAATATCGACGTTCTTGACCTCTGCCGGCGGGAATGCAAAACGCAGCGTCATATAACCATCGTCGTCTTTCATCGCTGAACGAAAGTACGATTTGTGAATCCAATCGTGTTCTATGTTACGAAGCCCAAAGAAATCGTCCGGCTGATCTGTCAAAGGCTCGTGAAGGTAACGTATAGAAGGCAAAGCGCCTCTTGGAGCCAATTTAAGCCCCGCAACATTGCTCTCTTTGTGTTCGTTGATGACTCCACTGCCGATGCCTGTCGATGCGGTACCGGAAACTGGAATAATATTCTCGCCCGCATTATTAAAGCTTTGGGATGAGGAGTATATTTGCAACTCTGAAAGAGACTTAGCAATTGAAGCAGGATCACTCTCTAGCTCAGACAGTTCCGTGTTTGTCAAAGCCAACTCGGAGTAATGGATATAACATTCTTGTGCTTTTCCCGCGACTTTATATGGCACCCAAATATGCGGTAGAGGAACGCCTTGCGCAATACGCAAACCATCTTTGCCAGCTTTATAAGGGCTTAGCACCGTTTTAACAGTGATAGGATCAATATCTAATTCTGGAAAAACAACATCTACTTCCTCATCTACAAAGCGGAATACCCTAGCACCTTGATCAAGGCTTAGATGTCCCGAATACACTTTCTGACCGGATTGATAAATCTCAAATGCTTCTTCGCCAATATAGTAGTCTGGTACAAGGTTGGCCCCATCAATGTTGACATGTCGTGTTTTCATCGAGGATTCAGGATCATTATTTCTGTAGTACTCTAAATCGACATCAGCAAAGTAGCCTTTTGGTGTAACTTCAACCTCTCGCCAAACTTTGTTATTCCAGATTACATAGAAATAACCTTCTGCAACCAACTCATGTCCATTTGGGCCCTCTAGCATAGGTAGTACAGGCACCAACACGTTGTCCCACTCATCCATCTGAGTTTCTTTATCAACGGGTTGCAGGTCTTCGGCGAGTTTAAGCAAGATTGGCTGAGGCTGGTCGGAGCAAGGAATTTTGATATAAAGCGTTTTACCTTCAGCATCGAGATCTTTAAACGTCGCGAGGCTGCGGTGTTTGTTTTCTGTATCAGCCTTGCCTACAGTCACTTTTTCTTTTTGAGCTTCGGTTTTTCCCAACATCAAACATGCCGCGTTGCTAGACCACTGCCCTGCAAACTCGACAACGATTTTTTGATCTGGGCTTGGCTCAGAGGGGACATGCGTGTAACTACGAACTAAAGCAACATCGTCGGTAACCTGCTTGTATCCTGCTTTAAAAGCTTTGCTTTCATTCGAAGCTGATACAAAGTCAACGAGTGATTTAAGTCTAGGGAAGCTTTGCAGCTGAGAGTCCGTCAATGGCGACCGACGAGCAACGGTAGATAATGACACCCAATTGCCTTTTCCCAATTCGATTCTTATAGCAGCTAGCAATGCGCTGGTCGTTTTTTTGGCAGAGATGGAAATCTTTTGCGCCAATTCTTTAGGGAGGTTTCTGAGGATGTCATCTGAATTTCGCAAACGCGAAAGCTGTCCTATACACTCGTCCGGTGTAAGAACATAAGATAGCTCGTTGGAGGATAGCTTCGAGCTAGGTATAAATTTGCAAACTAAATGCATTTGAATTCTCCACAACCAACATCGTAAATATGGCTGCGGTGACAATTAAGCTGATAAGGCTTACAAGTACGATTTGGTCTGCGTATCCTACTTACTTAGCCATTTATTTTCAACGAGATAGAAAAATCGCCCGAAATCAAAAACACCAAAAAAATGGTGATTTTTACTATTAAAACATGCGATTCGACCACAATAAAAGCCAGTAACATCACCCACTCTGTCAAAATGGTAAAATCTTACTATCTAAAAAAATTTAATTTATGGACTGAAGTTAACAAAAATCGTAGTAACGTGTGCTTCAGGTAAGCACGAGGAAATTCAGAAGTTTATGAGGTGCCCTCCTCAGCAACAAACAACAAATTGACTGTTACTGAGGAAGTTTAAATAAAAAGGTGAGCGCATTACGCACTCACAAAAGTAACTGCTCTGAAGCTTGCTAGGATTAAATTTGCTTCATCGCGAGTTAAAGAGGTGAGGTATTACCCATCGACCTCATGCAGAACACTATACTCAGAGTATAGAAACGAGCGTAAATATATAATATTTAAAAAGATTTTCAACGCGACACATTCACCACAGCTCCTGCCGAGCGACCATCACAATCACGTCATACACACCTAAAAGCAACATTGGCCTAGTTATTATAGTTATTCAGCCTTGTATTAAGACGATTCATTAATTCGAGTAACTTATCAATAAAGGCAATTATTTTGATAAATATCACAAAAAGTCCCAAAGAAATAAAGCGAGCTAAACGCTCGCTTTATTTATGCCGCATTTTTTAAAGTTTTGTCATCACTAAAATATCGGTTGTAAACAGCACCTAAGGAGGCTGTACTTGCGAAACGATCATAGTTAAATGTTGCTTGAGCCTCTTCGGCAGAGGCGGAAAGCTTGTTGGTACCATTTACATAAATCGTCACTACCCCCTCCTTCAGTCCTGAAAGATCTAAATCAGTTGTCCATGAGTCTGAAAGCACGGTTGCCATGCCTGTGGCTTCTGTACCATCAGCGTCGACTGCTTTGATATCTATGAACTCACCATCTTCAAATCGTTCACTGCTACCACTTACTGTCACGCTTTCCACTCCAGTAACATCGTTGATAACGTCTAGGTGTATTGTCGGTGTAATTGGCATGGAGTAAGCCGTGTTCTGACTACCGGTATTTCCTGATAAGTCTTGGTAGTCACGAACAAGCAACGCCACATTGAGCTCTGACGTGCTTGGTACCACCACATCACCAGTCCAAACACTTGGGTCCGCGGTTGCCACTAATGAAGTGATCGTCGTGCCACCTAACTCCGCCACAGCACCTTGCAATGCTTTATCGAATTCCAGCGTTACCGTCACGCTTTGGCCGATGGCTTGGTGCTCAGGCGTAAACGTCACGTTAGTCAGCGTTGGCAGAGACTGCGCCAGTGTAAAGCTCTGGCTTTCACTCACTTCAATGCCGGCTGAGTTCGTCCCTGTCACAATCACGGTATAAGTGCCGTTGGTTTGGTGACTCATATCAATCGCGTCACTGGTCCAAGTGCCACCGGCTTGTACCGTTGCGCTGCTGCTTTTTAGTACCGTCGCGCTGCCTTGGGCTTTCACTTCAAGACGCAGGGACTGACCGTCAAAGCGTGTCGACGTACCTTCAAATTGTAGCGTGGCGGCATGCGCTTCATCCACATTACCCACTGGCGTAATAGCTAAGGTTGGTGTGATCGGCATGGAGTAAGCCGTGTTCTGACTACCGGTATTCCCTGATAAGTCTTGGTAGTCACGAACAAGCAACCCCACATTGAGCTCCGACGTGCTTGGTACCACCACATCACCAGTCCAAACACTTGGGTCCGCGGTTGCCACTAATGAAGTGATCGTCGTGCCACCTAACTCCGCCACAGCACCTTGCAATGCTTTATCGAATTCCAGCGTTACCGTCACGCTTTGGCCGATGGCTTGGTGCTCAGGCGTAAACGTCACGTTAGTCAGCGTTGGCAGAGACTGCGCCAG